>CAXTFU010000313.1:0-5518 GCA_964243385.1 uncultured bacterium | reverse complement strand
GCCCAAGACCTACCTGGCCGAGGTCATCGGCCCGGTCGCCCGCGACGTCGGCAAGCGGCTGCGCGAAGGCGTCGAGCTCGACGACGGTCTCGTGCGCGTCGACTCGTTCAAGCTCGTCGACAGCAACGCCAACCGGGTGCTGCTCGAGCTGGTGCTGCACGAGGGGCGCAAGCACATCGTCCGCCGGGCGCTGGCCGAGGTCGGCCACCCCGTGCAGCGCCTGCTGCGCACGTCGGTCGGCGGCGTGCAGCTCGGCCCGCAGAAGCCCGGCAAGATCCGCAACCTCACGCGGGACGAGCTGGCGGGGCTGTTCGCGCTCGTCAAGATGTAGCGCCGAGCGCTCGTCGAGGTGCAGCGCCCCGCACCTAGGCTGGGCGGCATGGCAGTGAGAGCCGTCCGCGGCGCGATCCAGGTCGAGCGCGACGACCGCGACGAGGTCCTCAGCGCGACGACCGAGCTGCTCACGACGCTGCTGGAGCGCAACGCCCTCACCCAGGAGGACCTCATCAGCGTCGTGTTCACCGCGACGCCCGACCTGACGTCGGAGTTCCCCGCGTACGCCGCGCGCCAGATGGGGTTCGTCGACGTGCCGCTGCTGTGCGCCAGCGAGATCGCCGTCCCGGGCGCGATGCCGCGGGTGCTACGCGTCCTCGCCCACGTCGAGACCGACCGCCCGCGGGCCGAGGTGAAGCACGTCTTCCTGCGTGGCGCGGCCGCCCTGCGCCGCGACCTGCCCGCCTGAGGTGATCGCCGGCCTCCTCGTCGTGGGCACGGGGCTGATCGGCACGTCGGTCGGGCTCGCGCTGCGCGGCGACACGGACGTGCTGCTGCACGACCGCGACGCCGGGGCCGTCGCGACGGCGGCCGCCCGGGGCGCCGGCCGGACGTGGGACGGGCGCGAGCCGGCGCAGCACGTGCTGCTGGCCGTGCCACCGCCGGTCGTCGCGGGCGAGCTCGTGCGGCTGCAGCGGGCAGGGGTCGCCCGCACCTGGAGCCACGTCAGCTCGGTGCAGGCGCCGGTGCAGCGGCAGGCCGCCGACGCCGGCGCCGCGCTCGGCGCCCTGTGCGGGACGCACCCGATGGCCGGCAAGGAGTCGTCCGGGCCGGGCGCCGCTACCGGCGAGCTGTTCGTCGGACGCCCGTGGGCCCTGTGCCCGTCGGACGAGACCGGAGCCGAGGCGCTCGCCGCCGTCCGGTCGCTGGCCGAGCGCTGCGGCGCCGTCCCGCTCGAGCTGCCGGCGGACGAGCACGACGCCGCCGTGGCGCTCGCCAGCCACCTGCCGCAGGTCGCCGCGAGCGCGGTGGCCGCGGTGCTGCTCGCCCACGCCGCCGGGCAGGAGGTGCGCCTCGCCGGCCCCGGCCTGCAGGACACCAGCCGCATCGCCGCCAGCGCGCCGGCGCTGTGGGTCGACGTCCTGTCGCAGAACGCCCCGGCCGTCGCGCCGCTCGTGCGCGACCTCGCCCGCGAGCTCGACGCCGCTGCCGCCGCCCTCGAGCAGCTCGACCGGGCCGGCATCTCGGACCTGCTGGTGCGCGGCAACGCCGGACGCGCCCTCGTCCCGGTGAAGCGGGGCGAGACCGACCGCGACTTCGCCGTCGTCGCGGTCGAGGTGCCGGACCGCCCCGGGCAGATCGCCGGGGTCCTGGTGAGCGCCGCCGAGGCCGGCATCAACGTCGAGGACGTGCGCGTCGAGCACCTGCCCGGACGGCCCAGCGGCGTCATCGAGGTGCTCGTCGCCGCCGACGGGCAGTCGGCCGCCCGTTCGGCGCTCGCCGCCGCCGGCTGGCACGTCCTGGTGTGAGGCCGGTCCACCTAGGCTGAGGGGTGCTCCCCGCCCCCGCCCGACAGGACTCGACGTGCCCGCTGCTCCCAAGGTGATCGCGCTCGACGGGCCCTCCGGGTCGGGCAAGAGCACGGTGGCGCGCGGCCTGGCCCGCAGCCTCGGCTGGCGCTACGTCGACACCGGCGCCACCTACCGCGCGGCGACGCTGGCCGTCCTGCGGGCCGGCACGCCGCTCACCGACGGCCCGGCCATCGCCGGCGTCGTCGGCAGGGTCGTCATCGACCTGTCGACCGACCCGGCCGCGTCCGGCGTCCGGCTCGACGGCGAGGACGTCACCGCGGTCGTCCGCGGTCCCGAGGTGACGGCCGCGGTGAGCGCCGTCAGCGCCGTGCCGTCGGTGCGCACGCAGCTCGTCGCCCTGCAGCGCCGGCTCGCCGGTGACGGCGGCGCGGTGCTCGAGGGCCGCGACATCGGCACGGCCGTGTTCCCGGACGCCCCGGTCAAGGTCTTCCTGGACGCCAGCGCCGAGGTGCGCGCGTCTCGCCGCGCGGGCGACACCGACGCGGGCGTCGTCGATGCGAGCGTCGGCGCGGTGGCCGCCGACCTGGCCCGGCGCGACCGCCTCGACAGCAGCCGGGCGACCAGCCCGCTCAAGGCGGCGGACGACGCGGTGCACCTCGACAGCAGCGCCCTCGACGCCCAGCAGGTCGTCGACCGGGTGCTCGACCTCGCCCGGGGGGCGGGGATCACCGGATGACCGTGTCGGTCCTGCCCGTGCCGCCGCTGCGGCGGCACGCCACCGGGACGGTCAAGCCGTCGCTCGTGCTGGCGGTCCGGCTCGTCGGGCGGGTGGCCGCGCGCACGCTGCTGCGGGTGCGGGTCGAGGGGCTCGAGCAGGTCCCGGGCGACGGCGCGGTCCTGCTCGCGGGCAACCACAGCGGCATCCTCGACGGCCCGCTCGTCTTCTGCTTCAGCCCCCGGCCGGTGAGCGTCCTCACCAAGTCCGAGGTCTTCGTCGGCGGCTGGGCGCGCGCCTGCGGCTGGCTCGGGCTCGTCCCGGTGCACCGCGGCGCACCGGACCG
Source organism: uncultured bacterium (assembly GCA_964243385.1). Lineage (GTDB taxonomy): Bacteria > Actinomycetota > Actinomycetes > Mycobacteriales > SCTD01 > SCTD01. Next base: position 2,652 of record CAXTFU010000313.1, on the reverse strand, counting down.
CTCGGCGCTCAAGGCCGGTCTCGCGCACCTCGCGGGCGGCGGGGCGCTCGGCGTGTTCCCGGAGGGGACGCGGGGCAGCGGCGGCTTCGAGACCGTCACCGACGGGCTGGCCTACCTCGCCCTGCGCAGCGGCGCGGACGTCGTCCCCATCTCCGTGCAGGGCACCAGCGCCGCACTGCCCCGCGGCCGCCGCGTCCCCCGGCTGCGTGCCCCGGTCGTGCTCGTCTTCGGCGCGCCCGTCGAGGTCGTCGTTCCCGGCGACCCGCGGGCCCGCTCCACCGTCCGGGCCGCCGCCGAGCAGCTGCGCGGCGCCCTCGTCGACCACCTGCGGCGCAGCACCCTGCACGCAGCCCCCTGACGCAACACCTTGACGCAGCACCCCAGACCCCCGAGGCAAGGCCTGACATGACCGAGCACGACCCGTACCGCTCCGACAACCCGTCCGACGCCATGCTCGACGACGCCGCCCTCGACGACACCGCAGCCCAGCCGGTGCTGGCGGTCGTCGGCCGCCCGAACGTCGGCAAGTCCACGCTCGTCAACCGCATCCTCGGCCGCCGCGAGGCCGTCGTCGAGGACGTCCCCGGCGTCACCCGAGACCGCGTCACGTACGACGCGCAGTGGCGCGGCCGCCGCTTCACCGTCGTCGACACCGGCGGCTGGGACCCCGACGCCGTCGGCATCCAGAAGGCCGTCGCCGCCCAGGCCGAGGTCGCCGTCGCGGCGGCCGACGCCGTCCTGTTCGTCGTCGACGTCAACGTCGGCGCGACCGACAGCGACGAGGCCGTCGTCCGGGTGCTGCGCAAGGCCGGCAAGCCGGTCGTGCTGGTCGCCAACAAGGTCGACGACGAGCGCGGCGAGGCGGACGCCGCGATGCTGTGGTCGCTGGGCCTCGGCGAGCCGTACACCGTGTCGGCGCTGCACGGGCGCGGCAGCGGTGACCTGCTGGACGTCATCCTCGACGCGCTGCCCGAGACGCCCGCCGAGCGCTTCGACCAGGAGGGCGGGCCCCGCCGCGTCGCCCTCGTCGGACGCCCGAACGTCGGCAAGTCGTCGCTGCTGAACCGGCTGCTCGGCGAGGAGCGCGTCGTCGTCGACAGCGTCGCCGGCACCACCCGCGACCCGGTCGACTCGCTCGTCGAGGTCGGCGGCGAGACGTGGCGCTTCGTCGACACCGCAGGCCTGCGCCGGCGGGTCTCGCACGCGTCCGGCGCCGAGTACTACTCCTCCCTGCGCACGCAGGGCGCGATCGACGCGGCCGAGGTCGCCGTCGTGCTGCTCGATGCGAGCGAGCCGATCAGCGAGCAGGACCAGCGCGTCATCGGCATGGCCGTCGACGCGGGCCGCGCGCTCGTCATCGCCTTCAACAAGTGGGACCTCGTCGACGAGGACCGGCGCCCGCAGCTGGCCAAGGAGATCGAGCGCGAGCTCGCCCGCGTGCAGTGGGCGCCGCGCCTCAACGTGTCGGCGATGACCGGCCGCTCGGTCGACAAGCTCGCGCCGGCGCTGCACACCGCGCTGGAGGGCTGGGAGACCCGCATCCCCACCGGCAAGCTCAACACCTGGATCGGCGAGCTCGTCGCCCAGACGCCGCCGCCCGTGCGCAGCGGCAAGCAGCCGAAGATCCTGTTCGCGACGCAGGCGGGCACCCGTCCGCCCCGCTTCGTGCTGTTCACCAGCGGCTTCCTCGAGGCCGGCTACCGCCGCTTCGTCGAGCGCCGCCTGCGCGAGGACTTCGGCTTCGCCGGCAGCCCGATCGAGGTGAGCGTGAAGGTGCGCGAGAAGGGCCGCAAGGCCTGAGGACGGCCCGACGCTGCTAGGCTCGCGTCCGCTCCGGGTGCTGGATGCCCGCAGCGCAGCAGGTCTCGGGCTGTGGCGCAGCTTGGTAGCGCACTTGACTGGGGGTCAAGGGGTCGCAGGTTCAAATCCTGTCAGCCCGACCGAGGACGTGCAGGTCAGAGGCGGTGTTCCCGGCAACGGGACACCGCCTCTGGCGTGTTCGACCACAACGCTGACCACGACTGGCTCTCGGACCCCCAGTCGAGCGCGTGGCCATGCGCTCAGCCGCGTCGCGCTGCAGCTGCTCACCGACGTGCGCGTAGACGGCCGAGGTCACCCGGATGTCGCTGTGTCCCAAGATCTCCGCGATCACCTGCGAGTGCACTCCCTGGCGCTGGGGGAGTGCAACGGCACGGTCCGCGCTTCGCCACTCTTCGGCGTCGTGAAGGTCAGGCCGTTGCCCACTCGGCTCGACGTCCGACGCACCGTCACCGACCCGCTGTCGAGATCGACGTCGGACCAACGCAGCGCGAGCGCCTCACCGCCGCAGGCCGATGGCCAGTGCCACAGCCACGAGCGCGTACAGCGGGGTGCCTCGTGCAGCCGTGAGCAGCTCTGCCGCCCGGCGGAGCCGTCGGCGCGAGCGCATGCGCAGGCGCTGCATCTCGGCGTGCGGCGCGTCGTCGCGCACTCCCGTGAAGCCACCGACCCGCGTGGCCTGCAGCTCGTCCAGCGCGATGTCGATGGCCGCGTCCTCGATCGGTGGCTCATACGTGTCCTCTGGCCGCGTCGCGCAGCGTCCAGCAACGCTCAAGCGTTCGCTCGCCCTCGAAGTCGAAGCGAACAGGCCCTCCTCGGCCGACGAGCGTGCCG
>CAXTFU010000312.1:0-5565 GCA_964243385.1 uncultured bacterium | reverse complement strand
GGCGCGTACTCGGGCCCGCCGACGTGCGGACGTCCTCCGACGTCGAACCGGGTGTCCTGCTGCAGCCGCGGCCCGGTCGGCGGCAGCGGGATGTCGGGGCCGGGGTCGAGGCCCAGCCGAGTGCGCACGACGCGGCTCGCCGTCAGGCCCTCGACCGCGGCCAGCCAGGCCGTGCGCAGCTGGGCGTCCGAGGAGGCGCGCTCGAGCAGCGTGGTGCAGGTGCTCAACCGCTCGGCCGCGTCCGCCATCGCCTGCCGGGCCACCGGGTCGGTCCCCGGCTCGAGCGTGCTCACGTCATGGCCGAGGCGGTCGCGCAGTGACACCACGTCGGCCGCAGCCACCGGCGGCAGCACCGGCTCCTGGGGCACGTCCCAGCCTCCAGCGGCCGGCTGCTGCGGCGGACCGTCCCACCCGGGCCCTCCTGGCGGCAGCGCCACCGTGCGCCGGATGCTCCGCATCACGAGCATCGGGACGAGGAAGAAGCCGATCAGGAGCAGCAGGAAGAACAGGCCGCCGCCCCCGTTGCTGGTGTAGACGAACAGCGCGCTGGTCACCAGCCACCCCCGCCGCCGCCGCGTCGGCGACCCCCGCCGCCGCCCCAGCCGCCACCGCCTCCGCGGCCACCGCCGCCCCAGCCGCCACCGCTGCTGCGGCGGCCACCACCACCGAGGGCCCCGCCGAAGCCACCTCCGCCGCGACGGCGTCCACCGCCGAGGCCGCCACCGAAGACCCCGCCGCCGACGCCGCCGCTCACGCCCCCGAAGCCGCCACCGCCGAAGCCGCCACCGAGCCCACCACGGCCGTAACCACGGCCGTAGCCACCGCCGTAGCCACCCATCCCGCCCGACAGCAGGCTTCCGAGCAGCTGCGACTGCCAGAACGGCGTCGCGTACCAGCCGCTCGGCACCGGCTGGTCGCCGTAGTAGCCGCCCTCGTAGTAGTGCGGACGTCCCGGTTCGTAGGCCGGCGAGCCCTCGAACTCCTCCTCACCGACCTGCACCCGCGAGGTCTCGGTGAGCTGCGGACCGGCGCTCTCCGGCATCGGGACGTCCGGACCGGGGTCCAGGCCGAGGCGCTGCCGGACGACGCGCGCCGCGGTGATGCCCTCGACCGCCGTGCGGCGCGCCGCGGCGTACTCGCCCGGGCTGTCCGCTGTGGACATCAGCGCGCCGGTCGCCGTGTACCGCTCGCTCGCGTCCGCGAGGGCCTGACGCGCGATCGCGTCGTCGCCCGGCGCGAGGGTCGAGACGTCGTTGCCGAGCCGGCCGTACAGCGACTCGACGTCGGCCCGCAGGTCCTCGAGGTCCTGGGTGCGGCCCTTGGACCTCCGGCGCGACGACAGCAGTGCGTAGCCGCCGAAGCCCAGCGCCCCGAGCCCCAGGACTGTCAGCAGCGTGCCGCTCCCACCGCCGGAGGAACCAGAGGAGCCAGAGGTGCCGGAGGTGCCGCCGCCGGCGGCCTGGCGGCCGATCTCCCCGGTGAACTCCCGCACGAGCCCGGTGACGGTCGTGGCCGTCAGCTCACCGCCGTCGTCGGCAACGGTGAGCGCGGCCTCCGTGTCGATCCCGCGGGCCGCAGCCGCGTCCCCCCGCTCGGCGTCCACCAGCGGCTGGTCGGTGACGACCAGCACGACCGCGTCGGGGTCGCCCAGGGTGCGGCCGAGCTCGACCGCGAGGTCGTACGGGCTGCCGGCCTCGTCCGACGTCGCGCGGGTGACCGCGGCGAAGAAGACGGGGGTCGACGCCGGCGCCGACTGGACGATCGAGCTCAGGCTCGTCTCGTCGAGGTCGTCCAGCGCGAAGCCCGGCTCGACCACCACCTGGTCCTGCCCGAAGTCGGCGACGAGCTCGCTGACCGTCGCGGTCTGCGCCCCGGCGGGACCGGCCGCCAGCACCAGCCCGGCCACGGGGACGGCGGGGACCGCGAGGACGAGCGCGCCCGAGGCCAGCACCGCCGACAGCGTGCGCCGGGTGCAGGCACGGGCGGGGGCGGGCGGCAACCGGTCGGTGGTCATGCACCGGATCTTCCCGCTCGGCGGCCGGCCACGCGCCGCGCGGGCGTGCTGCGCACCTGCCGGTCGGGCGCGCAGCTACCCCTCGCCGATGAAGCCGCGCACCGAGTCGGCCACGAGCTGCACCGCGATCGCCGAGAGCAGCAGCCCGGCGATGCGGGTCAGCAGCACGATGCCGCTCTCCCGGATCACCCGGGTGATGGCGACGCTGAAGCGCAGCGACAGGTAGACGGCCAGGTGGATCGCGAGGATGCCGGCCGCGATCGCGGTGACGTCGGCGAGCCCGTCCGCCTGCCGCACGAACACGATCGTCGCGACGATGGCGCCCGGCCCGGCGAGCAGCGGCGTGCCGAGCGGGACGAGCGCGACGTTGACGTCCGGCACCTCGGACGGGTCGTCCTGCCGGTCGGTCAGCAGCTCGAGCGCGACGATGAGCAGCAGCAGCCCGCCGGCCCCCTGCAGCGCGGGGATGCCGATCCCGAGGAAGTGCAGGATCTGCTGCCCGACGACGGCGAACAGGCTGATGACGAACAGCGAGACGAGCACCGCCTGAGCCGCCAGACGGGCGCGCGTCCTGTTCGTGCGCCCGCCCGTCAGGCCGAGGAACAGCGGGATGCTGCCGAGCGGGTCCATGATCACGAACAGCGTGACGAAGACCGCGCCGAACAGGGTCGCGTCGAACCAAGCGCTCACGCGGTCAGGACCGGCACGCCGGTCGCGGCGGCGACGATCCGGTCGTACGAAGCGGGATCGGTGCGGTGCTCGCCGAGGCGGACCGTCTTGTGCGTCCCGTGGTAGTCGCTGCTGCCGGTCGTGAGCAGGCCCAGCCGGTCCGCCAGGCGGCGCAGCTCGGCGCGCTGGTCGGGGTCGTGGTCGACGTGGTCGACCTCCAGCCCGCCGAGGCCCGCCTCGGCCATCGCGACGATGACCTCGTCGCTGACGGTGCGTCCGCGCTTGGTGGCCCGCGGGTGGGCGAAGACGCTCACGCCGCCGGCGCCCGCCACGAGCCGCACCGCGTCGAGGACGTCGAGCTCGGTCTTGTCGACCCAGTAGCGCCCGCCCGTCCCGATCCACTCGGGCGTGAACGCCGCCGAGACGGTGGCGACGTGCCCCTGCTCCATGAGCGCCTGCGCCACGTGCGGACGGCCGACGGCACCGCCCGCCAGCTCGCGCACCCGGGCCCAGGTGACACCGGTGCCGTCCGCCTCGAGCAGGCGCGCCATCCGCTCGCCGCGTCCGGTGCGCGAGTCGCGCAGCTCGAGGCGGGCCGCGGCGAAGGCCGGCTCGTCGGGGTCGAACAGGTAGGCCAGCAGGTGCAGGCTCGTCCCGTCGCTCACGCACGAGATCTCCGCGCCGCGCACGAGCGACAACCCGGCCGGCAGGGCCGCCGCGGCGGCGTCCCAGCCGCCGGTCGTGTCGTGGTCGGTGAGCGCGACGACGTCCAGGCCCGCCTCGAGCGCCTCCCGGACGAGCCCCTCCGGCGGCGTCGTGCCGTCCGACGCGGTGGTGTGGGTGTGCAGGTCGATCTGGCGGCCGGGCACGGCGGTGCTCCTGAGAACGGGACGGGGAGGGCCCTCAGGCTAGTGACCTCCGGCGACCGGGCCGCCCCGACGAGGGGCGCCTGCCGGCGCCGGAGCCACGGCCGCTCAGAGGCGGGAGGTCGGCGCCCCGATGGGCAGGTCGACGCCCGCGTGCGCCTCGTGGCGCAGGTCGTGCAGCTCGACGTGCTCGAGCAGCAGCAGCTCCGCCGCGGGCGGCCACATGACGGCCCACAGCCACACGCCCCCGGCCTCGCCGGCGAAGGCGGCGCGGTCGTCGGCGCTGTCGCAGCGCCACAGGGGGGTGTCGTGGCCGGACGCCTCGAGCTTGCCGTCCGGAGGGCCGACGGCGACCTGGCCCGGATCGAGGCCGTCGGTGCCGGCGCAGTGCGCGCCGAGCCCCGTGCCGGGCTCCTCGGCCACGAGCACCATGTCCGCGGGCCCGCCGAGCGGGGACGGGCCGGACAGCGCCACCGCGGTCGCGATGCCGCCGCTGCGGTCGTCCCCGGCGACCGCCAGCCCCGTGACGGTCCAGCCCGGCAGCAGCGGCAGCGGGCACCACAGCGGCACCCGGGCCCTGGCCCCGGCCTGGGCGAGCAGCTCGGCGCTGACGCGCGGGTAGCTGTGCAGGGGCGCGACCGGCCCGTGCACGTCGCAGTCCCAGGTGCTCGACATCAGGCCGGGCGGGCGCAGGGCCGCACCGCAGCGGGGGCAGGTGGCGGGGATCACGGGCGTCACGCTCCGCTTCCGGACCGACAACCGTCAAGCAGCGCCGTCGGGACGCGGGCTCGGCGGCGGTGCGCCCGGGCCACCGCCGCGAGGGGCTCAGCGCCAGACGACCGGCGGTCCGTGCGCGGCGCACCGGGCGAGCACCCGCTCCTGGCCGCCCGGCCAGCTCGTGAGGACGACGCCGAACGCCCCCTCGCCGTCCGGCTCCAGCCGCAGGTGCGCGACCGGCGCCTCTGCGCTCGCCCGCTGCCCGGCGTCGACGAGCAGGGCGCTCACCGCGGACCGCTCCGATCCGCTCAGGTACTGCCAGACCACCGAGTGCCACACGACGGTCGCGACGCCGGGCCGCGGGTGCAGCTCGCGGGCGAGGAACGCGCTCGCCGGCAGGCCCTCCACCGCGACCGGGTGCTCGGCCGCGACCTGCAGCGCGCCGCGCAGCCGCGCGAAGCGGTCGAGCTGGTCGGGCCAGACGTACGACGTCAGCGTCAGGCGGTCGTCGGTGCGCGTCGGGTCCAGCGGTGCAGGGTCGCAGCCCGCGCGCTCGACGATGCGCAGCGGCGCGTCCAGCGGCGGGAGCCGTCCCTGCCAGGGGACGTCGAGCACCACCGGCGCGGACGGGTCACCGAGCACCACCCCGTCGGCGACCTCGTGCCGGTACCGGTCGACCTGCAGGTTCAGCCCGCCGCTGGCGCCCACCTCGAGCAGTCGCAGTGGCAGGCCGGTCGCGGCGGCGACGTGCAGGAGCCCGCCGAGCAGCGCGGTGCTGCGGCCGACCTCGTTGGTCTGCACCGGGCGCAGCACCAGCTCGCGGAGCGCGTCCAGGTGCTGCTCGACGATCGCACGCGCGACCGGCCAGACGTCACCCGGTGTGCCGCCGACGCTCGGGTAGTGCACGGCCAGCGCCGGCGCCCGGCGCTCGAGCACGAGCCGGTGCAGGGCACCGGTGAACCGCAGCCCGGGCGCGTGGTCGGGCGGTGCGTCAGCCAGCGGCGCGAGCAGCTCGGCGACGGCCCCGTCGCCGGTGAGCTCCGCCGCCGCGCCGTCGAGCAGGACACCGTTGAGCGCGCTGCCGAGCGTCCGGCAGTCGTCGGCCTGGCGGCGCAGCCGCGCGGCGAAGGACGGGAGGGGCATGCCCCGACGGTGCCACGGCGGCAGCGCGGACGGGAGATGACGGGCAGGAGGGCGGGGTCCGGCCCGGCAGGGCGCGGCAGGTGACGGGCGCGGCAGGTCAGGGGGCGCGGCAGGTCAGGGGCGCGGCAGGTCAGGGGCGCGGCAGGTCAGGGGCGC
>CAXTFU010000311.1:0-5576 GCA_964243385.1 uncultured bacterium | reverse complement strand
GTCCCGCCGCGCAGCGGCGCCGGCTCCGGCAGCTCGTGCGCCGCGGCCCACACCGCCGCCGGGTCGTCGCGGCGCAGGCCGTGCACGGACCGCCCGACGGCGGCGAGGTCCCACGACGCCCGCACCTGCAGCCCGGCCCGCATCAGCGGACGCGCCGCGGCGTCGGCCGACCACCAGGTCCACCGGGGCTGCAGCGGTGAGAGCGCGCGCACGACCTCGACCGGATCGTCGTCGACCCGCCGGCTGCCGCCGGGCCAGGCGAGCCCCACGCCCCCGGGCGCGACCACCAGCGAGACCGGACCGCGCTCGCGCGCACCCGCCGCGCGCAGGTCGTCCGGGAGCGTCACCCGCACCAGTCTGCTGGGCGCCGCCGCGACGCGCGGACATACGATGAGGGGACCGGAGCCCGAAGGGCCGGGACGTCCGGACGCCCGGACGGTGCGCGAGGACGACCGCCGGCGACGCGCCGGCACCCGGAGGGGGCATGGCCGAGCTTCAGGGGACGACGACCGAGAGGGACACCGTGACGCCGTCAGGGGCCGGGCGCGACGTCGTGGTGCTCCGGCTGCCCGCGGCGGGCGCCTACCTGTCCGTGCTGCGCACCGCGACCGCGAGCCTGGCCTCGCGGCTCGACTTCACCATCGACGACATCGAGGACCTGCGGATCGCGGTCGACGAGGCCTGCGCGATGCTGCTCACCCAGGCGGTGCCGGGCGCCGACCTGGAGTGCACCTTCGAGCTGACCGCAGACGCCATCCGCATCGACGTCAGCGTGCTCACGCTGGACGGCACGGAGCCCTCGCGCGACACCTTCGCCTGGACGGTGCTCACCGCGCTCGCCGGCCAGGTCGACAGCTCGGTCGACGCCGACGACCGCGTCACGCTGTCGCTGCACAAGCACAAGGCCGACGCCCTGCCCGGGTCGTCGTGATGGACGCCACCCACCTCGAGCCCGCCGTCGTCGATCCCGCGACGCCGTCCCAGCCGGGCAGCCCGGACGAGGCTGCACCCGACGCCCTGGCACCCGACGCCCTGGCACCCGACGCCCTGGCACCCGACGCCCTCGTCCCGGACGCCCTGTCCCCGGACGCCCTGGCCCCGGACGCCCTGACCCCCGACGTGCTGACCGGGGACGCGACCGCCGTCGGCGCCGACGGTCCGGACGCCGCCGAGGCCGTCGCCGTCCCGCTGACCCTGCGCCAGGAGCGCACGGCGGCCGACCGCGCCAAGGCCCGCGAGATGTTCCTGCGCCTGGCCGACCTGCCCGACGACCACCCCGACCGGGTCCGGCTGCGCGAGCAGCTCGTCGAGGCGCACCTGCCCCTCGTGGAGTACCTGGCGCGGCGCTTCCGCAACCGCGGCGAGCCGCTCGACGACCTCATCCAGGTCGCCACCATCGGGCTCATCAAGTCCGTCGACCGCTTCGACCTCGAGCGCGGCGTCGAGTTCTCGACCTACGCGACCCCGACGATCGTCGGCGAGATCAAGCGGCACTTCCGCGACAAGGGCTGGGCGATCCGCGTCCCGCGCCGCCTGCAGGAGCTCAAGCTCAGCCTCACCAAGGCGACCAGCGAGCTGTCGCAGAAGAACGGCCGCTCGCCGACCGTGGCCGAGCTCGCCGGGCACCTCGGGCTCACCGAGGAGGAGATCCTCGAGGGCCTCGAGTCGGCGAACGCCTACTCGGCCGTCAGCCTGGACGCGCCCGACGGCGGCGACGACGACTCGCCCGCGGTCGCCGACTCGCTCGGCATGATGGACGACGCGCTCGAGGGCGTGGAGTACCGCGAGTCGCTCAAGCCGCTGCTCGAGCAGCTGCCGCCCCGCGAGAAGAAGATCCTCATGCTCCGGTTCTTCGGCAACATGACGCAGTCGCAGATCGCCGGCGAGCTCGGCATCAGCCAGATGCACGTCTCGCGGCTCCTCGCCCGCACGCTCGCCCAGCTGCGCCAGGGCCTGCTCGTCGACGAGTAGACCGCGACCACTTCGTCGTGGACGGCCCGTCGCGGACGGCCGGTCCAGGCCGGTCAGTCCAGGCCGCGGAACGCCAGCCGGGCCTCGGGCGTGGCGAGCAGGTACAGCACCGCGCCTGCCAGCCCGAGCACCGGGACGGCGGCGGCCCACACCTGCCCCTGCACGAGCCCGACGCCGACCGGCAGGGCCAGCAGCTGCAGGACGACCGCGGGCGAGCGCGACCAGCCCCGCACGCGCGCGAGGCCGAGCGCGACCAGCACGACGAGCGCCCCGCCGACGACGGCGAAACCCGCCTCGAGCAGCGTCGCGGTGCGGTCGAACGGGTCGCCGACCGCCCCGGCCACCCCGTAGCCGAGGCCCAGGACGACGAGCGCGACGCCCTCGAGCCCGACGAGCGCGGCGGCACGTGACACGGGCGACGTCAGCCTCACGCGTGGGAAGGCTACTGCTGGATATCCTCTGTCCATGCGAGCGCTGCTGGTCGTCAACCCCAAGGCCACGGCCACGACACCCGGCATGCGCGACGTGCTGGCCTACGCGCTCGCCAGCGAGACCAAGCTCGACGTCGTGCAGACCGAGGCCCGCGGCCACGCGACGTCGCTGGCCCGCCAGGCCGTCGTCGACGGGCTCGACGTCGTGGTGGCGCTCGGTGGTGACGGCACGGTGAACGAGGTCGTCAACGGCCTGCTCGCCGACGGACCCGCCTCCGGACTGCCCGCGCTCGCCGTGGTCCCCGGCGGCAGCACCAACGTCTTCGCCCGCGCGCTCGGGCTGCCGGCGACCGCCGTCGAGGCGACCGGCCACCTGCTCAGCGCGCTGCGGTCCGACGGGCGGCGCAGCATCGGCCTCGGCACCGCGGACGACCGCTGGTTCACCTTCTGCGCGGGGCTCGGCCTGGACGCCGAGGTGGTCCGCCGCGTCGAGGTCGCGCGGGCCGGCGGCCGGACGGCGACGCCCGGGCTGTTCGTCCGGCAGGGCGTGCGGCACTTCTTCCTGGACGCCAAGCGCGCGCCGGTCATGACGGTCACCGGCACGACCCCCGACGGCGACGCCCTCGAGGAGCGCATCGCGCTGGCCCTGGTCTGCAACACCACGCCCTGGACCTACCTCGGCCCGCGGCCCGTCCAGCCGTGCCCGGAGGCGTCCTTCGACGGGGGCCTGGACCTGTTCGCGCTGCGCCGCCTCGGCACCGTCTCGACGCTGCGGCACCTGCGCCAGATCCTCGCGACGTCGGCCCGTCCGCACGGCCGCGACCTGTTGCAGCTGCACGACCGGTCCGAGTTCGTGCTGCGCGCCGACCGTCCGCTGGCCTTCCAGGTCGACGGTGACGACCTCGGCGACCGCTCCGAGGTCGTCCTGCGCTCGTTCCCGGCCGCGCTCGACGTCGTCGTCTGACCGACCGCCCGGCACCGACCGCGGCGCCTCTTGAGATCGGCCTGCCCCGGCAGGAGTGAGTCCCGGCGGCGGGGGCAGTGGCGGCGGGACGCGCCCGTACGGACGTGACGAAACCGACACCGGTCAGTCGAAGTGCGGCGAGCAGGACCCTTGCCACGGTCGTGCCGCCGGTGCAACGCTGGTCGCGCGAGCGAGAAAGCAGCCTTTCCGATGGCACCCGGTGATCCCGGCGGTGCATCGAAGGCGGCGGACCGCCCGCACCCCCTGCTGGTCCGAGCGCGACGCGCGCCGGGACGTGCGGTCGACGGGCGAGGGCCCGCGGCCGCGGACACGAGGAGTTGGACGCATGGACTGGCGCCACGCCGCTCTCTGCCGCGACGAGGACCCCGAGCTGTTCTTCCCGATCGGCACCACCGGTCCCGCGGCGACGCAGGTCGACCTCGCCAAGGTCGTGTGCCGGCGCTGCCCGGTCGTCGAGCCCTGCCTGACCTGGGCGCTCGAGACCGGCCAGGACGCCGGCGTGTGGGGCGGCACCAGCGAGGACGAGCGACGGGCCCTCAAGCGCCGCGGCGCCCGGGCCCGCGCACAGAGCGCCTGACGGCTCCGGTCACCTGACGGCTCCGGTCACCTGACGGCTGCGCGTCAGGGACGCGGCGGCTCCGGCGCCGGGAGCGGCACGCACAGCACGGCGCGCGTACCTCCGCCGGACGGGCGGGGCACGACGGCGAGCGAGCCGCGCAGCTCGCCGTCGACGAGGGTCCGCACGATGCGCAGGCCGAGGCGCGGGCTCGCCGCCAGGTCGAAGCCCGGGGGCAGGCCCGCGCCGTCGTCGACGACCTCGACCCGCAGGACCTCGTCCGCGACCTCGGCGAGCACCTCGATCCGGCCGCCGGCCCCGCCCCCGTAGGCGTGCTCGACGGCGTTCTGCACGAGCTCGGTGAGCACCAGCGCCATCGCGGTCGCGACCTCGGCGGGCAGCTCGCCGAACGAGCCGGTGCGGCGCACCAGGACGGACGACTCCGGCGCCGCGACCTCCGCGCACATGGCGATGACCCGGTCGGCGATCTCGTCGAACGGGACCGCGTCCTGGAAGGCCTGCGACAGCGTCTCGTGCACCAGCGCGATCGACGCGACCCGGCGCACCGACTCCTCGAGCGCGGCGCGCGCCTCGGGCACCTCCATGCGCCGCGCCTGCAGCCGCAGCAGCGCCGCCACCGTCTGCAGGTTGTTCTTCACCCGGTGGTGGATCTCGCGGATCGTCGCGTCCTTGCCCAGGATCTGCCGGTCGCGGTGGCGCAGCTCGGTGACGTCCCGGACGAGCACCAGCGCACCGCGAGGCTCGCCGCGCGGGTGCAGCGGGAGGGCCCGCAGCAGGACCGTGGCGCCCTGCGCCTCGACCTCGGACTCCCGCGGCTCGGCGAAGCGCAGGACCGCCGCCAGGGCCGCTGACCCGCGCGGTTCGTCGAGCACCCCCGGCGCCGCGACGAGCCGCGAGATGGAGTGGCCGAGGTGCGCGCCCACGACGTCGCCGCCCACGCCGAGCCGGCGGAAGGCCGACTGCGCGTTCGGGCTCGCGTAGACGACGTGCCCGGTCCGGTCGAGGCGGACGAGGCCGTCGCCGACGCGGGGGGCGTGCTCGGAGTCGACGCCCTGCCCCGGGAAGGGGAAGCGGCCCTCCCCCACCATCTCGAGCAGCTCGCCGGCGGTCGTCAGGTAGGTCAGCTCGAGCGCGCTGGGCATGCGGGCGGCGTTCAGGTCGGTGTCGCGGGCGAGCACGGCGAGCACCCGACCGCTGCGGCGCACCGGCACGAGCTCCGACCGGACGGGCACGCGCGACCGCCAGTCCGGCTCGGGGCCGGGCGGCGGGCGCAGGCCCGCGACCGCCCGCTCGAAGCGCACCGCGTCGCCGGCGGCGGCCTCCGAGCCCACGACGTCCTGCGGGTACGCGGTGGGTCCGGTCGTCGGGCGCATGTGGGCGACCGCCAGCCAGCTGCCGCCGGTCGTGCGCACGTGCAGGACGAGGTCGGCGAACGACAGGTCGGCGACGAGCTGCCACTCCTGCACGAGGCGCTGCAGCCAGCCGAGGTCGGCCGCGGTCAGCGTCGTGCGTCCCCGGACGAGGTCCGCCAGCGTCGACACCCGTCCAGCGTAGGCAGCGCCCGTCAGGCGGCGAGCACCGCGGTCGTGCGGCTGCGCAGCCAGCCCAGACC
>CAXTFU010000310.1:3574-5595 GCA_964243385.1 uncultured bacterium | reverse complement strand
GCCCCGGCGTGCGCGGCCGTCGGCGCGGCCAGCAGGCCGACGAGCAGCCCGGCGGCGAGCGTGCGGGAGGGCGCGCGGAGCGGCGTGCGGGTCACGGTCACGTCCTGGACATCGGCGCGTGGTCGCGCAACGCGAGGAGAGGGTGACGGCAGCGTGCCGGTCCCCCGTCCGCGACGGACCGCTCCGCGCCCGATCGTGCCCGGATCGTGAGGTGCGCTGGTCGGTGGTGCGCTCAGCCCCGGCTCTGGACGAGCAGCGCGCGCAGGGCGAGCACCGCGTCGACCGCCCGGTCGCCGTCGTTGGCCTGCACCCCGAGCAGCTGCACCGTCTCGTCGTCCTGCAGGTCGAGCACCGCCCAGGGCGCGCCGTCGTCGAGCCGGACGCCCCGGACGACCTGCCACGGGATGTGCTTCGTGCTCAGCGGGTTGCGCACGCGCACGCCGTCGCGGTCCGCCTCGACCCGGGCGCGGGTGAACAGCAGCGCGGTGCCGGCGATGAGCACGCCGAGCAGGAAGAAGGCGATCTGGTCGATGAGCTGGAACTGCGCGGCGCCCTCCGGCCCGCGCCCGAGCGCGACGGCGAGCACGGCGAACACGACGACGACGAAGGCGGCCACGCCCCAGCAGACGCGGGTGAGGCGGCGCGGACGCGCGACGACCGGCCCGGCAGTGCTCACGCCGGCACCGGCTCGCGCGGCGCGACGGGCGTCTGGTGCAGCGCCCGGAAGGCGACCTGCACGGCCGGGCCGATCCCGAGCGCGAACAGGACCGTCCCGACGCCCACCGGTCCGCCGAGCAGCACCCCGACGACGAGCACGCCGCACTCGAGCGCCGCGCGGGACGGGCCGACGCGCCAGCCCGTCCGCTGCACGATGGCGACCATGAGCGCGTCGCGCGGGCCGGGCCCGAGGTGCGCGCCGAGGTACAGCGCCGAGCCGACGGCGACGACCGCGATGCCGAGCAGCGTGGCGGCGAGCCGGACCGCGAGCGGGCCGTCCCCGAGACCGGCCAGCAGCGGGGAGGCGAGCAGCACGTCGACGACCGTGCCGATGAGCACCACGTTGACGAGCGTCCCGACGCCGGGCCGCACGCCGGCCGCCAGGCCGACGAGCAGGACGACGACCGAGACCCCGACGCCGGTGCGCCCGAACGGGGTGCCGAGCTGCACCGACAGGCCGCCGGTGAGGACGTCCCACGGGCCGACCCCGAGGTCGGCGACCAGGCCCAGCCACAGCCCGACGCCGAACAGCACCAGGCCGGTGAGGAGCTTGGCCGTCGCCGTCGCCGTCGCCGTCCCCGTCCCCGCGCCAGCGCGGCCGGTCACTCGACGATCTTGGAGATGGGCAGCTCGAGGATGTCGCGGGCCCCGGCGAGCTTCAGCGCCGGGATGAGGGTGTTCACGCCCTGCTTCGGGACGACGGTCTCCAGCGCGCGCATGTCGCCGGCGGCGAGCGCCATGACGGTCGGCGACGACATCGCGGGCAGGACGGCGAGCACCTCGTCGAGCCGGCCCGCGTCGACGTTGAGCTTGAGCAGGACGTGCCCGCGGGCCCGCAGGGCGCCCTGCAGCAGGACGACGACGTCGTCCATGGCGGCGCGCTTGGCCGGGTCCTCGTAGGCGTCGCGGTTCGCGAGCAGCTCGGTGCGGCTGGTGAGCAGCGTGGCGATGATCTTCAGGCCGGCCTTGCGCAGCGACGAGCCGGTCTCGGTGAGGTCGACGATCGCGTCGACGATGTCCGGGATCTTCGCCTCGGTCGCGCCGTGGCTCGTGAACACCTTCGCCTTGACCCCGTGCTCCTCGAGGAAGCGGCGGGTCGTCTCCGGCATCTCGGTGGAGATGCGCACGCCGTCCGGCAGGTCGGTCACGGCGTTCCAGGGCGACTCCTTGGGCACCGCCAGCACGACGCTGACGACGGACTCGCCGGCGCGCCCCCCGCCGATCTCGCCGAGGCTGACGACGTCGGCGCCGGTCTCGGTGACCCAGTCGCGGCCGCTGATGCCGAGGTCGAAGATGCCCTGCTC
>CAXTFU010000310.1:0-3564 GCA_964243385.1 uncultured bacterium | reverse complement strand
GGAAGCGCACCTTGTCGATGCGCGGGTCGTCGACCCGGGCGTGGTAGTCGCGGTCACCGCCACGCACGACGTGCAGGTCGGCGGCGGAGAACAGCTCGAGGACCTGCTGCTCCAGGCTGCCCTTCGGCAGGACGATCGCGAGCACTGTCGTGCCTCTCTTCGGTGGTCGGTCTCAGGTGTGCGTGCCGGTGCGGAGCTTCTTCAGCGTGACCGCCGTGTCGAGCGCGGCGAGGACGGCCTCGCGGCCCTTGTCCTCGGACGAGCCGGGCAGCCCCGACCGGTCCTGCGCCTGCTGCTCGGTGTCGCAGGTGAGCACGCCGTTGCCGACCGGGGTGTGGCTGTCGAGCGAGACGCGCGTCAGCCCGGCGGTGACAGCGTCGCAGACGTACTCGAAGTGGGGGGTGCCGCCCCGCAGCACGAGCCCGAGCGCGACGACGGCGTCGTGGGTCGCCGACAGGGCCTGCGCGACGACGGGCAGCTCGACGGCGCCCGACACGCGCACGACCGTCGGCTCCTGCACGCCGCACTCGTCCGCCGTGCGCAGGGCGGACGCGAGCAGCGCCTCGGTGATCTGCTCGTGCCAGCGGGTGGCGACGACGGCCAGCGACAGCCCGCGCGCGTCGACCGACGAGGTGCCCGGTGCGCCCGCGCCGCTCACGCCTGCGCGCCCGGCGCGTCGGGGAGCAGCGCCTGCTCGGTGAGGGCGTCCGCGGCCGCCTCGGTGGCCTCGTCCTCGAACGCCGCGAGGCCGGGCAGGTCGTGCCCCATGCGGTCGCGCTTGGTCTTGAGGTAGCGCAGGTTCTCGGGCGTCGCGAGCGTCGGCAGCGGCAGCCGTCCGACGATCTCGAGGCCGTAGCCCTCCAGGCCCGCGCGCTTGGCCGGGTTGTTGCTCAGCAGCGTCATGGTCCGCACGCCGAGCTCGGCCAGGATCTGCGCGCCGGTGCCGTAGTCGCGCGCGTCGGCCGGCAGCCCGAGCTCGAGGTTGGCGTCGACGGTGTCGCTGCCGGCGTCCTGCAGCTGGTAGGCCTGCAGCTTGTGCATGAGGCCGATGCCCCGGCCCTCGTGGCCGCGCATGTAGAGCACGACGCCCCGGCCGGCGGCGGCGACCGCCGCCAGCGCCGCGTCGAGCTGCGGGCCGCAGTCGCAGCGGCGCGAGCCGAAGACGTCGCCGGTGAGGCACTCGGAGTGCACCCGGACGAGCACGTCGGCGCCGTCGCCGATCGAGCCGCGCACCAGCGCCACGTGCTCCACGCCGTCCAGCACCGACTCGAAGCCGACGGCGCGGAACTCCCCGTACTGCGTCGGCATGCGGGCCTCGGCGACGCGACGCACCTGCCGCTCGTGCCGCCGGCGGTGGGCGACGAGGTCGGCGATCGAGATGATCGCCAGGCCGTGCTCCTGGGCGAACAGCAGCAGCTCCTCGAGCCGCGCCATGTCGCCCTCGTCCTTCTGCGACACGATCTCGCACAGGACGCCGGCCGGCCGCAGCCCGGCCATGCGGGCGAGGTCGACGGCGGCCTCGGTGTGCCCGGTGCGGCGCAGCACGCCGCCCTCGCGGGCCCGCAGCGGCACGACGTGCCCGGGCCGGGTGAACTCGACCGGCGACGAGTCGGGCGAGGCGAGCAGGCGGATCGTCCGGGCGCGGTCGCTCGCGGAGATGCCGGTGCTCACGCCCTCGCGGGCGTCGACGGTGACCGTGTAGGCCGTCCCGCGCTTGTCCTGGTTGGTGTGGAACATCGGCGGCAGGTCGAGCCGGTCGCAGTCGGCGTCCTCGAGCGGGACGCACACGTAGCCCGACGTGTACCGGACCATGAAGGCGACGAGCTCGGGGGTGGCGAGCTCGGCGGCGAAGATGAGGTCGCCCTCGTTCTCGCGGTCCTCGTCGTCGACGACGACGACCGCGCGGCCGGCGGCGATCTCGGCGACGGCGCGCTCGATGGTGTCGAGCCCCGAGCGCGGCGACGGCGGGGTCGGCTCGTACGTCTCGGCGCTCATGCGTCTCCCCCGGTCCGGCCGGGGGCGACCCCGGCCTGCAGCAGCTTCTCGACGTGCTTGGCGAGGATGTCGACCTCGAGGTTCACCGGGTCGCCGGGGCCCTTGCGGCCCAGCGTGGTGAGGGCGAGCGTGGTGGGGATGAGGCTGACCTCGAACCAGGCGCCGGTCAGCGCGCTCACGGTCAGCGAGACGCCGTCGACCGTGATCGAGCCCTTCTCGACGACGTACCGGCCCAGGCCGTCCGGCAGCGACACCCGCACGACCGTCCAGTGCTCGTCGGGGACGAGCTGCAGCAGCTCGCCGGTGCCGTCGACGTGGCCCTGGACGACGTGGCCGCCGAGCCGGTCGGACACCTTGACGGCGCGCTCGAGGTTGACCGGGCTGCCGACGGTGAGCGCGCCGAGCGACGAGCGCCGCAGCGTCTCGGCCATGACGTCGGCGGTGAAGGCGCCGCCCGAGCTGTCGACGACGGTCAGGCAGACGCCGTTCACGGCGATCGAGTCGCCGTGGGCGGCGTCGCCGGTGACGACCGGTCCGCGCACGGTCAGCCGCGCCGCGTCCTGCAGCGGCTGCACGGCGACGACCTCGCCGAGCTCCTCCACGATGCCGGTGAACACCTAGCTCCCCTTCCGGTCGGGCCTGAGCGTCAGGCGCAGGTCCGCGCCGGTGCGCACGGCGTCGTCGATCTGCAACCGGTGCGCCGCGGAGATCGTTCCCGCGCCGGCGTCGCCGAGCGCCGGGCGCCCGCTGCCCAGCAGGGCCGGCGCGACGTAGGCGACGACGCGGTCGACGAGGCCGGCGCCGACGAAGGCGCCGGCCAGCGTCGGGCCGCCCTCGAGCAGCACGCTCACGACGCCGTGCTCGTCCTGCAGCGCGGCGAGCGCGAGGCGCAGGTCGACCCGGCCGTCCGGTGAGGTGGCGACCTCGAGCCGGCGCGCGTAGCCGGGGTCGCGGTCGAGCGGCCCGTGCACCACGACGGCCGGCTCCGGGCCCTGCAGCGCGCGGGCGGTGCGCGGCGTGCGCGCCGCGGTGTCGACGACGACGCGCAGCGGCTGGCGGACGCCGCCCGCTCCGGGCCCGCTCGGCCGGGCGTCGAGCCGCGGGTCGTCGGCGAGCACCGTCCCGACCCCGGCGACCACCGCGTCGACCTCGCCGCGCAGCCGGTGGACGTCGGCGCGCGAGGCCTCGCCGCTGATCCACTTCGAGGTGCCGTCGGCGGCGGCGCTGCGGCCGTCGAGCGTGGCGGCGTACTTCCAGGTGACGAAGGGGCGGCCGGTGCGCCGGCTGGTGAGCCAGGCCTCGAGCGGGCCGTGCGCGGCCTCGTCGGCGAGCACGCCCGTCTCGACGTCGACCCCGCCCGCGCGCAGGACGGCGGCACCGCCGCCGGCCTCGGAGGTCGGGTCGGCGCAGGCCACGACGACGCGGGCCACGCCCGCGGCGAGCACCGCCGAGGTGCAGGGCCCCGTGCGGCCGGTGTGCCGGCACGGCTCGAGCGTGACGACGACGGTGCCGCCGCGGGCCCGCTCCCCCGCCTCGGCGAGGGCGACGACCTCGGCGTGCGGGCCGCCC
>CAXTFU010000309.1:0-5601 GCA_964243385.1 uncultured bacterium | reverse complement strand
CGCGGGTACACGTTGTAGCCGCCGCGCAGGACCATGTCCTTCTTGCGGTCGACGACGAACAGGAAGCCGTCCTCGTCGACGTAGCCGAGGTCGCCGGTGTGGAACCAGCCGTTCTTGAAGGCCTCGGCCGTCGCCTCGGGGTTCTTGTAGTAGCCCTTCATGATGTTGTGGCCGCGGATGACGAGCTCACCGACGTGCTCCTCGCCGGCGGGCAGCGGCTTGTCGGCCTCGTCGACGACCTGCACGCTCACGCCCCAGATCGGCTTGCCGATCGACAGGACCTTGCGCTGCTCGGCGTTGACGTTGAACGTCGTGGTGCTCGTCGACTCCGACAGCCCGTAGCCCTCGAGGATCACGCAGCCGGGGAACTTCTCCTCGAAGCCGCGGATCACCTCGCCGGGGATCGCCGCGCCGCCGGAGACGCCGACGCGCAGCGACGACAGGTCGCGTCCGGAGGTGTCCATGTTCAGCAGCCCGAAGTACATCGTCGGGACGCCGCTGAAGATCGTGCAGCGGTGCCGCTCGACGGCGTCGACGACCGGCTCGAGCTCGAAGCGCGGGACGAGCACCATCGTGCCGCCGTACCTCGTCGTGACGTTGAGGACGCTGGAGAGCCCGAAGACGTGGAACAGCGGCAGCACCGCGACGCCGATGTCGTCGTCGCGGAACTCGAACAGCTGTCCGGCGACGGTGCAGTTCATGTAGAGGTTCAGGTGCGTGAGCTCGGCGCCCTTGGGCTTGCCGGTCGTGCCGCTCGTGTAGAGCAGCACCGCCGTCTCGTCGCCGTCGGTCGGGAGCACGTCGCGGGTGTCCTCGGCGAAGTACAGCTCGTCGTAGTGCCGCGTGCCCTCCGGCCGCACGTCGCTGCCCGGCAGGTTCACCACGTACGTCGTCACGCCCTCGACCTGCACCGCGCCCTTGACCGCCTCGTCGGCGAACAGCTCGAAGGTGACGAGCACCTTCGCCTCGCTGTCCCGCAGGTGGTAGGCGACCTCGGGCGCCCGCAGCAGCGGGTTGAGCGGCACCATGACGAGCCCGGCCTTCATGAGGCCGAAGTAGGTGAACAGGAACTGCGGCAGGTTGGGCAGCTGCACCGCGACCTTGTCCCCGCGCTGCAGCCCCGTGGCGAGCAGCGCGGACGACACCCGGCCGGAGATCTCGTCGACCTGCGCGTAGGTGAACGTCAGGTCGTTGATGTGGCAGAACGGCTTGTCCGGGTTCGCGTCCGCGGACTCCCGGAGCATGGTCGCGACGTTGAGGCTCATGGCTCCGGAGCCTAGTGACGAGGGTCACCCGCCTCCACCTGGGGGCCCGACCGCAGGACCGCTCCGGACGGGACCGGAACAGGCCCCACCTCGCCCGGCGTTGTCCCGGACGACGTCCCACCTGCAGGAGGAGACCTCGTGGCCCGCACCCCGAGTGAGCTGTACGACCTGGCGCCGGACGCCCCCGACCTGGGCACCCCGGTGCTCGTCCAGGCGCTCGACGGCTTCGTCGACGCCGGCGGCGCCCGACGGCTCGCCCGCGAGGCGCTGCTGTCCGCGCACGGCAGCTCCGTGCTCGCGACCTTCGACGTGGACGCGCTGCTCGACTACCGCGCCCGTCGCCCGCTCATGACCTTCGCCGAGGACCACTGGTCGGACTACGACGACCCGCAGCTCGCGCTGCACCTCGCGCACGACGTCGAGGGCACCCCGTTCCTCGTGCTGGCCGGCCCCGAGCCGGACGTGCACTGGGAGCTGTTCCTCGCCGCGGTCGGCGAGCTCGTCGAGCGCTTCGGCGTCCGGCTGACCGTCGGCCTGAACAGCATCCCGATGGCCGTGCCGCACACCCGCCCGCTCGGCCTCATCGCCCACGCCAGCCGCCCCGAGCTCGTCGCCGGCCACGAGAAGTGGGTCGGCAACGTGCAGGTCCCGGCCAGCGCCGGCCACCTGCTCGAGTTCCGGCTCGGTCAGGCCGGCCGCGACGCCGCCGGCTTCGCCGTCGCGGTGCCGCACTACCTCGCCGACACGGCCTACTCCCCCGCCGCGCTGACGCTGCTCACGAGCGTCGCCGGGCTGACCGGCCTGTCCTTCGACACCGGCGCGGTCGAGCAGAGCGCCCGCGAGGTGCGCGAGCAGGTCGACGCGCAGGTGGCGACCTCCGACGAGGTGCAGGCCGTCGTCACGGCGCTGGAGGGCCAGTACGACGCCTACCGGTCGGGCTCGACGCGCAGCCTGCTCGCCGAGATGGGCGGCGGCCTGCCCACGGCGGACGAGCTCGGCGACGAGCTGGAGCGGTTCCTCGCCGACCAGGCGGACGGCTCGGGCTCCTAGGCCCGGCGGGCGGGACGCTCACTCCTCCTCCGCGTCGTCCCGCTCGTCCTCGGCGTCCTCGCGCTGCTCCTCGAGCCGTTCCTGCCGGTCCTCACGCGCGTCCTCGGCCCGTTCGGCGGCCTGCTGCTCGGCGAACTCCGTCTTCGTCAGGACCTCGATGCCGCCGAAGACCCCGAAGCGGCGCACGTCGATCGTGTCCCCACCGCGCGCGGGGTCGCAGGCTGTCGGGCAGTCGAGCCCGTCGAAGATCTGGACGCCCTTCGACACGACGCGCGCGTCGTCCGGCACCACGACCTGCAACTCGCCGAAGAGCGTCGACACCTGCACGTCGTCGCCCCGCTCCACCTGCAAGGTGCTGTCCCCGAAGATCGACGTCGAGTCGGGACCGGCCAGGAACAGCGCCCCGACGACCACCGCGGGCACGACCAGCCCCTTGGCCCGTCCGAGCAGCCGGCCCAGCCCGCTGCCGTGGCGCGCGACCTGCCCGGACCCGTGCCCGGCCCGGGGCACCGCGACCGACGAGGGCCGCGGCGGCGGGACAGCCCGCGAGCGGCCGTCCGACCGCACGACCGTGCCGTCGCCCTGCGTCACCCGGACCGACCCCATGACGGCCACCGCGTCGACGTGCACGACCGGCCCGGAGCCCTGGTCGACGGTGACCTTGCGCTCGCCCATGAGCGAGAGCCCGGACAGGTGCACGATCGAGCCCGCGGGCACCTGCACCTCGACCTCGCCCATGATCGAGCGGACCTGGACGCGGGTGCCGTCGGGCAGGTCGTCGCGGCGCAGGTCGACGACGGCCTTGCCCATGACGGCGTAGCCCGTGACCGCCTGGCCCGGGACGAGCGCGCCGGCGAAGCGGTCCTCGGACATGACGGCCAGCACGCGCTGCGGGCGGACGGGACCGTCCGGGGCCGGCGTCGCGACGGGCGCCGGGACCGCGCCGGGGAGGTCGGCCACGAGGGCGTCGAGCTCGTCGCGCGTGCGCGCCTGCCACAGCAGCGCCGACCGCTCGTCGTACTCGTGCAGCGTCAGCACCCCGTCGCCGACCGCCGCGAGGAGCCGCTCGTCGACGACGCGGCGCTCGCGGTCACCGACGCGCAGCTGCGGGGTGATCTCGCCCATGCAGGCATCGTGACGCACCGGGGCCGCGGAAGCCACCACCCCGTCCCGGCGGCCGACCCGCCCGCAACGGGCGCGGCGTGCGATCGCAACCCAGCCGTGCCGTCCTCGGGGTGGTGGACCGAGCCGCCAGGGGGGATCCTGCACGGACACGGACGTCCCGGAGGAGCTGTGCTCGTCGTCGCCGCGTACGTCGCCACGGCCGTCCTGCCGGCGCTGCTGTTCCGCGGCGCCTGGATCGCGATCCTGCGCTGGTCGCAGGCCGGTCCGTGGCGTCGCAGCCCGACGGCCGCCGCGGAGCGCACGCTCGAGGGGCTGGCCGCCGACCTGCGGCGCCTGGAGCAGGACTTCCGCCGCACCGAGCAGGGCGACCTGCCGTACCGGGCGGCGCGGCTGCAGGCGATCAGCCTGGCCTACGACGACACCCTGCGGATCTGCTGCCGGGTGCTCGAGGTGCCCGAGCCGGACGACCGCACCCCGTGGCCGCCGTTCACCCGGCTGGCGATCGAGGCGGAGCTGGCCCGCGCCGGCCTGGCCTGGTGAGGCCCGCCCGCGACGACCGGTCGCGCACCGGTGCGAGGCTGGGACGTGCGCACCGTCCGCCTCGAGGGCCTGCACTGCGTCAAGCACGCGCTGCGCTTCGCCCCTGACCTCGTCTGCTCGGTGCGGGTGCGCGACCTCGCCGCCGCGCGCGCGCTCGTCGTCCGCCTGGCGCCGGACGTCGAGCAGGCCCTGCTGGCCCGGGCGGTCGTCGCCGAGGTCGAGCACCACACCGGCATCGAGGCCACCGGGCTCGTGCCGGAGGCCGACCGCACGGTGCTCGGCGCGCGCACCGCCCCGCTGGTGCTGCTCGACCGTCCGCGGGCGCCCGGCAACGCCGGCGCGGTGGTGCGGGTGGCGGCAGCGGCGTCCGCGAGCGGGGTCGTGTCGACCGGCGAGCTCGACCCGTGGCACCCGAGCGTGCTGCGCGGCAGCGCCGGGCTGCACTACGCCCAACCGGTGCTGCGCCTGGACGCGGACGAGCTCGCCGCCGTGGCCGGTCCGTGGGTGGTGCTCGACGCCGACGGCGACCCCGACGCCGCGCTGCCGGACGACGCGGTGCTGGTCGTCGGCACCGAGCGGGACGGCGTCGGCGCCGAGCTGCGCGGGCGGGCCGACCTCGTGCTCGCCCTGCCGATGCGGCCGGGCGTCAGCAGCCTGAACCTCGCGACGGCCACCGCCGCCGCGCTGTACCGCCGGCGCTAGCCGACAGCACGACGGCCGCCGCCCCGGGCGGGGACGGCGGCCGTCGGGCGAGCGGGTGCCTCAGCCGGTGTGCGGCATGAGCGCGCCGGCCGGGACCTGGCCGAAGCGCCCGGACTGGAAGTCCTCGACCGCCTGCTGCAGCTGCGCGCGGCTGTTCATGACGAACGGCCCGTACTGCGCGACGGGCTCGCGGATCGGCTCGCCGCCGAGCAGCAGCACCTCGAGCTGGGGGTAGCGTCCCTCCTGCACGTCATCGGCGCTGACCGTGAGGTGGTCGCCGGCGCCCAGCACGGCGGTCTGGCCGGACCGGACGGGCTGGCCGTCGACGCCCACCCGGCCGCGGCCGGACAGGACGTACACCAGGCTGTTGAACGTCGGCTCCCACGGCATCGACAGCTGCGCGCCGGGGCTGATCGAGGCGTGCACGAGGGCGATCGGCGTGCGGGTCGAGCCCGGCCCGCGGTGCCCGGCCACGTCGCCGGCGATGACCCGCAGCAGCGAGCCGCCGTCGTCGGAGGCGAGCAGCGTGACGTCCGAGCCCTCGAGGTTCTGGTACGCCGGGTCGGTCATCTTCAGCCGGCCGGGCAGGTTCACCCAGAGCTGGACGCCGTGGAAGGTGCCGCCGCTGCGCACCAGCTCGACCGGCGGGGTCTCGATGTGCAGGATCCCGCCGCCCGCGGTCATCCACTGCGTCGCGCCGTCGGCGATGAAGCCGCCGCCGCCGTGGCTGTCCTGGTGCTGGAAGGCGCCGTCCATGACGTACGTCACCGTCTCGAAGCCGCGGTGCGGGTGCCACGACGTGCCCTTGGGCTCTCCGGGCGCGTACTCCACCTCGCCCATCTGGTCCATCATGATGAACGGGTCCAGGAGCCGCGGCGCGATGCCGGCGAAGGCCCGGCGGACCGGGAAGCCCTCGCCC
>CAXTFU010000308.1:0-5615 GCA_964243385.1 uncultured bacterium | reverse complement strand
CGGTGGTGGTCGTGAACGGCCGCCGCGACCCGATCGTGTCCGCTGAGCAGACCGAAACCCTCGTCGGCCAGCTGACCTCGGCGGGGGCCGACGTCACCCGCCTGGACCACGACGGGGGCCACACCGTTCCCGGCCAACTGCTGCCCCGCATCGCCGCCGCCGTCGCTGCCCTCGCCTGACGACCGAGTACTGGCAGCTCCAGCAGCTGCGGCGGCGACCGCACCTACAGGCGGGGGTCGATCGGCTCGGATTCGAGGGCGAGCACCGCGAAGACGGGTTCGTGCACGCGCCACAGCGGTTCGCGCTGCACGGCGCGCTCGAGTGCCTCGATGCCCAGGGCGTACTCGCGGGCTGCCAGCGAGCGCTTGTGCCCAACGTTCCGGTCGCGGAGTCGCTCGATGTTCTCGGGCTCTGTGTAGTCCGGCCCGTAGATGATGCGCAGGTACTCGCGGCCGCGGACCTTGATGCCTGGCTGGGCGTAGCCGCGACTCGTCTTAACCAGGTTCGCGAAGGGCTTCACGACCATGCCCTCGCCCCCGCCGGCGGTGAGGTCCCCCCACCAGCGCGCCGCCGCGTCGGTCGAACTCGGGTCCGTGGTGTCGACGGTGATGCGCCTGGTGGGTCGCATCAACGACGGGGCGGCGTGGACGAGACGGTCGGCGAGGGCGAGGTGCCAGCCGTGGTCCCGGTCGCTCCAAGTCCGACTCTCGCTCGCCAGGAGCTGAAACGGTGCGAGCTGCACTCCGTCCAGACCTGAGGTTGGCCAGACGTGACGCCGGTAGCTCTCCCTGAACGCGTGTGCGTTCCGCGCTCGGGAAGCCGTCCGGGCCAGCAGCTCGGCGACGTGGACTCCCCGTCCCGCCGCGGACTCCAGCGCTGCGACCGCGGCGGGAAGCGCAGCCGTGGCGGCGGCACCGACGGCGGCGTACTGGTTGCGCAGCAGGTCCCCGGCCTTGGCCGACCATGGAAGCAGCTCGGCGTCGAGCAGGAGCCAGTCGGTGTCCAGCTCGGTCCAGAGGTCGGTGTCGTCGACGGCCTTGCGTACCGCCTTCAGCAGCTGCTCGGTCGTGCCTGCGGGGAAGAACGAGCGGCCGGTGCGGGTGTAGACCGCGCCGGTGGTGCCGCTGCTGGCACCGAACCTGTCGGAGGCGGCCTGCGCACTGCGGCAGACCAGGACCACAGCGCGGGAACCCATGTGCTTCTCCTCGCAGAGCAGCTGGGTCACGCCGCCGCGCCGATAGAAGTCGAAGGCGGTGGCCGGGTACTCGAGGAGGTCCCCGTCGGTCGCGGTCGCCGTGGGCGCCATCGTCGGCGGCAGGTACATCAGCCACCGGGGCTCGATGGCGAAGCGGCTCATCACCTCCAGGGCTCCGGCGGCGTTCTCCTCGCGCACGCTCACTCGGCCCGCGAGCCGGGTCTCGACGCCGCGTTTCCCCAGTACGTCGGTGATCGCCAACTCGTCCGGTTCACGCGCGGCCGTCGGGCCGGACGCCGCGGTGTGGGTCGGGAGCGGCTTGACCGGCTCGTACCAGACCTTCTGCGCGGGGACGGAGACGACCTGCTTCTCCGGGTACCGCAACGCGGTGAGCTCGCCCCCGAAGACGCAGCCGGTGTCCAGGCACAAGGTGTTGTTGACCCACTCCGGGGTTGCGGTGGGCGTGTGCCCGTACAGGACCATGGCCGAGCCGCGGTAGTCCTGGGCCCACGGGTAGCGGACCGGCAGCCCGAACTCGTCGGTCTCCCCGGTGGTGTCCCCGTAGAGCGCGAAGCTGCGCACTCGTGCCGAGGCGCGTCCCTGGTAGGCCTGCTTCAGCCCCGCGTGGGCGATCACGAGCCGGCCCTCGTCGAGGACGAGGTGGGAGACCAGGCCGTGGCAGAACCGCTGCACCTGGGCACGGAACTCAGCGGGCTCCCCGGCCAACTGGGCAAGGGTGGTCTCCAGGCCATGGCTGACCTGGACCTGTCGGCCCTGCAGCGCCTGGACGAGCTTGCTCTCGTGGTTCCCGGGTACACACAGCCCATGTCCGGCCTCGACCATGCCCATCACCAAGCGCAGTACTCCGGGTGAGTCGGGGCCCCGGTCGACGAGGTCGCCGACGAACACCGCCTTGCGCGAAGCGGGCGGCACCGCGTCGACCGGCCGGCCCACCTCGTCGTGGGTCAGGACGTAGCCGAGCTCGGCCAGCAGTGCGACCAGCTCGGCCTGGCAGCCGTGCACGTCGCCGATGACGTCGAACGGGCCGCGCTCGTGCCGGAAGTCGTTGAGCAGCCTTTCCCGGACGATGACGGCGTCCGCGACGTCCTGCTCACCACGCAGGACATGGACCTTGCGGAAGCCCTCCTTGCCCAGGTGCCTGATCGAGCGGCGGAGCTGGTCGCGTTGGCGCCTCACCACCGCGTCGGAGAAGTCACGGTCGGCTCGTGTGGCGTTGCGGTCCAGGCAGACGCGCTCCGGCAGGTCCAGGACGACGGCCACCGGCAGCACGTCGTGGGCGCGGGCGAGCTCGACGAGCTGGCGCCGGGACTCCGGCTGCACGTTGGTCGCGTCGACGACCGTGAGGTGGCCGCCGTCGAGCCGCTTGCCGGCGATGTAGTGCAGGACGTCGAACGCGGCGGCGGTGGCGGACTGGTCGTTCTGGTCGCCGGAGACGAGTCCCCTGCAGTAGTCGCTGGACAGGACCTCGAAGGGCGCGAAGTGCTGCGCCGCGAACGTGGACTTGCCTGAGCCGCTCGCGCCGACGAGGCAGACCAGCGACAGCTCAGGAACGGCGAGCCCGGTCATGCCGCTCTCCGGAAGACGGCCATCTGGGTCGGAGCGCCGACCTCGGGGTCGTCGTCCCCGACCGGCAGGTAGCGGACGGCGTAGCCGTGTGATCTCGCGGTCTCGTCCCCCCAGTCCTGGAACTGCTGCCGCGTCCACTCGAACCGGTGGTCGCGGTGCCGCATCGCCCCCGCCGGCAGGAACGGGTAGCGGACGTTGTGTTCGGCATTCGGCGTCGTGACCACCACTGATGTGGGCCGGGCGTCAGCGAAGACACTGCGCACGAGCGCCGGCAGCCGCGGGGGGTCGAGGTGCTCGATCACCTCCATCAGGACGACGGCGTCGTAGCCGGCGAGCCGGTCGTCGCGGTAGGTCGCCGACGACTGCAGGAGCTCCAGGCGGGCGCGCTGGCTGTCCGGCATCCGGTCCAGGTGCAGCCTCCGGGCGGCGAGCTCCAGGGCCCGGTGCGAGACGTCCACCCCGAGGACCTTGCTGAACGCGGGGTCCGGCACGAGTGCCCGCAGCAGTGCGCCCTCACCGCATCCGAGGTCGACCACGGTGGCGGCACCCTCGTCGCGCAGCGCCGCGACAACTGCGGACGTGCGTGACTGCTTCAGGGGTGTCGGTCGATCCTCCGGTTCCTCAGTGGACCCGGCGCCCAGCGCCTCCGCCTCGGTGTCGTCGACCTCGGCCAGTCGGCCGACGGCGTCCTGGACCAGGGTCCGGTGGTGACCGAGGTAGCGGCTGGTGATCAGCTCGCGCTCAGGGTGGTCGGCCAGCCAGCCGCCTCCTGCGCGCATCAGCTTGTCGACCTCGTCCGCGCTCACCCAGTAGTGCTTGCTGTCGTCGAGCACCGGCATGAGTACGTACAGCTGCGTCAGCGCCGCGGACACCGGCATGACCCCGGACAGGTGGAGGTCGACGTAGGGCGACTGCCCCCACGACGGCACCTGCTCGTCCAGGCAGATGGTGGTCGTGGTGACCGACCAGCCCAGCGGAGCGAACAGGCGCTCGACGAGGTCGGTCCCGCCACGGCTCGGCAGGGCCGGGATGTGGACGTCGAGCGGGATGGCCGTGCCGACCAGTTCCGGCCGCGCATCACAGCGCCCAGCCATCGCCGTACGGAACACCTTCCCCAGCACCACGGACAGCATCGACGAGGCCGCGTAGGGCCTGTCGTTGACGTACTGAGACAGCGAGAAGCCGCTGTCGCTAGAGCCCGCCTTGCCTCGCACCAGCGCGATCGGGTCGACCTCGAGCAGCAGCGCCACCGTGCTCCGCTCCCGAGTCGCCTCTGGCCAGAAGACATGCGCGGTGCCGACGGCGACCTCGAACGACTGGGCCTTGTCGGGATGCTTGTGCAGCAAGAAGCCCAGGTCGGAGGCGGTGGGCATGGAGGTGGACAGGGTCACGAGCACCGCCCCAGCGTGCCTTGCTCCTTCGGTCGCTGGGGCGACGTCTTCGGCGACCAGCTCGTCGCCGCAGCGGTGATCGACCGACTCGCCCACGACGCCGGTGGTTCCCGCCTTCTCGTCGCCGGTGTGGCGATCGTCGCCTGGCTTGCGGACGGACTCGTCCTCCCTCGAGACAACCGGACGCAGCCGGCAGGTCGGTAGCCGAGGCGACCTACGAGACTGGCGGGCGCCACAGCCGGTCAGCGAGTTGGGCAGCGGTGGCCCTCGGGCTGGGAGGAGCCGCGATCGCTGGAGCGGCAAAGGCGAGGCTTCCTCGGCTGACGGACGCGGGTAGGTCGGCGTGGGCCGCAACGATCCTGCCGACCGCCCGGAGCTCCGCGTCCGACACTGCTGCTGTGGTCGTCTTCGCGACGGTCAGGTCGAGTCCCGAGCCGTCCGGGCGTCCGGCGTAGCTGACGACCAACAGCGCTGGCGAGACCGCGGCCAGTCTGCGGCTGGCCGAGGTGGTGGACTGGGTGAAGTCCGTGACGAGCGCATCCACCGCTGCCTGCAGCTGCTTCTCGGTGTACCGGGCAGCACGGAACCGGACCGGGACCCCGTCCTTCACCGCGGCCAGCCGGCGGACGAGGTCGCGCGGGACCGGGCCGACCCAGTTCGTCGTGGCCCGCGGTGCGGCGTAGTCGGTGACGCTGTTCGTGTAACCGGAACCCGTGTGGTCGGCGAGCCATGCGTCCAGGACGGCGTAGGTCCGGTCGAACCGTTCGTCGAGAAGCGCGTGCTGCCGGGCCGCCCCGGTCAACGGAACGTTGACCGCCACCTTCGCCTCGGGGGAACCCGGCGGCTCCGGGACCGGACTGACACGCGCCAGGGCAGGAGACGGCGCACCAGAGGCAGACCCCACCGGCGCCACGGCTCCAGGGTCACCTCGACCCGGGGCGACCCCGCATCCGGCCACCAACCCGACACCCACAGCCACGGCCGCCACCATGGCCGCTCGCCGTTCCCACCACTGGTGCGCCACAGCCGATGCCCCGCTTCCGTGCGCCGCCGAGTTCGTGGTGGTTGGACGGCCCTCACCGAATGACCGGTTCCACGGAACATCGACCGGTACCGGTGCGGCCAGCTCCTCAGCGAGGTTGCCTCGCCTCACGGCTGGGCAGCGACCCCGCCCGACGCCTGGGCACCGCCGCCGCCCGACGACTCGCCCGACGGATGTACCGCGTCGTCGCGGGGGCCGAACTCCAGGCGGACGCCGAGCAGCCGGACGGGCCGGTCCAGCGGGAACCGGTCCAAGACCGAAAGAGCCGTGCTCTCCACCTGACCCGGGTCCACCGTCGGCGGCCGCACCGTGGTGACGCGGGTGGCGGTCAGGAACGCCGACGAGCGGACCTTGAGCTCCACCTTGGCCACCGTCCGGCCGGCGGCGACGACGTCGGCGA
>CAXTFU010000307.1:0-5645 GCA_964243385.1 uncultured bacterium | reverse complement strand
TGCCCGTGCCGGCCGACGCGCGGGACGCCCGCTGGCTGCCGCTGCCGCCGGAGGTCCCCGGCGACGGCGGCTTCGCGCTGCTGTTCGCCGACCAGGGCCGAGCGCGGTGGGACCCCTGCCGCCCCGTGCACTACGTGGTCCGCCCGGACGGCGCGCCGCCGGGCGGTGCGGCGCTCGTGCGCGCGGCCTTCGCCCAGCTGTCGACGGCCACCGGGCTCCTCTTCGTCGACGACGGGGCCACCGACGAGGCCCCCGTCGACGCCCGCGACCCGGTGCAGGACGCGCGCTACGGCACCCGCTGGGCGCCCGTCCTGGTCGCCTGGTCCGACCCGGCGGCCTCGCCCGCGCTCGCCGGGGAGGTCGTCGGGTACGCCGGCGCCCATCCCGGCGACCCGGACGGCCGCGGTCCCCGGCTGCTGACCGGCACGGTCGTGCTGGACGCCCCGCAGTTCGCCCAGATCGGCGACGTGGCCGCGACGACGAGCATCGTGCTGCACGAGCTCGGCCACCTCGCGGGCCTGGACCACGTGGCGGACCCGGCCGACACGATGGCGCCGAGCAGCCCGTCGCTCGGGGCCTACACCGCCGGGGCGCTGCGCGGGCTGCGCCGGCTGGGCGACGGCCCCTGCTTCAGCTGAACCGGTCGTCCCCGGCCGGGCCGCCGGCCGGGGACGAGCGGTGCGGCTACCAGCTGGTCGGCTTGGCCGGCGTGTCGATCCAGGTGCGGAAGAAGGCGTCCAGCTGCTGGCCGCTCACGGCCTCGGCGAGCGCCACCAGGTCGGCCGTGCTGACGTTGCCGCCTGCGTGCTCGGTCGTCCACCGGCGCAGCAGGGTCAGGAACGCCGGATCGCCGATCTTGACGCGCAGGGCCTGCAGCGCCGCGGCGCCGCGGTCGTAGGTGGCCGCCGCGAACAGCGTCTCGGGGCTCGGGTCGCCGGGCGGCGTCGCCCAGAGCTCGTCGTCGGCCGGCGTCGCGTAGACGGCGTCGAACTGCGCCGCGAGGCTGGTGCCTCCGCGCGAGGCGGTCCACAGCCACTGCGAGTAGGTCGCGAAGCCCTCGTTGAGCCAGATGTCGCGCCAGGTCTCGGGCGTGACGCTGTTGCCGACCCACTGGTGCGCCAGCTCGTGGGCGACGGTGCTCTCGCTCGCCGACCGCGAGTACACCGGCCGGGTCTGCGTCTCGAGGGCGTACCCGACGCTGTCGTCGTCGACGATCGAGCCGAACGAGGTGAACGGGTACGGCCCGTAGACGCCCTCGAAGAAGGCGATCATCTCCGGCTCGAGGGCGAGGCTCCGCAGCGTCGTCGTCCGGTTCCGCGCGGTCAGGTCGCGCTCGACGAAGTCGTAGATCGGCAGCCCGCGCGGTCCGGTCTGCGTCGTCATGACGTAGTCGCCGATGGACGCCGTCGACAGGTAGCTCGCCATCGGGTCGGTGGCCCGCCACACGAAGGTCGTCCGGCCGCCCGCGGTCGTCGGCGCGCCGACCAGCTCGCCGTTCGCGATGGCGGTCTTGCCCGCCGGCACGGTGATGCGGAAGTCGTACGTCGCCTTGTCGGTCAGCAGGTCGTTCACCGGGTACCAGGTCGAGGCGCCCTCCGGCTCGTTGGCGACCAGCGCCCCGTCGGCGAAGCTCACGAAGCCGTAGTTCGCGCCCTCGATGTCCTCGGGCTGACCCGGGACGCCGCCGTAGACGACGGTCACGTCGTGCGTGGTGCCGGCCTTGAGCTTGGGCCGCGTGCGGACGACGAGCTCGCCACCGCGCCCGTCCTCGCCCGGCGGGACCTGCTCCCAGCTCGAGCGCTTGCCGTCGACCAGCACCGAGGTCACCGTCAGCCCGCGCAGGTCCAGGCTGAACGCGTCGAGGTCGGCCGTCGCGCGCAGCGTCACGACCGCCGTGCCGTCGAGCCGCCCCGAGCTCGGCGTGTACGCCAGGTCGAGCCCGTAGTGCTGGACGTCGTAGCCGCCGTTGCCCGCGGCCGGGAAGTAGGGGTCGCCGCCGGACGTGCTGCCGGGCCCGTAGCGGTCGGCGACCGCGGGGGAGGCGACGAGCAGGGGCGTGGACAGGACCAGCGCGACCGCCGTGGCGGCAAGGGTGCGTCTCATGCCCGGACCGTACGTCGGCCGTGTGACAGACGCACGCGCCTCGGGTGCTCAGCCGCTCGGACCGTGGACGGGGCGTCCTCGGTGGACACCGGCCCGGCGGCGGGTGACGATCTGCGCCCAGCGAGCAGTCGGGAGGCGGAGGCCGTGGGCGACATCGGGACCGAGCGCCGCGAGGTCCAGTTCGAGCCGGTCGAGCCCGAGCCGGTCCAGTTCGAGCCGGTCGAGCCCGAGCCGGTCGAGCCCGAGCCGGTCGAGCCCGAGCCGGTCGAGCCCGAGCCGGTCGAGGCCCCGGTGCGCGAGCCCGCAGCGCCGTCGCACGCCACGCAGCCGGCCGCGCCGCGTCCTGCCGGCGTCCTGCGGCACTAGGGGAGGGCCGGGCCGTGGAGCTCGACGAGCGGGCCCTCGTGGCGGGCGAGCTGCGCGGCTACCGGCAGTTCTCCCTGCAGGCGGACGGGCTCCACCCGCTCGTGCACCGAGCCGCGGGCCCCTGGGGCGGCGGGCTGCAGCGGGCGGTGTGCGCGGCCGGTGGGCAGCACGAGGCCCCGGCCGCCGACTGCCGGTGCGGCCTCTACGCCTGGTACGCGCCCGGCGCTCCCGCCCTGCTCGGCGCCTGCAGCGCGGTCGTCGCGGCGCGAGGGCGCTGCATCCTGGGCGACCGCGGGTTCCGCGCGTCGAGCGCCCGTGTGGAGGCGGTGGCCCTGCCGCTGTCGGTGCGCTGGTGGCCGCCCGCGTCGGCCCGTGCCCGCCACGTGCTCGCCGCCCGGTACCCGCAGGCGCAGGTGCACCGGTCGACCCGCCGCATGCTGGCCGCGCACCCGCCGCAGGACCTCGGCGCGCTCGGCATCACCCCGCCGCGCGACACGAGCCGGGCCTACCGGGCGCTGCTCGCCGTCGTGTTCGCCGGGTTCCTGCTGGCCGGCTACTCGCTGGTCCTGCTGCCGCGCGCCGCGGTGCACGACGCCGCCGCCCGCTGGTGGCCGCTCGTCGTCCTGGTCGTGCTCGGGTGGCACGCGCTGCTCGCCTGGATCGCCTCCCGCCTGATGCGCTCCTCGGCGCCGCTCGTCGAGCGACCGGAGGCGACGAGCTGAGCCCTGGACCGGTGGCCCTCGTCGGCAGCGGCGAGTACCTGCCCGTGCTCGAGCACGTCGAGCGGAGCCTGCTCGACGGGCGCCCGCCCCGCTACGTGCAGCTCGCGACGGCGGCGGCGCCCGAGGGACCGGCCTCGCTCGCCCGCTGGCACGCCCTCGGCCGAGCCGCCGCCGACCGCCTCGGCGTCGAGCAGGTCGTCGTCCCGGTGGGCGACCGCGCCGACGCCGACGACCCGGCGCTGGCGGCGCTCGTCGAGGGCGCCGGCCTGGTCTACCTGTCCGGCGGCGACCCGCCCTTCCTGGCCCGGACGCTGCGCGACACCGCCGTCTGGCGGGCGATCCACGCGGCCTGGCAGGGCGGCGCGGCGCTGGCCGGCTGCAGCGCCGGCGCGATCGCCCTGACCGACCACGTGCCGGACCTGCGCCGTCCGCTGCGCGCCGCCGAGGCAGGGCTCGGGGCCGTCCCGCACCTGCGGGTGCTGCCGCACTTCGACCGCTTCGCCGGACGGCTGCCGCAGTCGCTGCTCACCCGCATCGTCGACACGCCGCCCGGCACCACGGTGCTCGGCATCGACGAGGACACCGCGCTGGTCGGCGGTCCGGACGAGTGGCAGGTGCGGGGGACGGGCTCGGTGTGGGTGCTCAGCGCCGGCGGCCGGGTGCCGCACCCGGACGGGTCACGGCTGACGACGCCGGCGTGAGCCGTCAGCCGGCCCGCAGCCGTCCGTGCACACCCGACATCGCGCTCGCGCCGCGCAGGACCGCCTTGGGCAGCTTGGCGACCACGGTGTAGTTCGTGTCGACGACGTTCGCGATCGGGGTCAGCGCCGTCTGCGAGACCAGCTGGTAGGCGTCGAGCTCGGAGAGGCCGAGCAGCTCCGCCGTCCAGCGCACCAGCTCGACGTGGGCGATCCGGAAGGCGTCCTCGAGCGGCCGGGCCGAGCCGGTCGTCATGAGGTGCGCGTCGTCCTCGAGCCGCGGCCACGGCGTCGGGACGCCCTTCAGCAGCTCCACGGAGAACACCGTGTCCATCGCGCACTCGACGGCGACGCCGCAGGTCTCGCCCTCGCCCTGGCGCGCGTGGCCGTCGCCGAGGCTGAGCAGCGCCCCCGGCACGTTCACCCCGAGGTAGCAGGTCGTCCCGGCCCGCATCTCCGGGGTGTCCAGGTTGCCGCCCCAGCTGCCCGGGGTGAGCGCCGACCGGACCTCGCCGAGCGGCGGCGCGACGCCCACCGTCCCGTGCATCGGGTCGAGCGGCAGGTCGACCGTGAACGGCGAGTCCAGCGCCTCGAAGCGGACGAGGCGGTCGGTCCGGTCGATCTCGTAGACCCAGGTGCGCTCCTCGAGCGGCGCGTGCAGCATCGCGGTCGTGCCGGTGGCGGTGAGCGCCCCGAACAGCGGCACGGTCGTGCTGTAGCCCCGCCCGCCCCTCGGCTCGATGCTGCGGAAGTGCACCGCCACGGTGTCGCCGGGCTCGGCCCCCTCGACGAAGAACGGGCCGGTCTGCGGGTTGAGGTAGCGCGGGTCGCAGACCTGCGAGACGAGGTCGGACGTCGACGTCACCGCGCCGGCGAAGCAGTCACGGGTCCACGTGCGGACGACGTCACCGGGCCGCAGCTGCAGCACCGGGCCGGCCCCGCCGAAGGCGTAGACGAGGGTCGACGGGTCGGCCTCGGGGTCCGGGAGGAACGGCACGGGCTCGGACGGCGTGCGCGCGGTGGTCACCCGCTCCTCCTGCCCCGGCGAGCGGGCCGGGTCACCCCAGCTCGTGCGTCTCGACGAGCACCGTCCGGCCGACCTGGGCGTAGACGGCGGGCCGGCGGCTGCGCAGCCACAGCGCGCCGAGCCCCGCGGCGACGAACGTGCCGAGCACGATCCACGGGATGGCGGTGAAGAACGGCGACCCCGCCGCGCCGCCGCCCGCGAAGCTGAGGTTCGAGAACAGCAGGTAGACGACGTAGAGCATCCCGAGGCCGCCGAGCGCGGGGACGATGCCGGTGGTCACCAGGTTGCCCGGGGCCGCCTTCTTGACGTGGAAGTAGGAGATGACGGCCGCCGAGCAGATGGACTGCACGATGAGGATCGCCATCGTCCCGAGCACGGCGAGCAGGCCGTACTGGTAGACGTAGGCGCCCTGCGCGACGTCCTCGCCGCCGACGGTCAGGACGTAGAACCCGAGCGTCAGCACCGCCGTGATGACGGTCTGCACGATCGAGGCGATGTGCGGCGACCCGTGCACGGCGTGCGTCGCGCCGACCGAGCGGCGCAGCGCCGGCAGCTCGCGGCCGATGGCGTACATGTAGCGCGAGGCGGCGTTGTGGAACGCCAGGGCGCAGGCGAAGGAGCCGGCCACCACGAGGAACAGGTAGACCTCGACGATCCACTGCCCGCCGAGGTTCGCCGCGGCGAGGTCGGTGAACATGCCGATGGAGTCGTTCGCGGCCTTGTCGACCG
>CAXTFU010000306.1:0-5695 GCA_964243385.1 uncultured bacterium | reverse complement strand
GGGCCAGCGTCGGCATGAACCCCTGCACGAAGGCGCTGTAGGTCTCGTTGATGAGCCGCTGCGACTCGGCGGCGATGGTCCCGAACACCAGCGAGCTCTTGCCCGAGCCGGACACGCCGGTGAACACCGTGAGCCGGCGCTTGGGCAGGTCGACGCTGATGTCGCGGAGGTTGTGCACGCGCGCGCCCTGCACGCGCAGCAGGTCGTGGCGGTCGGCGACGTGGCGGTCGTCCTGCGGTGCGGACGCCGCCGCGTCCGCCCTGGCGGCCGTGCTCATCGGGTCTCCCTCGGGCTGGTGCGGACGGTCACCGGCGGCGGTCAGGCCTGCGCGATGCGGACGAGGTTGCCGGCGGGGTCGCGGAACGCGCAGTCGCGCGCGCCCCACGGCTGCGACGCCGGCTCGGACAGCACCTCGGCGCCGGACGCCTGCAGCCGCTCGAAGGTCGCGTCGAGGTCGTCGGTGCGGAAGATGGCGGCCTGCAGCGACCCCTGCGTGACGAGCGCCAGCAGGGCGTCGCCCTCGGTCTGGGAGCGTCCGCCGTGCGGCTGGAACAGCACGATGTCGACGTCCTGGCCGGGGGAGCCGACGGTGACCCACCGGAAGCCGCCGTGCGAGACGTCGTTGCGGACCTCGAGCCCGAGCCCGTCGCGGTAGAAGGCGAGCGCGGCCTCCGGGTCGGAGACGGCGATGAACATCGAGGAGACGGTGACAGCCATGCGGCGACCGTAGGGGCACCGGCTGCGCGGGCGCTTCTCCGATCCTGCTCGACCCGCAGGGCCCGGGGTCAGACGGTGGCGGCCGCGCGCTGCGGGCGCGTCCCGCGCATGCTGACGCACGCCGGCAGCTCCTCGGCGTCGCGGTGGTCACGGGCGCGGTACTGCGACGGCGTCTCGCCGACGATCTCGGAGAACCGCGAGCTGAACGAGCCGAGCGAGGTGCAGCCGACGGTGACGCAGGCGTCGGTGACCGACATCCCCTGGCGCAGCAGGGCCTGGGCACGCTCGATGCGCCGCGTCATGAGGTAGGCGTAGGGCGTCTCGCCGTAGGCGGCGCGGAACTTGCGGGAGAAGTGCGCCGGTGACATCAGGGCGGCGCGGGCCATCGCCGGGACGTCGAGCGGCTCGGCGAAGTCGCGGTCCATGAGGTCGCGCGCCCGGCGCAGGTGCGCGAGGTCGGCGAGCTCCTGCGGCGTCATCCCCCGACCGTACGCGCGAGCGGTCCGGCGCCGGGGCAGCTCCACGACCTGGTGCGTCCGGATCGAGGGCCGGGACGGACGAGGGGCAGGACCGCACGCGCGGTCCTGCCCCTCGTCCGTGCGGGTCACTTGCCGCCGAGCAGCCCTCCCAGGCCGCCGCCGAGACCGCCACCGGCGCCGCCGCCGGTGACGAGCTTGATGAGGTCGGCCGGCTCGATGCCGAACTTCGACAGCAGGCCGGCGTGCTGGTCGGTGTCGACCTGCGAGGGGAGCTCGCTGTCGGCCGCGCCGACCTGGTCGTCCTTGCCCTGCGACTTCAGCAGCTCCAGGACCATGTTCTTGTCGATCTGCACGTCGAGCACCTCCGGAGACGGGGACAGTGACGACCCTGTGCCCCGTGCGGCGGGCTCCCACCGCATCGGCGGGCGAGCTCGTCCTGCGGCATGCTCCCCGGATGAGCCGCCTGCGCAGCGCGTCGCCGTACGTGCTCGCGGCGCTGCTGGCCGCCGCCGGCGTGTCGCACCTCGTGCGGCCGCAGCTCTACGCGGGCCTCGTCCCGCCGCTGCTGCCCGGGACGGTCCGCGCCTGGGTGCTGGGCAGCGGGCTCGTCGAGCTCGCCGTCGCGGGCGCCGTGGCCGCACCGCGGACCCGGCGCGCAGGAGGCCTCGCCGCCGCCGTGCTGTTCGTCGCCGTCTTCCCCGGCAACCTCTACCTGGTGCTGCACCCCGGTGGCGTGCCGCGCTGGGCGGCGGTGGCCCGGCTGCCGCTGCAGGTGCCGCTGGTGCTCTGGGGGCTGCAGGTGGCCGACTTCCTGCCGTCCACACGCCGGCGCGGCTGACCGGCGGGCAGATCACAGGCCCGTCCCCACCCGGTGCACAGGGACGCGCGCCCCGGTCCCCACGAGCGCCACAGCCGCGCGCACAGGGCGCCTTTGCGCCGGCCCGGGAGGTCCGTAGCGTCCGTCGGGACGCCCCGGGAGGAGCCCATGACGACCCCGTCCACCGCCCTGCACCCCACGCCGACGTCCGCCCCCCGCAGCCGCACCGCCCGTGCCCTTCGCGCGGCGCCGCCTCCCGACCCGGCCCTGGACGAGGCCCTCGAGCGCATCTCCGAGCTCGCCGCCCGGCTCTGGGCGATCCGCTCGGCGCACCGGCCGGTCACCGTCGGCTGGCGGCGCGGGACCCGCTGCGCCGACTGCGGCCAGGCGGTGCCCTGCGCGACCCTGCGGGCCGCCGGCTGACGAGGGAGCGCCCGTCAGACCGTGCGGTCCGCGAGGGCCGCCCGGCCGATGGCCACCAGCGGGCCGATGCGCTGCTCGATGCCGTCGAACCCGTCCCCGACCATCGCCCCGCCGCGGACCCGCGCCACGATGCCGGCGCAGACGACCGCCAGCTTGAACGCGGCGAAGGCGGCGTACCAGGGCAGCGGCGTGAGGTCGAGACCGGTCCGCTCGGCGTAGCGCTGCGCCACCTCGGCCCGCGTCGGGAAGCCCTCGAGCACCGTCGCCGCCGGGACGACGAGCGCCGCGGTGCGGTCACCGCTGTCGTCGGCCTGCGACCAGTAGCCGAGCAGCAGGCCGACGTCGGCCAGCGGGTCGCCGAGCGTCGACATCTCCCAGTCCAGGACGGCGGCGATGCGACCCGGCGTCGTCGGGTCGAGCAGCGTGTTGTCCAGGCGGTAGTCGCCGTGCACGATCGTCGCCCGCTGGGTCGCCGGGACGTCGGCGGCGAGGTCCGCGGCGAGCCGGTCGAGCGCGTCGTGGCCCTCGATGCGGGTGGCGTCCCACTGCGTCACCCAGCGGCGGACCTGCCGCCCGAGGTAGCCGTCCGGGCGGCCGAACGACCCGAGCCCGACCGCCTGCGGGTCGACGGCGTGCAGGTCGGCCAGCACGTCGACGAGGCCCTCGCCGACCGCCCGCCGCTGCTCGGGGCGGTCCGCGTAGCCGGCCGGCAGGGCGTCGCGGCAGACGTGCCCCTCGACGCGCTCCATGACGTAGAACGGCTGCCCGAGCACCGCCGCGTCCGTGCACAGGTGCAGCATCCGCGGCACCGGGACGGCGGTGCCGGCGAGCCCCGACATCACCGTGTGCTCGCGCACCATGTCGTGCGCGGTCGGCAGGACGTGCCCGAGCGGCGGACGCCGCAGCACCGCCGAGCCGGCCGCGCTGTCGACGCGGTAGGTCAGGTTGCTCTTGCCCCCGGCGATGAGCGTCACGGTGCACGCCGTCCAGCGCTCGTCCTCCAGCGCGCGGGCGAGGTGCGGCCCGACCACCGCGGGATCGGCTCCGGCGGGCGTCGTCGTCATGCGCGGACCCTACGACCGGCACTGCCGCGGCAGGCGCGCGGACCGGGTGTGCCCGCGGGCCGCGCGTGGGTAGGGGCGGCCCCATGAGCGACTCCCAGCCCGAGACCCAGCCCGACCCCGCGCTCGCCGGCGCCGGCCTGTCCGCCACGGGCAAGACCGCCGACCAGTTCGCGCCGGGGGACGACGGCCCCGGCACGACCTACGGCGACCCCGGTGGCACCGCGACCGCGGAGGAGGAGGTCGAGGGCGCCCCCGCCGACGAGGACGCCGCGCAGACCGCCGACGGCGACGTCGAGGGCGCCTGAGCGGACCGCCCGTGCCGCCGTCCGCGCCCGTGCGCGGTGACCAGCCCGCGCCGCCGGCCCGGCTCGTCGACCGCGCGCCGGTCGTGCCCGCGGACAACCTCGTCGCCGGGCTCGTCCCGCCGCCGCGCTTCGACCACGCCCGCTTCGACACCTACCTGCCCGACCCGGCGCAGCCGTCGCAGGCGGCTGCCGTCGCGGCGCTGGAGCGCTTCGCGGCGGCCACCGCGCCGCAGCCGCGCCGGCTGTTCGGCCGCAGCCGGCCGCCGGAGGGCCGGCCGGGGGTGTACCTCGACGGCGGCTTCGGCGTCGGCAAGACCCACCTGCTGGCCGCCCTGTGGCACGCCTCCCCGGAGCCGCGGGCGTACGGCACCTTCGTCGAGCTGACGCACCTGGTCGGCGCGCTGGGGTTCGGGGCGGCCGTCACGGTGCTGTCCGGGCACCGGCTGCTCGCGATCGACGAGTTCGAGCTCGACGACCCCGGTGACACCGTGCTGGTCTCGACGCTGCTCGGCAGGCTCGTCGACGCCGGCGTCCGGGTGGCCGCGACCTCCAACACGCTGCCGGGGGCCCTCGGCGAGGGCCGCTTCGCCGCGCAGGACTTCCTGCGCGAGATCCAGGGCCTGTCCGCGCACTTCGAGCCCGTGCGCGTCGACGGCGAGGACTACCGCCACCGCGGCCTGCCCGCGGCGCCGCCGCCCGTGCGCGACGACGCCGTCGTCCGGACGGGGCGGGCGACGGCCGGGGCGACCGTCGACGACTTCGACGAGCTGCTCGCCCACCTGTCGTCCCTGCACCCGTCGCGCTACGGGGCGCTCGTCGACGACGTCGCGCTCGTCGGCTTGGTCGGCGTGCACCCGGTCGCCGACCAGAGCGCAGCGCTTCGGCTCGTCGTGCTGGCCGACCGGCTCTACGACCGCGACGTCCCGGTGCTGACCAGCGGCGTGCCGCTCGACCAGCTGTTCCCGGCCGAGCTGCTCGCCGGCGGCTACCGCAAGAAGTACCTACGCGCGGTCAGCCGCCTCACCGCCCTCGCACGCGAGGCGCAAGCCCCCTGACCTGCAGAGATGCAGGTCGATGTACCGGCCACAGGGTCCGCCAGATCCGCGTCAGCCACGAGGTGGCCGGCTCTCGGCGGTGCTGGACAGTCGTCACCGCGACCTGTACCGCATCCGGTACGGCTGCAGGCGACACATTGCCGCAGCACCAGAGGTACGCCATGTCCATCACTGCCACCGACGCTCGCGCCAGGCTGTTTCCCTGATCGAGCAGGTCGACGACGACCACGAGGCCGTCGAGATCGTCTCGAAGAAGGGGACCGCCTTCCTGGTCGGGTCGGACGAGTACCGCTCGCTGCGCGAGACCGCCTACCTGTTGCGATCACCCGCCAACGCCGAGCGCCTGCACCGCAGCGTCGCTGCGGCACGCGCCGATCAGACTCAGGAGCACGACCTGCTGCAGCCTGAGGAGTGAAGGTCAGCTTCACGCCCGAAGGCTGGGCCGACTGCACCAGCTGGAGCGCTGACCGCAAGATGCTGCGGCGCATCAACCGGCTGATCGAGGAGGCCACCCGCGCACTCCGACCAGCGGCACGGGCAAGCCAGAGCGTCTCAGCGGAGACCTGGCGGGCTTCTGGGCAAGGCGCATCGACCAGGAGCATCGACTGGTGTACACCGTCAAGGCCGACGACGTGATCATCGTGCAGGCGCGCTACCACGACGAGCAGCAAGCCACAGCCGGTCACCATCAGGTGGCCGGGTCCCGGCGTTTCAGCTTCCAGTCATGTTCCGACCCTTGGCTGCAGCAGCCCTCGTAGCAGCGGTGCTGGTCCCCGCACCAGCGCTCGCCCAGACCGCCCCCCGCCCCGCCGCAGCCTCGACCCCGATATCGGCT
>CAXTFU010000305.1:0-5698 GCA_964243385.1 uncultured bacterium | reverse complement strand
CCGACCCCCGACCGTCACCCTCCGACCGTCGAGCGGCAGCCGTCCCCACCCCGGACTGCCGCAAGGGCGCCATCAGCCGCACCGCCGACGGCGCCGCGCTCACGCTGACGCTGGACGTGCGTCGCCCCGGCGGGCCCGTCCTCGGTCGGGTCGCCACCGCCCTGCGGCTCGACGACGCGTACGCCGACGCGCTGCGCAGGGCCACCGGCGCCCGGGCCCTCGTGCTGCTCGTCGACGGCGAGGCGGTGGCCGGCTCGGCGCGCAGCGAGCGCGGGGACGAGGACGCGCCGGTGCTGGGCGCGGACGTCGTCGGCGCCGAGGTCGTGCGTGCCGCCCTCGAGGCCCAGGACGAGGGGCCCGGCGTCCCCGCACGGGTCGGCGGTCGCTTCGCGCTCGTGGTCGAGGCCCCCGAGGTGTCGCTGACCGCCCTGCCCGGCGAGCCGGCCTTCCCCGTCGCGCCCGGCGAGCAGCCGCTGGCCGTCCTCGTGACCCAGACGCCGGCCTGGCAGCTGCCGTCGGCGGTCGTGCTCGTCCCGTTCGTCGTGGCGGTCGCGGCCGTGCTCGCGGTGCTCATCGGGCGCGGGCTCGCCCGGGCGACGACCCGTCCGCTCGAGGAGCTCGGGGCAGCCGCGACGCGCGTCGCGGGCGGCGACCTGACGACGACCCTCGCCGTCCGCTCCCGCGACGAGGTCGGCCAGCTCGCGAAGGCGTTCAACGCCATGACCGCCGAGCTGCGCTTGCACGTCGACGAGCTGCGCGCCAGCCGCGACCAGCTCCGCGGCGGCGTCGACCGGCTGGGCAACGCGCTCGCGGGCACGCACGACCTGCACCGGATCCTCGAGGTCGTCCTCGACACGGCGACGTCCTCGACCCGGGCACATGCCGGCGCAGTGCTGCTGCGCGACGCGGCGACCGGTGACCTCGTGCTGTCGGTCGGGCAGCACCTGGCCGAGCGCGGCGTGCCGGACGACCTGCGCCTGCCGCCCGGCGCCGGGATCAGCGGCGAGGTCGCCCGCACCGGCCGGCCGGTGCACGGTCGGACGGTGCCCGGCGGGCTGGTGCCCGGGCGCGGCGAGCCCGTCGGCGTCGCGCTGGCCGCGCTCCCGCTGTCGAGCTCGGACACGGTCGTCGGCGTGCTGCTGCTCTGGGATCGCGAGGGCGGCACCGGCTTCAGCGAGGCCGACCTCGCCATGCTGCGCACCTTCACGACGCAGGCGACCGTCGCGGTCGACAACGTGCTCTTGCACGAGGAGGCCCGCCGGCTGTCGGTGACCGACGGGCTCACCGGCCTGACGAACTTCCGCGGCTTCACGATGACGGTCGGCAAGGAGGTCGAGCGCGCCGTGCGCTTCGGCCGTCCGCTCGGGCTCCTGCTGCTCGACCTCGACCACTTCAAGCTCGTGAACGACGTGCACGGGCACCAGCGCGGCGACGCCGTCCTCGTCGAGCTGGCGAGCCGGGTGCGGGGGCAGGTGCGCGACGTCGACACGCTGGCCCGCTACGGCGGCGAGGAGTTCGTGGTCGTGCTCCCCGAGACCGACGTGCACGGGGCGCGGCAGGCCGCCGAGCGGATCGGCGCGGCGGTGCGCCGCCGGCCGTTCGGCGAGTCGGGCGCGCAGCCGATCGACATCACCGTGAGCATCGGCGTGGCCGTCTTCCCCGACCACGGGGCGTCCTCCACGACCCTGCTGCGACGCGCCGACCAGGCCCTCTACGCCGCCAAGCGCGCCGGCCGCGACGGGTGGCGCCTGGCGACGG
Organism: uncultured bacterium; assembly: GCA_964243385.1. Lineage (GTDB taxonomy): Bacteria > Actinomycetota > Actinomycetes > Mycobacteriales > SCTD01 > SCTD01. The sequence continues at coordinate 3,940 of CAXTFU010000305.1, read as the reverse complement.
CCGAGCCGGTGGCCGACGCGGGAGCCCGTCCGTCGTAGCGCGGTCGTCGTGGCGCGGGAGCGCGGTCGTCGTGGCGCGGGAGCGCGGTCGTCGTAGTGTCGCGAGCATGACCGCCCGCGCAGCCCGACCGGCCGGCGGTCGTCGTACGTGATCACCGTCGCCGAGCACCTCGCCCGCATCTTCGAGGTCGTCCAGCCCCTGTCGCCGCTGCAGCTCGGGCTGACCGACGCGCACGGCTGCGTGCTCACCGAGGACGTCGTGGCGCCCGCCCCCCTGCCCGGCTTCGACAACAGCGCGGTCGACGGCTACGCCGTGCGACGCGAGGACGTGGCGTCGGCCGGCGTCGAGACGCCCGTCGTCCTGCCGGTGACCGGTGACGTCGCCGCCGGACCGGCCTCGCCGCTGCGGGTGTCGGCCGGCATGTGCGTGCGGATCATGACCGGGGCGCAGGTGCCGGCGGGCGCGGACGCCGTCCTGCCGGTCGAGTGGACCGACGGCGGCGTCGCCTCGGTCACGATCCGGCGGGCACCGGAGCTCGGGGCGAACATCCGGCGGGTCGGTGAGGACGTCTCGGCCGGCGAGACCGTCCTCACCACGGGCACCCACCTCGGCGCGGTGCAGATCGGCCTGGCGGCCGCCGTCGGGCGGTCGCGGCTGGCCGTGCGCCCGCGCCCGCGCGTCGTCGTCGTCTCGACCGGCAGCGAGCTCGTCGAGGCCGGCCAGCCGCTCACACCCGGACGCATCGTCGACGCGAACAGCCCGGCGCTCACGGCGGCTGCGGTGGAGGCGGGGGCCATCGCCTACCGCGTCGGGATCGTGCCGGACGACCCCCGCGCGCTCGCCGCGACGCTCGAGGACCAGCTGGTGCGCGCCGACGTCCTCGTCACCTCCGGCGGCGTCTCGGTCGGGGCGTACGACGTCGTCAAGGAGGTGCTGTCGCAGCTCGGGACGGTGAGCTTCGACAAGGTGGCCATGCAGCCCGGCATGCCGCAGGGCTTCGGCACCATCGGCCCGGACGCGACGCCGGTGTTCGGCCTGCCTGGCAACCCGGTGAGCGCGCTGGTGAGCTTCGAGGCCTTCGTGCGGCCGGCGCTGCGCAAGATGATCGGTGCGACGCCGCTCGAGCGGCCGCGGGTGCGCGCCGTGACGACGGCGGCGCTGACGAGCCCGGCCGGCAAGCGCTCGTTCCTGCGCGTCGCGCTCACGGTGCAGGACGGCGCCTACGTCGTCACCCCGGTCAGCGGCCCGGGCTCGCACCTGCTGGCCGGCATGGCCCGGGCGACCGCGCTGGCCGTCGTCCCCGAGGGCGTCGAGCACGTCCCGGCGGGCGGCCCCGTGGAGGTCCTCGTGCTCGAGCGGCGCGGGCGGTAGGCGGGTGCCGCACGACGAGCAGCCGGCGGGCGACCGGCTGACCCACCTCGACGAGGCCGGCGCGGCGCGCATGGTCGACGTCGGGGGCAAGGACGTGACGGTGCGCAGCGCGACCGCGACCGGCCGGGTCGACCTGTCCGCCGCGTGCGTCGCCCTGCTGCGCGGCGAGGGCGTCCCCAAGGGCGACGCGCTCGCCGTGGCGCGGGTGGCCGGGATCATGGGCGCCAAGCGGACGCCGGACCTCGTCCCGCTGTGCCACCCGATCGGCCTGTCCGGCGTGACCGTCGACCTCGTCGTCGACGACGACGGCGTCGCCGTCACCGCGACCGCCCGCACCGCCGACCGCACCGGCGTCGAGATGGAGGCGCTCACCGCGGTGTCGGTCGCCTGCCTCACCGTGGTCGACATGACCAAGGCCGTCGACCCGCGCGCCGTCATCGGCAACATCCGGGTGGAGATCAAGACCGGTGGCAAGAAGGGGGACTGGGCCCGGTGAGCGGTCCGTGACCGACGCCCTGCCGACCGGCGCGCGGGCCCTGGTCGTCACCGTCTCGGACCGCTCGTCGCGCGGCGAGCGCGCCGACACGAGCGGCCCGCTGCTGGCCGGCCTGCTGCGCGAAGCCGGCCTGGAGGTGCCCGAGGCCGTCGTCGTGCCGGACGAGGTCGACGCCGTGCAGGCCGCCCTGCGGGACGCGGTCGCCGCCGGCCACCACCTGGTCGTGACGACCGGCGGCACCGGCCTGTCGCCCCGCGACGTCACGCCCGAGGCGACCGCGCCGCTGCTCGACCGCGCCCTGCCCGGCATCGCCGAGGCGCTGCGCGCACGGGGGGCCGCCGCCGTCCCGACCGCGGTGCTGTCGCGCGGGCTCGCGGGGACGATCGGCCGGGTGCTCGTCGTCAACCTGCCCGGCTCGACCGGCGGCGTCCGCGACGGCGCGGCGGTGCTCGTCCCGGTGCTCGCGCACGCGCTGGCGCAGCTGCGCGGCGAGGGCGACCACGGGACGGCCGGGGCGTGAGCTGCTCGGGCGTGAGCTGCGGGGGCGTGGGCTGCTCGGGCGTGGGCTGCTCGGGCGTGGGCTGCTCGGGCGTGGGCTGATGGCGGCGTCCGGCTGGCCGGCCCGCTTGGGGCACGGCCCCGTCGAGGTCCGGCCCCTGCGCGGTCGCGACGCAGCCGCCTGGTGCGAGGTCCGGGTGCGCAACGAGCGGTGGCTCGCGCCGTGGGAGGGACGCCCGTTCCGGCAGGCGCCGGCGAGCTGGGCCGAGCGGCACAGCCCCGCGGTGTTCGCGGCGATGCTGCGCGGTCAGCGCAAGGAGGCCCGCGCCGGCCGCCTGCTGCCCTTCGGCGTCGTCGTCGACGGCCGGCTGCGCGGGGCGATCACGGTCGGCGGCGTCACGCGCGGCGCCTTCGACAGCGCCCACGTCGGGTACTGGCTCGACGAGGCGGTCGCCGGCCGCGGCATCACGCCGACCGCCCTCGCCCTCGTGCTCGACCACTGCTTCGGGCCGCTGCGGCTGCACCGCGTCGAGGCCAACGTCCGGCCGGAGAACGCCGCGTCGCTGCGCGTGGTCGCCAAGCTCGGCTTCGTGCAGGAGGCGGTGCACCGGCGCTACCTGTTCATCGACGAGGACTGGCGCGACCACGTCGGCTTCGCGCTGCTCGCCGAGGACGCGCCGCAGGGCGTCCTGCGCGGGCTGCTCGACCGCGGGCACGCCGTCCTCTGACGGCCCGGACGGCCGTCGCGCCCGGTCGCGGCGCGTTCCCTGCGCCGTCGAGGGGGTGACCTCGCACACCGGCGCCCGCAGCTCCGGCGCGTCGCGCTCGCTGCGGGGATGATCGTCACTAGCGTCCGGGCTCGTGGGCAGCGGTCTGATCCTCCTCCTCCTCGTCGGTGCCTGGCTCGCCGTGCTCGTGCCCATGGCACTGCGCTCGCACGACCCCGGCACGCTCGGCACCGTCGACCGGTTCCACGACGCCATGCGCGTGCTGTCGCGGCGCGACAGCGTGCCGCGGCCGGTGCCGGCGGCGAGCGCCGCCGCCGAGTCCCAGCAGCCCATGCCCGCGCGCGCCGTGCCTGCCGACCCCGTGCCCGACCGGGCCGTGCCCGACCACGCAGTGCCCGACGACGCCGTTGCCGACCACGCCGTGCCCGACCGGGCCGTCGTCCCGCCGACTCCGGACGGCGTCCCCGCGCAGGGGACGCCGTCCGTGCAGCGTCGCGGGCCGAGCGCGGCGACCCGGCGGCTGCGGGCGCTGCTCGTGCTGCTCGTCCTGGCGGTCGCCACCCTCGTCGTCGGCGTCGTCGTCAGCCCCTGGGTGCTGCTCGGGCACGCCGTCGTCGACCTCGCCCTCGTCGGCTTCGTCTGCTGGCTGCGGTCGCAGGCCATCGCCCGGGCCGAGCGGGAGTGGCGCATCGCCATGGGCGAGCGGCGGCCGACCTCCCGCACGGCGCGCGTCGGCGTGCTCCAGCCCGACGAGGACGACGAGCGCGAGGCCCCCGCGTCGTCCGCCGGGTCGTCGGTCCGCGTCCCGCTGGGACGCGTCGCCGGCATCCCCGACCGGATGCCCTCC
>CAXTFU010000304.1:0-5709 GCA_964243385.1 uncultured bacterium | reverse complement strand
GGCCTCGACACCGACCTGCTGGCGCTGCTGCAGGCCACCGCCGAGATGGAGATGGCCGAGATCGAGATGTCCTTCGGCCCGGTCTCGGCGAAGGGTGCCGCCCCGGCGCCCGGCAACGACGGCAGCGGGCTGATGGACAAGGTCAAGAACGTCATCAGCTGACCTCCCGCCCCGCAGCACCTCCGGCCCGACCCGTCGTCCGACGGGTCGGGCCGCGGCGCGTCAGGGACTGGCGGCGGGCGACGGGAGCGCTCGGTCGGTGGGCGCGCCCGTGCGACGGGGTACGGCAGCGGCGTGAGCGCTCCCGGGCAGGCCCTCGTCGTCGGGGCGAGCAGTGCGATCGGGACGGCGGTGGCCGTGGAGCTCGCCGCCCTCGGGCACGGGCTTACCCTGTGGGGCCGTGACCGCGGGCGCCTCGACGCCTGCGCGCAGGCGTGCCCGGGCGCCGTGGTCCACGTCGACGAGGTCGACGTGACCGACCGCGCGGCGCTCGCGGCGGCCGTCCGGGCGGTGCGCCGTCGCGGGCCGCTCACGGCGGACGTCTGGGCCGCGGGCGTCTTCGACTGGGGCACCGCCGACGAGGGCGCCCCGGACGCCTGGTACGAGGTGCTGGACGTCGGCCTCACCGCCGCCGCGGCGGCCACGCGACTGCTGCTGCCCGCGCTGCTCGAGGCGGCGCCCAGCGCGCTGGTCTACGTCGGCTCGGGTGCCAGCCGCTCGGTGTTCGCGCACAACGCCGCGTACGTCGCGAGCAAGCACGGCCTGGCCGGCCTGGCCGGCGCGGTGTTCCTGGACGTGCGCGACCGCGGGGTCAAGGTCAGCCTCGTCTCGCCCGGGCTCGTCGCGGCCGGTGCCGGTCTGCGCTCGCCGGCTGGCGTGGAGCGTCCCGACGAGCTGCTCCAGCCGGCGGACGTCGCCGCCGCGGTGCGGTTCGTGGTCACCTTCCCCGCCCGCGGCTGCCCGACGGAGGTCGTGCTCGTGCCGCAGCGCACGCCCTGAGCCGGCCCGCTCAGGAGGTGGTCGGCGGAGGTCCGCCCATCCCGCCGGGGGCGCCGCCGCCGCTCGGCGGCTGCCCGCCCCCGGTGGGCTCGGTGCGGGTGTCGACGCGCACCGCCAGCGAGACGGCGTACCCGCCCGCGACGTCACCGGTCACCGTGGCGAGCTGGCTCGCGCCGCCGTCGTCGCCGAAGACGTTGTCGCTGTCGAGCGACACGGCGGCCAGGTTGCCGACCGACGCCTCGTAGCCGGGCTCGGCGTACACGGCGTCGCACATGGCCTGGGGCAGGGCCACCTGCGAGGTCGCGATGGCGTTGGCCGCGTCGCTGGTGCTGGCGAGGTCGGGGTAGACCTCGAAGTGGATGTGCGGCCACCGGCCGCTGTAGCAGGCGGGGACGACGCTGGTGAAGCGCACCCGACCGTCGGCGTCGGCGACCTGCACGCCGCGCAGGTGGTCCTGGTCGGTGACGCCCTCGGAGTACATGGAGTAGCGGCCCTCGCGGTCGCAGTGCCACACGTACACGGCGACGCCGGCGAAGGCCGAGCCGCCGGCGGCCAGGTCGGACACGGTGAGCGCGAGCGTCATGGGGACGCCCTCCGCGGTGCCGCTGCCGTCCGTGCTCGTGCGCAGGTCGCTGCGGACGATGCCGGTCTGCTCCAGCGCGTCCGGGCCGTTCGACCCGTCGCCCGGGTAGGGCCCGGCGGTCTCGTCCGGGATCTCGCCGGTGGAGGCGGTGCTCGACGTCGTGCCCGTGCCGGCGTCGGTGGCAGCGGTCTCGGCGGCCGTGCCGGACGACGAGCCGCCGCAGGCCGCAAGGCCGAGGCCGAGCGCGCCGAGGCCGAGCGCCCGCAGCGCCGACCGGCGTCCGACGAGCGTGCCGACGTCGAACGCCAGGCCCTGGTCCTCGAGATCCTCGTCCGGGCGGGGCAGGACGCGCCCGTCGGTGGCGGTCGGCAGGCGGCGGTCGTGCTGGGGGCTCATGGCGGATCCTCGTCCTCGAGTCGCGGGCGTCGGGTGCGTCGGTGCGTCGCTGCGCCCACCGTGCGGCCCGGGCCTCGGACCCGGCTGTGGGCCACCTGTGCGCGCGCTGTGCGCCCCCGCGCCGCGGCTGACCTGCGGACGACGAGGCCTGCGGAGGCCTGGGACTAGGAGGCCTGCACCAGGGTCAGTGCAGCACCGGGCGGCTGCGCCCGGTCGCGCAGCCACGCGCCGACGTCGGCGGCACTGCCGGGCCGCCGCTGCAGGTAGCCCTGCAGCGCGTCGACGCCGGCGTCCTGCAGGAACTGCTGCTGCTCGGGCCGCTCGACGCCCTCGGCGACGGTGCGCAGCCCCAGCCGGCTCGCCATCTGCACGATCGCCTCGACGACGGCGTGGTCGGCGCGGTTGTCCGGGCAGCCCGCCACGAACGACTTGTCGATCTTCACGATGTCGAGCGGCAGCGTCCGCAGGGTCGTCAGCGCCGAGTACCCGGTGCCGAAGTCGTCGATCGCGAGCGCCACCCCGAGCCCGGACAGGGTCTGCAGCGCCGTCCGGACCGTGGGGCTGTCGAGCACCATCGACTCGGTGATCTCGAGCACGAGGCGGTCGGGCGTGAGCGCGCGCTCGCGCAGGCACTGCGAGACGAGCACCGGGAAGGCGTCGTCGCGCAGCTGCGCGGCCGACACGTTGACGTGCACGGCCAGGTGGGGGACGAGCGCCGTGTGCTCGGCGGCGAAGCCGCAGGCCGAGCGCAGGACCTCCGCGCCGATGCCCACGATGGCACCGGTGCGCTCGGCAGCGGCGATGAAGTCGCCGGGCGCGAGCAGCCCGCGGGTCGGGTGCTGCCAGCGGACGAGCGCTTCGACGGCGTCGCACCGGCCCTCGGCGGCCGACAGGATCGGCTGGTAGTGCACGACGAGCTGTCCGCCGGTCGCGGCGTGCGCGAGCTCGTCCTCGAAGACGGCCGCCTCGTCCGGCAGCAGGCCGTGCGCGAAGACCTGCACGCGGTGCTTGCCGCGGGCCTTGGCGGCGTACATCGCGACGTCCGCGTTCTGCGCGACCTCGTCGGGCGACAGGCCCGGCTCGAGGTGCGCCACGCCGACGCTGGCGCCGACGAGCGTCGTGCGCCCCGCCACCGACAGGGGAGCCGCGACGAGGTCGACGAGCCGCTGCGCGACCTCGACCGCGCGCTCGCCGTCGGCGTCGGTGAGCAGGACGGCGAACTCGTCGCCCCCGAGGCGCGCGCACAGGTCGTCCTCGCCCACCGCCTGCGAGAGCCGGCCGGCGACGAGCCGGAGCAGCTCGTCGCCCGCGGCGTGTCCCTGCCGGTCGTTGACCGTCTTGAAGTCGTCCAGGTCGAGGAACAGCAGCGCCGCCGGTGCGGAGCCCTGCTCGACGGCGCGCTGCAGCGCGGTGCCGAACGCCGCGCGGTTCGCCAGCCCGGTCAGGCTGTCGGTGTGGGCCTGGGTCGCGAGGTCCTGGTGCGCATCGCTGGTGCGCAGGGCCAGCGCCACCTGGTTCATCATCGACTGGATCGCGACCACGCCGTCGCATGGGACGCCGCCGGGGTGTCCGAGCAGCATCGTCCCGTCGGGCAGCTCGGGCATGGGCACGCACAGCCAGTGCGCCACCGCGCAGCTCGCGGTCAGCGACGACGCGTCGGCGGGCGGGACGACGTCGACCCGGGCCGCGACCGAGGCGTGCAGCGCGTCGGGGAGCAGCGCCGCGGGCAGCAGCACCGGCACGTCGGTGAACTCGCCGGCGTGCCCCCTGACGAGCAGGCCGTCGTCCTGCGCGCTGACCACGAGCACGCGCAGACCGGGCGTCGCCGTGCAGATCTCGCCGGCGGCGCGCCACGCCAGGGCGTAGACCTCCTCGCGGTCGGTGACCCCCAGCAGGTGCGTGCCGAGGTCGGCGAGGGCGGCGTCGCGCTGCTGCGACTGCTCGCGGGCGAACAGACCCAGCGCGAGGTGCCGGGCGACGCCCACGGTGAGCAGCAGGACCGGCAGCGGGCCGAGCACCTGCTCCGCCGGGAGCGCACCGGTGTGCCCCGGCACGCCGTGCCACAGCGGGATCGAACCGGCCATCGCGGCGGCCATCCCGACGGCGTACAGCGCGACCGACCGCGACGAGCCGTAGAGGGCGCGGAACCACAGCGTGGAGAACGCGAAGCTGAAGGCCACGGCCGGGTTCGGAGAGGCGGCGGCGAGCACGAGCACGGCCAGGGCCTCGGCCAGGTCGATGGCGGGCGGGGCGCTGCGCCGCACGTAGCGGCGGACCCATGCCGCGACGAGCACGCCCGTGGTGGCCACTGCGGCGACAGCGCCGGTGCGGCTCGCGGACACCAGGACGCCGGGCAGCGTCAGCAGCAGCGACAGCAGGACGCACAGGCAGAACAGCCACCGGGTCTGCTCCACGAGCCCCGGCGGCCGCCGCACCGCGCGCAGCGCCGCCGACCGTCCGCCGCTCATGCCGCCGTCCTCATCCCGTCCCGCTCCCCCCGCTGTCCGGCCCCTGGTCACGGTGGATCGGCTGCTCGCCGGGCGGCCTTGAGCGGCGCGGCACGTCCCGCGTCACGGGCGGGCGACGAGGGCGTCTCCACCGGCAGACCCCGTCCCGTCCCCTCGTCGAGAGCAGACCCCATGACCAGCGCCACCACCACCGTCGTCAGCGGCGTCGCCTGTCCCGTCACCTCCGTCGCCGGCACCGACCCCACGCTGCTCGCGCAGTTCCTCGGCGAGACCCAGTTCACCGTCGACACCGGCGGCGGCCACACCTACCTCGTGCGGGGCACCGGCTCCAGCCTGGAGCAGCAGGTCCGCTTCCACGAGAAGGACGAGGTGCTGGGCCGGGACGTCCGCGTCTGGCACGTGTCGCAGGTCGACGGGGGATTCATGGCGGAGCACGTCGCCGCCTTCTGAGCAGCCCGCGCAACCGTGGGCCGGTCAGCGGTGGGCCGGTCAGGGGTGGGCCGGTCAGCGGTCGGGCCGGTCAGGCCGTGAGCGCGATCTCGGCCCAGACGCACTTGCCGCGCTCGCGCACCTGCCAGCCCCACCGGACGGCCACGACCTCGACCAGCCACAGCCCGCGCCCGCCCTCCTCCTGCACGTCGGCGTGGCGGGCCACGGCCGGCAGCGGGCTGTCGTCGTCGACCTCGACACGGACCCGCCGCGGCGTCCAGGACAGCCGCAGCGCCACCGTGCTGCCGGTCGTGGCCTTGACGGCGTTGCCGAGCAGCTCGCTCAGCACGAGCACGACCGCTTCGGTCGCCTCGCAGTCGGGCCAGCGGGCGCTGGCGGCGCGGGCGACCTGCCGGCCGAGCGCGAGGACAGCGCCGTGCGCAGGGAGGCTGCAGCTGACGCGCCCCTGCTCGCACAGCACGCCGCGCTGCTCCGGGCCGCCCGGACGGACGCGAGCGGGAGCCGGCACGAGCGACCTCCAGGCGGTTCGACCGGAGCAGGGGCCGTGACGGGACGGACGTCCCTGGTGTGCCCGGGACCGGCGCTGCCTGCACCTGCAGGACGGACGTGCGTCCTGCCGATGGCCGGTCGGTCCGGACTCCCTCGCCGCAGGACTCCCTCGCAGCAGGACTCCTTCGCCGCAGGGGACGTGCAGCGGGACGTCCTGCTCGCCTGGGCGTCGTCCGGCGGCACCGCAGGCCGGGCTGCCCCTAGGCTGCGGTCCTGCGCTCACCCGTCCCGCACCGGTCGGCGCGTTCTCAGGAGGAGCACCGT
>CAXTFU010000303.1:3982-5734 GCA_964243385.1 uncultured bacterium | reverse complement strand
GTGACGGCCCTCGTCCGCGAGGAGGTCGAGCGCTCGGGCGTCCTGCACACCTGGGACCACGTGCTGCGACCGGTGCTCGTCGCCGTGGGTGCCCGCTGGGCGGCCACCGGTGAGGGCGTCGAGGTCGAGCACCTGCTGTCCGACTGCACGGCCGTCGTCCTGCGCGACCTCGCCTCGGCCGCACCCGAGCGGCCCGGCCGCCGTCCGGTGCTGCTGTCCTGCGCGCCGGACGAGCACCACGCGCTGCCGCTGCACGCCCTCGCGGCCGGCCTGGCCGAGCAGGGCATCGGCGTGCGCACGCTCGGCCCCGCGATGCCGGGCTCGGCCCTGCACGCCGCGGTCCGGCGCACCGGCCCGGCGGCGCTGTTCGTCTGGTCGCAGCTGCCCGGCACCGCCGACCCGCGCGTGCTCGAGGCGCTGCCGGTGACGCGCCCGCCGACGGCCGTCGTCGTCGGCGGTCCCGGGTGGGTGCCCGACCGGCTGCCCCGGCGCGTGACCGTCGCCGTCGACCTGCGCCACGACATCGACCTGGTCGACCGGGCCCTCGGGGCCTGACCTCCCGCTGGGAGCGGGCCGACCGCCGTCGTCGGCTCGAACCGGACGTCCGCGCCCCGCGAACGTCCGGCAGGCGGCTGCCGCCTGCGCGCCGGACGACGCGAGCCGCTCCAGATCGTCCCTCACGTCAGCGGCACGACGTGCCGAAGGAGTTGGGGAGAGCAGCGCGACGGGCGCCGCTCACCACGTCCCGGAGGGGAGCGCACGTGACCGACGTCCTGACCACGGGTGTCCCGCAGCCGCGGCGTGCCGGCAAGCCCGTCGTCGACCTGCCCTCCGCCGTCCTGGCGCTCGCCGAGGCCGAGGCCGACGCGCACGCCGACGCGCTGCACGACGGCGCGCTGCAGGCGCTCGTCGTCGCCCGCTACGCCGCGGACGCCGCGGTGCGGGGCGGCGACGCGGTGCTCGCCCGCGACGCCGTGCAGGAGGCGCTCGTCGCCCTGCGCCGCGCCGTCTGGCTGCTCCGCCCGCGCGGCGAGCTCGGCCTGCTGCAGGCGCTCACCCAGCTGTCGCTGCACCTCGCGGCCACCGGCGGCGCCCCGCTGCACCTCGACGTCGACCCGCCCGCCGAGGACGCCCTGGACGGCGACCTCAGCCCGGAGGCGGCCACCGCGGCGTACCGGCTCGTGCAGCGCACCGCCGGCGAGCGCCAGCTGACGGTGCGCATCCGCCGCACGTCGCAGGGGGTCCACCTGGCCCTCGACGTGCCGGTGCCCGACCCGGCCGGAGCGGCGCTGCGTGCCCGCGCCGTCGGGGGCACCCTGCTCGCCACCCGCGACTGCACCTCGCTCCACCTGCCGCTCGCGCGTCCGCAGGACGCCGCGACCGGCCCGCCCGTCCCGAGTCCCCGCCCCGCCCCCCTCCCGCACCCCCTGCCGAACGAGGAAGTCCCATGACGACCGTCCTGATCTGCGACGACCATCGCATCGTGCGCGAGGGCCTGCGCCAGTTCGTGGCCGGCGTCCCCGGCGTCGACAAGGTCGAGACCGCCGCCAGCGGCGAGGAGGTGCTCGCGCGCTACCCGCACGAGCAGCCCGACCTCGTCCTCATGGACGTGCGGATGCCGGGCCTCGGCGGCCTGGAGACCACGCGCCGGCTCGTCGCGTCGCACCCCAAGGCCAAGGTCATCATGCTGACCGCGGCGGACGACCGCGACCAGGTCGCCGCCGCCGTCTCGCACGGCGCGCGGGGCTACCT
>CAXTFU010000303.1:0-3965 GCA_964243385.1 uncultured bacterium | reverse complement strand
CGTCGCTCACGCCCTCGAGGGCGTCGACCTCGTCGAGCCGTCCCTGCGGCGTGCGCTCGCCGTCCGCGAGACCGCCCGGACGACCCCGCCCGGCGGGCAGCTCACCGAGCGCGAGCTGCAGGTCCTCACCGGGATGAGCCAGGGCAAGAGCAACGGCCAGATCGGCCGCGACCTCTACCTGTCCGAGGACACCATCAAGACCCACGCCCGCCGGCTGTTCCGCAAGCTCGGCGTCAACGACCGCGCGCAGGCGGTGGCCCTCGGCTTCCGCCGCGGTCTGGTCACCTGACCGGCCACGCACCCGACCTGCGACCGGACGGCCGCGGGCACCGCCTGACCTAGGCTGGGGGACCGACCTCCCGCCCGAAGGCAGGTGCAGATGATCCCGTCCGAGGAGCTCGCGGCGACCGACCGCGCGGCGTACGACGCCAAGTTCCCGCTGCTGGGGCTGACCTTCGACGACGTCCTGCTGCTGCCGGCCGCCAGCGACGTGATCCCGTCCGAGGTCGACACCACGACCCGCCTGTCGCGCGGGATCGTGCTGCGCACGCCGCTGCTGTCCAGCGCGATGGACACCGTCACCGAGGCCCGCATGGCGATCGCCATGGCGCGCCAGGGCGGCGTCGGCGTGCTGCACCGCAACCTGTCGATCGAGGACCAGGCGACGCAGGTCGACCTCGTGAAGCGCTCCGAGGCCGGCATGGTCACCAACCCGGTCACCTGCTCGCCGTCCGACACGCTCGCCGACGTCGACCGGCTCTGCGGCCGCTACCGCATCTCCGGCCTGCCGGTCGTCGACGCCGACGGCGTCCTGCTCGGCATCGTCACGAACCGCGACACCCGCTTCGAGACCGACATGACGCGCCGCGTCGCCGACGTCATGACGCCGATGCCGCTCGTCACCGGGCACGAGGGCATCAGCGGGCCGGACGCGCTCGCGCTGCTGCAGCAGAACAAGATCGAGAAGCTGCCGCTCGTCGACGGCGCGGGCCGCCTGCGCGGGCTCATCACCGTCAAGGACTACGTCAAGCGCGACCAGTTCCCGCTGGCCACCAAGGACGTCGACGGCCGGCTCGTCGTCGCGGCCGCGGTCGGCGTCGGCGACGACGCGTTCAAGCGCGCGATGACGCTCGTCGAGGCGGGCGTCGACGCGGTCGTCGTCGACACCGCGCACGGGCACGCCCGCGCGGTCGCCGACATGGTCGCCCGGGTCAAGGACGGCGCCCGGGGGGTCGACGTCATCGGCGGCAACATCGCGACGCGTGCCGCCGCGCAGGCCCTCGTCGACGCCGGCGCCGACGCGGTGAAGGTCGGCGTCGGACCGGGCTCGATCTGCACCACGCGCGTCGTCGCGGGCGTCGGCGTCCCGCAGGTGACGGCCATCTTCGAGGCCGCCCGCGCAGCCCGGGCGGCCGGAGTGCCGGTCATCGGCGACGGCGGCCTGCAGTACTCCGGCGACAACGCCAAGGCCATCGCCTGCGGCGCCGACACGGTGATGCTCGGCAGCCTGCTCGCCGGCGTCGAGGAGAGCCCGGGCGACATGGTGTTCGTGAACGGCAAGCAGTACAAGAGCTACCGCGGGATGGGGTCGCTCGGCGCGATGCGCTCGCGGGGCGAGGCGCAGTCGTACTCTAAGGACCGCTACATGCAGCACGACGTCCTGTCCGACGAGAAGCTCGTGCCCGAGGGCATCGAGGGCCAGGTGCCCTACCGCGGGCAGCTCGCGAGCGTCGCCCACCAGCTCGTCGGCGGCCTGCGGGCCGGCATGGGCTACTGCGGCGCCAGCACCATCCCCGAGCTGCAGCAGGCGCAGCTGGTGCGCATCACCGCCGCGGGGCTCAAGGAGAGCCACCCGCACGACATCCAGATGACCGTCGAGGCCCCGAACTACGGCAGCCGGTCCTGATGTCCGGCATCGACAGCGTCCAGATCGGCATCGGCAAGAGCGGCCGCCGGGGGTACGGGTTCGACGACATCGCAGTCGTGCCGTCGCGCCGCACCCGCGACCCCGAGGACGTCTCGATCGCCTGGGAGATCGACGCCTACCGCTTCGACCTGCCGCTCGTCGCGAGCGCCATGGACGGCGTGGTGTCGCCCGGGACGGCGATCCGCATCGGCCAGCTCGGCGGGCTCGGCGTGCTGAACCTCGAGGGCCTGTGGACGCGCTACGACGACCCAGAGCCGCTGCTCGAGGAGATCGCGCAGCTGCCGGACGAGACCGCCACCGCCCGGATGCAGGAGATCTACAGCAAGCCGATCGAGGCCGACCTCATCACCGCGCGCATCAAGCAGATCCGCGACGCGGGCGTCACGGTCGCCGCGTCGCTCACGCCGCAGCGGACGGTGCAGTTCGCGCAGACGGTGCTCGACAGCGGCGTCGACCTGTTCGTCATCCAGGGCACGGTCGTGTCGGCCGAGCACGTGTCGACGCGCAGCGAGCCGCTGAACCTCAAGCGCTTCATCGCCGACCTCGACGTGCCGGTGCTCGTCGGCGGCTGCGCCACCTACATGGGCGCGCTGCACCTCATGCGCACCGGCGCGGCCGGCATCCTCGTCGGTGTCGGGCCCGGCCAGGCGAACACCACCCGGGCGGTGCTCGGCATCGGCGTGCCGATGGCGACGTCCATCGCCGACGCCGCCGGCGCCCGCCGCGACTACCTCGACGAGTCGGGCGGCCGCTACGTGCACGTCATCGCCGACGGCGGCATGCGGACGGGCGGCGACGTCGCCAAGGCCATCGCGTGCGGCGCCGACGCGGTCATGATGGGCAGCCCGCTGGCGCGCGCCTCCGACGCGCCGGGCCGCGGCTGGCACTGGGGACACGGCTCCTACCACCCCGAGCTGCCCCGCGGCACCCGCGTGCGGGTCGACCCGGTCGGCACGCTCGAGGAGGTGCTGCTCGGCCCGGCCCGCACCGACGAGGGCACCACGAACCTCATGGGCGGGCTGCGCCGCGCGATGGCGATGACCGGCTACAGCTCGATCAAGGAGTTCCAGAAGGTCGAGGTCATGCTCGCGCCGTCGGTCACGACCGAGGGCAAGAGCCTGCAGCGCGAGCAGGGCGTCGGGATGGGCGCGCGCTAGCGTCCACTCTGCCGCGACCGCCGGGAGGCAGGTCGGGCCGGTCGTCGCCGGTAGCCTGCGCCGGGTGACCGGACCCTCCGCAGACCTCGACACCGTCCTGGTCGTCGACTTCGGCGCGCAGTACGCGCAGCTCATCGCCCGCCGGGTGCGCGAGTGCCACGTCTACTCCGAGGTCGTCCCGCACACGATCACCGCGGACGAGATCCGCGCCCGGGCGCCTCAGGCCGTCATCCTGTCCGGCGGGCCGTCGTCGGTGTACGCCGAGGGGGCGCCGCAGGTCGGCGCGGGCTTCTTCGACACCGGCGTCCCGACGTTCGGCATCTGCTACGGCTTCCAGGCGATGGCCGCCTCGCTCGGCGGCACCGTCGCGCGCACCGGCACGGCCGAGTACGGCCGCACGGCGCTGGCGGTCGTCGACCCGGGGGTGCTGTTCTCCGGCCTGCCGGCCGAGCAGTCGGTGTGGATGTCGCACGGCGACGCCGTCTCCGGCGCGCCGCCCGGCTTCGCGGTCACGGCGTCGACGCCGCAGACCCCGGTCGCGGCGTTCGAGGACACCGGGCGCGGGCTGTACGGCGTGCAGTTCCACCCCGAGGTGCTGCACACCGAGCACGGCCAGGAGGTGCTGAAGCGCTTCCTGCTCGAGGCCGCCGGCTGCCGCCCCACCTGGACGATGGTGAACATCGTCGAGGACTCGGTCGCCGCGATCCGCGCGCAGGTCGGGGACGGGCGGGTCGTCTGCGGGCTGTCCGGCGGGGTCGACTCCGCGGTCGCCGCCGCGCTCGTGCAGCGCGCCGTCGGCGACCAGCTGACCTGCGTGTTCGTCGACCACGGGCTGCTGCGCGCGGGGGAGGCCGAGCAGGTCGAGCGCGACTACGTCGAGG
>CAXTFU010000302.1:0-5739 GCA_964243385.1 uncultured bacterium | reverse complement strand
TCGGCGGTCGCCGGCTCGCTGAGCGCTGCCGGCAGGGCGGCGTCCCAGGCGGCCGAGCGCCGCCGTCGCCAGGCGAGGCGCGAGGCCCGCGCGCAGGCGCTGGCGTCCGGCCCCAGGTCGCTCGCGTCGTCGCTGGGCTCGGCGACCTCGGACGCCTCGAAGCGGCTCAGCCGCCGCCGTCGCAAGGCCGCGCTCGAGCAGCGCACGCGCGCCGTGTCGGCAGCCGTCACCGGGGCGCCGAAGTCGCTCGCGTCGTCGCTGGGCTCGGCGTCGTCGGACGCCTCGAAGCTGCTCGGCCGCCGTCGCCGCAAGGCCGAGCTGAAGCGGCGCAAGCGCACCGTCGGCAAGGCCGTCAGCTCGGCCCCGTCAGGTGTCGGCAAGCGCGCGCGCCGCGCCCGCAAGTCCGTCGGGCGCACGCTGTGGGAGCTCGTCGTGGCGAGCGCCGCCGGTGGCGGCTACGTGCTCGGCGCCAAGGCCGGGCACGAGCGCTACGACGAGCTCACCGACGCCGCGAGCGCCGTGGCCGCGAGCCAGCCGGTGCAGTCCGTGCAGGCGTCGGTGACCGACCCGCAGCGCCGTCAGCAGCTGCTCGCGACCCTGCGCCAGCAGCTCTCCGGTCTCACCGGGCGCTGAGCACCAGCACGCCTGCGATGCCCGTCCCGGACCTCCGTCCGGGGCGGGCATCGTGACGTCGGGACGGTCCTCGTGACGTCCGGCGGCGAGGACGAGCAGGGTGCGGGCGTCGACGGCCCGGGTGCCGCCCGCGGACGCCGGCGCCGCCGGGCGGTCGGGCCGCCGGGCGCTGCTCCCGCTCCGGCCGGGCCGGTCGTCTCGCCGCTGCTCGACGAGGACGAGCCGGACGCGCGCCGGCCGGACGACGACGAGCGCTTCCTGCGCGAGGTCCCGCCGCACCACGGCACCTGACGGGGCAATGGGATAGCCGGGGGGTGCCGAGCACGTCGAAGCAGGCGAACACTGCCTCGACGTACCAGCGCTCGGGCCCGGTGCGCGCGACGACCGAGGCGTGGGCGGCACCTGGGGTGCCTGCCGGAGGGGTGCCTGCCGGAGGGGTGCGTGCCGCGGGGGTGCGTGCCGCGGGGTGCGTGCCGCGGGGTGCGTGCCGCGGGGGTACGTGCCGCGGGGTCGGCCTGAGGCCAGCGCCGTCGCGGAGGACACGAGCGCCCGGCACGCGTGGCGCTGGCGCGGGCGGGGGAGGACGGTGGGATGACCGACCGGGCCGGGCTCGAGGCGAGCTACCGGTCGCTGGTGCGCGAGCAGCTGCCCGCGGCCGCCCGCGAGCACCGGTGGAGCCTGCGCGACGACCACTGCTTCGGCCGGGTGCTGCTCGACGACGCGGTCGGCGGCTGCTGGTACGACGTGCTGGACCGTCGCCGGACGGCGTTCGTGCAGCTCGACGACGCTCAGCTGGCCGGCGCGGTGGCGCTCGGCGAGCGGCTGCTGGTCGAGGGCGACCCGCTGCTGCGCGAGCTGGACGACCGGTCGCTCGCCTGGCGCGGCAAGCGCCCCAAGACCAGCAGCCGCAGCCGCGCCTGACGCCCGCGCCGCCGGAACGGCGCGTCGGCACCCAGCAGCACCAGCCGGTGGAGCGTCAGCACCCGGCGGTCGCAGCACCTCCGCGCCTCAGCGGGCCGGCGGCTCGCGCCCGTGCACGAGCACCGACAGCTGCCCGGTGACGGCGGCGGCGGCGAGCCGCCCGGCGGCGGCGCGGTCGGTCGCGACGACCAGCAGGGCGCCGTCGCCGGCGTCCTCGCCGGCGGACGGGACCGACAGCACCCGCACCCGCGACACCACGGTCGTCGCCTCCGCACCGCCGTCGGGCGAGGCGGACAGGACGTCGACGACGTCACCCGCGGCGACCAGCGCCGCGGTCGCGGGCTCCGCCACCCGGACCGGGACAGCCACCTGACGGCCCGCCGGCAGCAGCCCCGCCCCGAGCAGCCGGACGTCGGTGAGCGCCTCGCCGGCGCGGACCGGACCGGCGACGAGCCGCCCGACGGCGCTCGCGGCGTCGGTCAGCGCGCCCCGCGGCACCAGCGCTGCCGGCAGCTCGGCTGCGGACAGGTCACCGGACGCGAGGACGGTCCCGCCGACCACGTCGCGGGCGGCGACCAGCACGGTGGCGGTCTGCGGCGGGGCGGGCGCGACGGCGCTGATGCCGGACGCGACCGCGGCCGCCAGCAGCCCGCACGCGAGCAGCACCCGGTGCCGGGCGAGCGCGCGCCGCAGGTCGCGCACACCCGCGCGCGCCCGGGTGCCGGCCGTCACGGCAGGACCAGCGCGCGCCCGGTCCCGTCGAGCGCCGCGCCGCAGGGGCAGTCGCGGTCCAGCGGCAGCGCGGCGACGACGGCGAGCAGCAGCTCGCGCAGCTGCTCGGTGCGCTCGCGGAACACCTGGAGCACCTCGGCCTGGGTGACGCTCTCGCCCGGCGAGACCCCCGCGTCGAGGTCGGTGACGAGCGCGACCGAGGTGTAGCAGAGCGCCAGCTCGCGTGCCAGGACGGCCTCCGGGTGACCGGTCATGTTGACGAGCGACCAGCCCTGGCCGGCGAACCACCGCGACTCGGCGCGCGTCGAGAACCGCGGGCCCTCGACGACGACCATCGTGCCGCCGTCGGTCACCGGCCAGCCGCCCTCCCGGGCGCACCGCACGCTGACCGTGCGCCCGGTCGGGCAGTACGGGTCGGCGAACGGGACGTGCACGGCGCCGGTGTCGTGGAACGTCTGCGCGCGGCCGGAGGTGCGGTCGACGAGCTGGTCGGGGACGACGAGCTCGCCCGGTCCGCGCTCGGGCTGCAGCGAGCCGACTGCGCACGGGGCCACGACCTGGCGGACGCCGAGGCTCCGCAGCGCCCAGAGGTTCGCCCGGTACGGGACGCGGTGCGGCGGGAAGCGGTGGTCGACGCCGTGCCGGGGGACGAACGCGACCGACCGGTCGCCGACCCGGCCGACGACCGGGGGGTCGCTCGGCGGGCCGTACGGCGTCTCGACCGGCACCTCCCGCGCGTCCTCGAGCAGGGCGTACAGCCCCGAACCGCCGAGAACACCGATCTGCGCGACGTCCACTGGCCACCTCCCGTGTGGGAGGCCGACCCTAGGACGGGCTCAGGACGCGCCGGCGCCGCACGGCGCCGTCCACAGTCTGCTCAGGCGCTCTTGCCGGCCGCGGCCGGAGCGGCCTGAGCGCCGCCCGAGGACGAGCCGGAGCCGGAGGACGAGCCGGAGCTTGAGGACGAGCTGCCGCCGGAGGAGCTCGACGACGAGCCCGAGCCGTTCGTCGACGTCGTCGTGCTGCCCGCGCCGCTGTCGGCCTTGGCGCCGCCGGACCCCTCGCCCTTGCTCTCGCCCTTGCCGGCAGCGGCACCCGCGTCGGCCTTGGCGGGGCTCTTCTCGTTGCGGCTGTCGTTCTTGTAGAAGCCGGAGCCCTTGAAGACGACGCCGACGGCGCTGTACACCTTGCGCAGGGCGCCGCCGCAGGCCGGGCACTCGGTCAGCGACGGGTCGCTGAACGACTGCACCGCCTCCAGGCGCTGGTCGCACGCGGTGCAGGCGTACTGGTAGGTCGGCACGGTCGCTCCTCGAACAGGCTTGGCACTCAGGTAGTGAGAGTGCCAGTGTGCGGCATCGGCGGGCTCGGCGTCCAACGGCGGCGGGAGCGTCCGCCGCACGACCAGCGGAGGGGGAGGCAGATGGCCCGGGCCACGCGCACGCGCACGGCGACGCCCGCAGCCGCCGGGACGGACCCGCGGGCGTCCGGCGCCCGGCGGCCGACCGCCGGAGCCGAGCCGGTGTCGCTCGCCCTGCGCGGCGACCTCGAGCAGTGCGACGCCGAGCGCCTGCGCGCCCTGCTCGGCGACGCCATCGCCCCCGGCCGCCGGCTGGTCGTCGACCTGTCCGAGGTCGAGCACCTGTCGGCGGCCGCCCTCGCCGTCCTGGTCGCCGCCCACCGGCGGCTGCGCGACGGCGGTGGCTCGCTCGTCGTGCGCCGGCCCAGCCCGGCCGTCGTGCGCGTGCTGCGCGTCAGCGGCCTGCACCGCGTGATCCTGGTGGACCCGCCGGCCTGAGCCGTCCGTGTTCGAGCCGTCCGTGTTCGACCCGTCCGGCCTGGGCCGCCGGGTCTGGCCGTCCGGTGTCAGCCGTCCCGCCCGGCCGGCCCCCGTCGGGCGTGCCGTCAGGCGTCGTCCTCCACGGGCACGACGACGTCGAGCCGGCCGGTGGCCACGTCGTACGAGCAGCCCAGCACGGGCAGGCCCGGCGGCAGGTACGGCGAGCTGCGCACGCGCTGCACGTCGTCGGCCAGCGTGGCCTGCTGGTCGGCGATCGTGCGGAAGTCCAGGCTGCGCGTGTCGACGCCCGTCTGCTCGAGGATCGAGGCGTGCACCTGCTCGTCGGTGACCGACGCCATCCGGCAGTCGGTGTGCGCGACGACCATGACGCGCTCGACCCCGAGCAGGTGCACCGCCAGGACCAGCGTGCGCAGGACGTCGTCGGTGACCCGGGCACCGGCGTTGCGCAGGATCTTGGCGTCGCCCTGGGACAGCCCGAGCATCTGCAGCGGCTCGATGCGGGAGTCCATGCAGGTCACGACGGCGAGGCCGCGGGCCGCGCGGCCTGCCAGCCCCGAGCTGGTGAAGGTCGCGGCGTAGTCGCCGTTGGCGGACAGCAGGTCGTCGAAGCCGGTGCTCACGGCGACATCCTGGCAGTCCTCCGGCGGGCGGTCAGCGGGGGCGGGTCAGGGGCGCAGGCGCACGAGCCCACGCGCCGGCAGGCAGGCGGCGTGCACCGGCCGGTCGTGCGGCTCGGCAGGCAGGTGGTCGACGAGCTCGCCGTCGTGCAGTGCGGCGACGACGAGCCCGCGCGACCGGTGCAGCGCGCGGTCGTAGGAGCCACCGCCGCGCCCGAGCCGCGTCCCGGTCCGGTCGACCGCGAGGGCCGGGACGACGACGACGCTGCAGCCGGCCAGGGCGTCGGGGCCGAGGCGCCGGCCGGGCGGCTGCTGCAGCCCGCGCGGACCCGCGACGAGCTCGCCCTCCCAGGGCGCCCAGTCCAGGTCGCCGTCGGGCAGGAGCACGGGCAGCAGGACCTCGGGCAGCGCCGCGAGCAGGGCGGACGTGCCCGGCTCGGTGCCGAGCGAGGCGTAGGCGGCGACCGGTCCGACGGGCCCGCCGGCGTCGCGCGCCTCGTCCAGCGCCTGCTCGACCGCCGTCAGGAGCGCCCGCTCCGCGGCCGCCCGGACGTCCGCCGCCAGCCCGCGCCTTCGCTGCAGAGCGTGTCGACGTCGTACCTGCTTGTCACGAACATCGGCGGATCCGCTGGGCATCGTGGGACCATGGTGCTCCCGCAGCGCTGCGGGAGCGACGTCAGGAGACCCGGGTGACCTTGCGGACGCGGCTGACCGCCGCGTTCCTCGTGGTGGTCCTCGTCCCGCTGCTCGTCGGGGCGGCCCTGGCCCTGTGGCGCCTGCCGGTCCTCGTCCGGCAGCTGCAGGGGAGCGGCCTCGCCTCGGGGGCCAGCACCGCCGTCACCGCGGTCGCCGAGCGCTGCAGCCGGCTCGAGGCCGCGGCGTCCGCCGCCGGGGAGGCCCTCGCCAGCGGCGACGGGCTCGAGCCGGCTCTGCAGCGCCTGGTCGCCGAGCGGCTGGTGCACGGGGTGCGGATCGTCGACAGCCGGGGCGGCCTGCTCGCCACGGCCGGCGACACCCCGCCCGCCTCCGTCCCCACCC
>CAXTFU010000301.1:0-5745 GCA_964243385.1 uncultured bacterium | reverse complement strand
GCGCCGACCTCCCCCTCGGCACCGGGCTGACCGGGCTGCGCGACCGGGTGGCGGCCGTCGACGGCCGCCTGGCCCTGTCGAGCCCCGCCGGCGGGCCCACCGAGCTGACCGTGGAGCTCCCGTGCGGACGCTGATCGCGGAGGACTCCGTCCTGCTGCGCGCCGGGCTCGCCCGGCTGCTCGAGGACGCCGGCCACGAGGTCGTCGCGCAGGTCGGCGACGGCGAGGGGCTGCTGCGGGCCGTCGCCGAGCAGCAGCCGGACGTCGCCGTGGTCGACGTCCGCATGCCGCCGACGCACACCGACGAGGGCGTGCGCGCCGCGCTCGTCCTGCGCTCGCAGTGGCCGGACGTCGGGCTGCTCGTGCTGTCGCAGTACGTCGAGGAGCGCTACGCGACCGACCTGCTGGCCCGCGACTCCCGCGGCGTCGGCTACCTGCTCAAGGACCGCGTCGCCGACGTGGACGACTTCCTCGAGGCGCTCGCGCGCGTCGGACAAGGAGGCACCGTGCTGGACCCCGAGGTCGTCGCGCAGCTGCTCGTCCGCAGCCGGCGCGCGTCACCGCTCGCCGGGCTGACGCCGCGCGAGTCGGAGGTGCTCGCGCTCATGGCCGAGGGCCGCTCGAACGCCGCCATCGCGCAGCGGCTCGTCGTCACCGAGGGCGCCGTCGAGAAGCACGTCCGCTCGATCTTCACCCGGCTCGACCTGCCCCCCGACCAGGCCGACCACCGCCGGGTGCTCGCCGTGCTGCGCTACCTGGGTGCGGCGTGAACGCGTTCGTGGCCGGGGGCGTGGCGCTCGCGGTGCTCGCCGTCGGCAACAGCGCGCTGTCGATCAGCCAGGCCCTGCTGCGGTCCGAGCGCACGGTCGTGACCGAGCTCGACGGGCAGGTCAACGCCCTCGAGCTGGACGTCGACAGCGGCGACGTCCAGGTCGTCGCGTCCGACCGCACCGGCGCCGTCGTCGAGCGCACCGAGACCTGGTCGCTCGAGCGCCCGTCGGTCGTCGAGCAGGCGGACGGCGGGGTGCTGCGGGTGCGCGCCGACTGCGCGGCGCTGCTGTCGTGGTGCGAGGTGTCCTACGTCGTGCGGGTGCCGCGGGGCACGACCGTGCTCGCCCGCACCGGCTCCGGCGGGCTCGTCGCGCACGGCACCGGGGACGTGCGGGCCCAGACCGGCTCCGGCGAGATCGTGCTCACCGCCGTCGACGGCAGCGCCGACGTCCGCAGCGGCTCGGGCGACGTCGTCGTCGAGGGCCTGCGAGGGCGCTCGGTCGTCGCCCGGACCGGGTCGGGCGACGTCGTCGTCAGCCGCGCGGCCGTCGACCGCGTCGACGGCCGCACGGGCTCGGGGCAGGTCGTCCTCGGCCTGCGCGAGGTGCCGGACGAGGTGCGCGCCCGGACCGGCTCGGGCGACGTGCAGGTGCTGCTCCCGTCCGGGGACGAGGCCTACGCCGTCACCGTCGACACCGGGTCGGGCGACGAGGTCGTCGACGTCGCCGAGGACCGCACGTCGAGCCGGGTCATCGACCTCGAGACCGGCTCCGGCGACGTGACCGTCGGGCACGGCGCCGGACCGCCCTGACGCCGGGGGGCACGGGCGCCCGCGCCGGCCCCGTCCGCCGGAGGGGGCGGACGGGGCCGGTGCGCCAGGCGGTGTCCGGGCGGCTCGGCCGTCCGGGGTGGGGCACCATGCCGGGGTGACCTCCCCGAGCCGGCCCGGTGACCGCCCCGACGGGCTCGGCGCGGCCGGCTCCCCCGAGCACGACGACCACGGGCACGACGACCACGACCACGGCGAGCACGGGCACGACGAGCACGGGCACGGCGAGCACGGGCACGACGACCACGGGCACGGGCTGCTGGGGACGCTGAAGGGCCTGCTGGGCGGGCACAGCCACGACACCGCCGACCAGGTCGACAGCGTGCTGGAGGCCGACGCCGACGGGCGGCGCTGCCTGCTGCTGAGCCTCGCGGCGCTGCTGGCGACGGCGGCCGTGCAGGCGGTCGTCGTCGTCCTGTCCGGGTCGGTGGCGCTGCTCGGCGACACGCTGCACAACGTCGCGGACGCCCTGACCGCCGGCCCGCTGCTCATCGCCTTCCGGCTGGCCCGCCGTCCGCCGACCCGCCGGTTCACCTACGGCTACGGCCGAGCCGAGGACCTCGCCGGCATCGTCGTGCTGCTGTTCATCACCGCCTCGGCCGTCGTCGCCGCGTACGTCGCGGTCGACCGGCTGCTGCACCCGCAGGACATCGGCTACCTCGGCGCGGTGGCCGGCGCGGGGCTGGTCGGCTTCCTCGGCAACGAGGGCGTGGCCCGCTACCGCATCGTCGTCGGCCGGCGCATCGGCTCGGCGGCGCTCGTCGCCGACGGGCTGCACGCCCGCACCGACGGCTTCACCAGCCTCGCGGTGCTGCTCGGCGCGCTGGGCGTCGCGCTCGGCTTCCCCCTCGCCGACCCGATCATCGGGCTGGTCATCACCGTCGCCATCCTCGGCGTCCTGCGCAGCGCGGCGCGCGAGGTGCTGGCCCGGCTCATGGACGCCGTCGACCCCGCGCTCGTCGACCAGGCCGAGCGGGCCGTCCTGTCGACGGCCGGCGTGCGGGGCGTCCGCGAGCTGCGCATCCGCTGGATCGGGCACACGCTGCGGGCCGAGGCCGACGTCCTCGTCGACCCGCACCTGAGCCTGGCCGAGGCGCACGACCTCGCGCACCACGCCGAGCGGCACCTGCTCGACCAGGTGCACCGGCTGACGGCCGCGGCGATCCACACCAGCCCCGACGGCGAGCACGCCGCTCCCGGCTGAGGACGTCCGCGTGTGACCGTCTCAGCCGGTCATCCAGACGCCCGTGCCACCACCACCCTGCACCGCACAGGTGCCGTCCTGGACGCAACCTGGGCACCGCCATCGCGTGTCGTTCGACGTTCGGGCTACGGGACGGACGAGCTCGACGCTCCTGGCGCAGCGCGCCCTGGTACGGCATCATCCAGTCGTCGAGTTCGGGCAGCGGAGAAGGACCGGCGACGTCGGGTCCTCGTTGTCGATCAGGACATCGGCGGCTGTCTCAGGCGCGGCGTCGTCGCGGTAGAGGACCTGGCCGGGCAGGTACCGGCCGCGGTAGCGGCGCTCCACCTCGGCGACGGACCCGAGCACAGGACGATCGCGGCGCCGCGCGCGCTCCAGGCACTCCGCGGGAGAGACTTCCAGGTAGATCGCCACCGTCCAGAGCTCCCGGAGCCGCTCGCGCAGCAGGAACACCCCGTCGACCATCAGCACCGCGCGCGCCGGAACGACCACGTGCTCCTCGTCGACGACGCTGTGGTCCTGCTGCACCTCTGCGGGAACGGTGATCTGATCGGCGCCGGCGTGGAACGGCCGGAGGCACCGCTCCAGCAGGGCCTCGTGGTCGAAGCTGTCCAGGTAGTAGCCCTCCGGGGAGAGCTCGCCCCGCTGGTACCGCAGGTGACGCGGCCGCAGGTAGGAGTCCACCGACACCCGCACGGTCGGGGCTCGGACCGCCTTGGTCAGCTGGTCTGCGAACGTCGTCTTGCCCGCAGCGTCCGAGCCGTCAACGGCGACGAGCACCCGAGCCTGGTCCTGGGCGTCGATGAGCTCGCCCACACGGTCGACGACATCCACACCGACGTCCTGCCCAGCCACCCACGTCGGCTCCTGCAAGCACAGCATCGTCGAGCCCATGGACGGAGCGGTTGGTGGAGCAACGGGCAGGGCGAGCTCGGCGGGGTGGTCCGGGACTGCCCAGTCAGTCGGCCCGTGGGGACTCCGTGCCGACCTCGTGGGGATCGTCCGGGTCTGGTGCTGGACCGGCGCCACCGCCGAGGCGGTACGGCCGCCGGGCCAGTGGCAGCGTCACCGCCCATGCTCGACGCCAGAGCGGGCCGGGCAACAGGCGGCTGCGCTCTTCGTGGGCGACTCGGCCGCGGGGGTGCTCCTTCCAGCCGGCCGAGCCGCCCGGGTCGGCAAGGCGGTACTCCAGGCAGACCAGGTGCTTGACGCTCTTGTAGCCGTAGTGGCTCGGGGCCACGAGTCTGACCGGAGCGCCGTGTGCTGTCGGCAGCGGCGCGCCGTCCAGCGCGTCGGCCAGCAGCACGTCGTCAGCGAGCGCGTCATCGAGCCGCAGGCGCGCGGCGAAACCGTCCAGTCCGGTGGCCAGCAACCAGCGGGCGCGCGGGTGCGGGCACACGACGTCCGTCAGCCGGCCCAGGACCTCCCGCAGGAGCACGCCCGACCAGGGCAGGTCCAGTGCGCTCCACGTCGTCACGCAGTGCAGGTCGCTGTGCTGCTGGCGCCGCGGCAGGCCAGCCAGCAGGTCGTCCATGTCGAGCTGTGTCGGATGGCGGACGTGCCCGGTGACCCAGATCACGGGGCGTACCGGTGGCACAACACGGCGTGCGGCGAACTGCGGCAGACCGAAGCGCTCCAGCTCAGCGGGATGCTGTCCAGGCGGCAGCAGACGACCAGTCACCACCAGCAACCCGCCCTGGCCGACACTGCAGCGATGAGATCGACTGGGTGACACACGAGCCGATCGTCGCACTCAGGAGAGCTGCCGCCCTCATGTCCCGGGCAGGAGCCCTTCCGGAGGTCGCGCACGGGGAACTCCGGCCGTCGGTCACCGAGCGCTGCCAGCAGCGCGTCACCTTCCCATTGCGCGTCACCGGAACAGCTGGCACGGAGCCAGTGCCGTGGGGGGTGCCGCGAACGGCCGTTCCCGACACGTTCGGGCACCTGATCCTGCCCCTGTCAGCGGACGGCTGGCGTCGTGACCGTCTCAGCCGATGCGGTGGGCCGTCCGGTCGCACAGCGGGAGCCAGTGGTCGGCCGGCTTCCACTCCCAGGCGATCTCCTGCGTCCGGCCGTCCTCGCTGAACCGGCACGTGGCGCGCTCCTGCTCACCGGACAACGTCCAGGTCCTGCCGTCGACGGTCATCGTGTAGTCCCTCGCGAAGCCGTGGTTCTCGATGGTGCGGGCGAAGTAGCGCCCGGCGTCGGCGTCCCAGCCGAGCAGGCTCAGCGTGTCGAACGGGCCGTTGGCGCGCTCGTCCTGCACGACGAAGTAGTCGCCGGAGTACCAGCGCGCCGAGTGCACGCTGTGCCACGGCGTCGCGCCGGCGTGCGGGGCCTCCGGCGACTGCTCCTGCCCCCCGTAGGACGTCCCTTCGGCGTGCCAGTCGCCGATGAACACGGCGAGCGCCTCGTGGCACTCGGGGCTGGCGTGCGGTCGGCTCATGCCGGGTCTCCTCTGCCTGTCGTCGTGCACGTGCAGACGGCCGGCGGACGCAGGACTCATCGATGCCTGAGCATCGTCCGCCGTGGCCGGCTCGACGATGGCCAGCGCAGGACGTCGACAGCCGCGTCGACGCGCCGGTCGTCGGCGACTGGACGCACCGCCCGTCCGCCGTGACAGGGTGACCCGGTGGTGCTGCTGCCTCGCGTCGACAGCCTCGCCTGGGACCACAACGCCTCCTACCACCGGCTGATCCTGGACCGAGTGCCGGCCGGGTCGCGGTGCGTGCTCGACGCCGGCTGTGGCGACGGCCGGCTCGCCACGCAGTTGCGACGGGGCGTGCCCCAGGTCGACGCGGTGGACCGGGACGCTGGCATGGTCGAACGCGCCAGGCAGGCTGCTGGGCCCGGGATCTCCATCTGGCAGGCCGACCTGCTCGTCGACCCACTGCCCGAGGCCGCCTACGACGCCATCGTCAGCCTCTCGGTGCTGCACCACC
>CAXTFU010000300.1:0-5770 GCA_964243385.1 uncultured bacterium | reverse complement strand
CCGACGAGCTCACGACCTCCGTCGAGCTACACCACGTCCAGGGACGTCACCGCCGGACGCGGCTGCGCTCGGGTCGCAGCCCCGAGGACCTCCGAGTTCCTGCTCGCGGCGTGGGTGGCCCGCACGGCCAGCACGGCCAGGTCGACGAGCCCGCGACCGCAGGGCGCCAGCCTGGCGCGTCCGGAAGCCACCGCGGGAGGGAAGAAGGAGAGGTGCCCGCGGCCGACAGACGGGCGTGGCCAGGACCCTGCCCGGGCATACGCCCACGACGCCCGAAGGTGGGCTCAACAGCGATCACGTTGGGATCTCACGTGGACGTCACCTTCGCCCGTGACGATCGAACGGGCGCCCGCTCGCCGCAGGCAGCCCTTGCACGGCACGGCTGTTGCGACGGCGACCGCGTGTTCGAGGTCGAGCGGCGGACGCGGGACAGGCAGTTCTCGATCCAGGCGCTGCCTGGACTGCGCGGTCCGGTAGGCGGCGTTCCTGCCCGGCCACCGCGCGATCATCGCCTGGCTGAGCGGCAGGTCCCACGGCGCGCTGACGGCGCGAGCATCGGCGCCCTGCGGCGGGCTGAGGGCCGTGCCGTGCCAGCCCTCGCCGCCCCGGTCGTGCTCGGCGCCCGGCTCGGGTGCCGGTTCGACCGTCCTGCACGACGTCGCACATGAGCGCGGGCGTCGGCGGCCGCGTCGTGCGTCCGGGCCGGTTGAGCGCCGAGCAGCGCCGAGATCTGTTCGCGGAACTGAACGCCCTGCACAGCTCGGTCTTCGACGCCGAGGATGAGGACTCGTTCCGGGAGCTCGTCGCCGAAAGGGCTGCGGACGACACCGTGCTGTACCTGCGCCGCGACGAGGCTGGGATCGCCGGCTATCTCGCGCTGTTCCGCTACGACCGGGTGGTCCATCGACGGACCACGACGGTGTACCGCGCCGTCGCGGGGTCACGGCGCAGCCAGCGCGGCAGCAACTCGATGCTCCCGCTGGTCCTCGGACGCGTGCTGCTGTTCCGGCTACGGCACCCCGTCCGGCCGGTCTACTTCCTCGGGCTCATGCTCCATCCGACGAGCTACCTCCTGGTCGCGAAGTACGCCCCGCAGCTGTGGCCCGAGTACCGCCGGTCGACGCCGCCGCCCGTGCTGGAGGTGATGCGGGACCTGGCGGCGAGCTTCGGATTGGCAGTCTCGCCGCACAACCCACTGGCGGTCCACGCCGGTGTCAGCACGCGACAGACCGACGAGGAACGGCTGTACTGGCGAACGTCCGACCGACCGGCTGCCCGCTTCTTCGTGCAGGCCAACCCGGACTACGGAAAGGGTTATGGACTGCTCACCCTCGTTCCGGTCACCATGCGCACCTGCGCATACGCACTGGGACGGCTGGTTCTCGATCGCGCGCAGCGGCGGGGTGGGCCGATGCTGTCAACGGCCCTGCGCCTCCCGGTCCTGAAGCAGGTGGTCGGGCGCCCGGTGGTTCGTCGGGCGCTGCGGCAGGCGCCGCTGTTCGCTGGCCTTTCCGCCGACGAAGTGTCCATGCTGGACCGCGCGGGGGAGCTGCACAGACTCCCGGCCGGTCGCACACTGTTCCGAGCCGGGGACGACAGCGACGACCTCTACCTGGTGGTGGTCGGCACCGTCTACGTCCTGGCCGACGACGCGCAGGGGGACCGGCAGGAGCGGGTCGTCGACCAGCTCTCCAGCGGGTCGTTGGTGGGTGAGCTCGGGATGTTGTCCGGGCAGACACGATCGGCGACGATCCGTACCGCCCGTCCGACGACGGTCCTGCGACTGCGGCGCGCGGACCTGCTAGCGCTGATGGACAGCAACCCGCACGTGCGGGAGGCGGTCTGGCAGGCGTACGCCTGGCGCCGGTTCGCCGACCTCGCACCGGCGTCGGGGTCGCCGTTCGCCGGCATGACCCGCCAGCAGCTCCGGTCGGGCTTCGACCGCGGTGCTGGCGGTTCCCTCGCCGCAGGTGAGCAGTCCGACGTCACGCAGCCCTGGATGTTCATCGTCGTCGGGCAGGTCGAGCTCGACTCGTCCCCTACGCCTGTGCGCGGCCCGGCGCTGCTGCAGGTCGCGCCCGGCGACAGGCTGACCGCTGTGACCTCAGCGCGATACGTCTACCTCCCAGCGCCGACGCGCGGACTCCCATGACGCCCACCTTCCGTACCGACGATGCGCGCCCTGGGCCGGTCGCCTTTCGGGATGCCAGGACTGCGACCGCGTGGCCTGCGCCCAGACGGTGGAGACGCCCTTGGGTCCCGACAGCCTCATTGTCCTTCAGCGGGCCCTGGCCACCCCGGAGGTGGGCGGGACGCGCCGTCCAAGATGGCCACCAAGGGCAGATCGGTCGTCTGCGGCGGTCAGCAGCTCACGTCGACCGAACTGATCTTGTCGTTGCCGATCAGTGAGCTCGTGAGGTCGTTGTCGCCGTCCGACCCGCTGGCGACATGTCCCCACCACTGCGTCAGTCCCAAGCGGTACTTGTCGCGGTAGACCTCGATCCTGCATCCGGCCGCGACGTGCACCGAGCTGGCCTTGTCGTTGAACGCACCGAGGTCATCGAAGGACCGTTCGCTGAGGTAGTAGCAGGCACCCTGGTAGTTGGTGTGCTCGTACAGCACCGCGCCGCGCGAGGTGTCGCATCCAGCCGCCTGAGCTGGCGCCGCAGTCAGCCCGGTGAAGGCCGCCACCGCCAACGGCAGCGCGGCCAGCACGGTCGCACGACGCGCGAGCGCGCCGCGGATGTCGACGGTGCTGCTCCATCGCGTGCTGTCTGTGGTGGTCAGGGCTCGTCCAGTGGTGATCATGGGTCGTCTCCTCGGGTATCCGGCGGTGTCTGCTCTGACGGCGTGTCCGTCCGCTGCACACCCTCCGCGGCAAGCAGCACCCCCGCTGTCACCGCTGAGACAGCTCACCTGTCGCGCACCCGACAGCCGACCGCCGCGCGCCTCGACAGCGGACCGTCTCAACGGATGTGGCTCCAGCAGCTCTGGCTGCCGGCGGGAACGGTGTCGTCGACGGCCAGGACGACGCAGATGTTCACGGTCTGTCGTTCACCGCCTGCGTGCCCGTCCTAGGGTCGTCGGGTGCGGGTGCGGGTGCGGGTGCGGCGGGCGGAGTGGCTGCTGCTGGGAGGCCTGGTGGGCAGCCGCCTGGTGGACGGTCTGGTGGCGGTGGCTGCGCTGGTGCTGGTGGTGCAGCACGACGGCTCTGCGCTGTCGGTGGCGGGCATGACCGCGGGGCGGTTGGTCCCGGTCGCGCTGCTGGGCGTCAGCCTGGTCCTGCTGGCCCACCGCCGGCGTCGGTGGCTGGTGCTGACGGCGAGCGGTCTGGCTCGTAGCGCACTGGCGGCGGGGCTCGCGCTGGCAGGTCGCGCCGACGCCGTGCCGGTGCTGGCGGTGGTGGTGCTGCTGGCGGGTGTTGCGCTGGTCAGCGCGCCATACCACGCCGCGGCCGCAACGCTGGTGCCACGGGTGGCCGCGGAGGACAGGCTCGTCGCAGCCGCAGCGGCCTTCCTGGCTGTCGATGGCCTGGCGATGCTCGCGGCCCCAGCAGCGGCCGGTGCCCTGCTGCTGGTGGCCCCGGTGCCGGTCGTGCTGGTCGGCGCGTCCCTGCTGGCGCTGGTGGTCGCCGCTGCCCCGGTCGGGCTGCCTCCGGGTCGCTTCCCGGCTCCGCCGGACGGGCGCCGGCTGGCCGATGGGCTGCGCCTGATCGTCACGCTGCGCCCGGTCCGCGAGTTGTTGCTCGTGCGCGGGGCCGTACGCGTGGTGCTGGGCGTGCTGCTGGTCGTGCTGGCGCTGCTGCCGGCGCGGTTGGGTCTGCCGGCTGCGGAGGCCGGCTTCCTGCAGGCAGCGCTCGGGCTGGGCGGCGTCGTCACGGCGGTGCTGCTGCGCCGGCGGCTGGTGCTTGCCCGGTCGGTCTCGGCTCTTGCCGCCGGTGTGGTGGTGCTGGCGCTGGCTTGTGCGGCATTGGCATTCGAGCCGCGCAGAGAAGTGCTGCTGGTGGTGCTGGCGGTGGCCGGCGCCGCCGACGTGGCAGTGCAGGTGACGTACCGGCTGGCCCTGATCCGCAGCCTGCCGGCCGGGGTGTCGGTGGCGGTGGCGGGTGCTGCGGAGACGGTGACTGCCGGAGGTCTGGTGATCGGTGTCCTGTCGGCGGCGGTCCTGGCGGGTCCGGACAGCACCGCTCCGGCCACGCTGGCCGCGTGCGGCCTGCTGGGGGTGGTCCTGGTCCTGCTGCTCCCCTCGGTCGTGCGATCGACCCGGCGCGCCGAGCAACGCGGCCTGGTGTCGCGGGACAGCCTGGCGGTGCTGGCTGACAGCACGGTGCTGAAGGGTCTGCCGGCGACGTCCCTCGCGCGGCTGGCGGAGGTGGGACAGACCGCGCAGGTGGGCCGCGGGACATTGGCCGTGCGCGAGGGTGACCCGGCCGACGCGGTGTTCATCCTGCTCACGGGGCGGATGCAGGTGCATGTCTCGGACCTGGAGGCGACCAGGACCGGCCGGGTGCAGGTGCTGCTGCCCGGCGCGCTGTTCGGCGAGGTCGGGGTCCTGCACCGCCGACCGCGCACAGCCAACGTCGTCGCGCTGGAGAACAGCACCGTCTTGGAGCTGCCCGCGCCGCTGTTCCTGGAGGCGATCAGCGCCGGCGAGTGGACGGGATCGGCGGTCAGCCGCCAGGCCGAGCAGGCGCTGGACCGCTCACACCGCAGACCGGGGATCACCCGTCCGGCGCCCACACGGACCGTCGCCGCCGACTCGGACGACGAGCCCAGGATCGGGACACGTTGGCGGCGCGCGCCGCGCTGAGAGCACTCGACCGGCGGAGAGCCGCCCGACAGCCCGCTGGCCCGGTGGGCGCGGGCCCGGCGTTCGCGCCCGCGAGAGGAACGGCCGGTTCGTCGGCCCGGCTTGTCGCACGTACGACAGCAGGGCTGTCGCGGCGGTGACAGCGCGGCTGTCAGTGCCGGTGGAGGTTGGCGTCAGCGGCCGAGGGCGCCGTGCCGACAGGAGCGACTGCCATGAACGAGCCCACCAGCAACCCGCCTGCCGACGAGGTGCAGGACGGCACCGAGAGCCGCGACGGCCCAGGAAGCCCAGGAACCGCAGCGACGCGAGGTCGCACCATTGCACGTCATCGATCAGCAGCAGCAGCGGGCCGGCGTCAGCCAGGCGCACGACCCACCAGTACAGGTCGCTCAGGAACGCGAACGGTGCCGTCGCCGAGCGGGCCTGCGCCCCACCCGCCAGCAGGTCGCGACCCGCGGCGTCTTCGGAGGAGCGCGCGACCGGCTCCAACAGCTGACGGACCACGCCGTAGGCGAAGTCCCGCTCGATCTCCGCACCAGTCGCCCGCAGCACTCGCCGACCGGCCTCCTGCGCCTGCGCGGCAACCACTGCCAGCAGGCTCGTCTTGCCCATACCAGCCGGGCTCTCCACCCGCACGACCGACCCGGCAGCGGTGTCGGCCACCGCCCTGCGGAGAGCCTCGACCTCGACCTCGCGCTCGAGCAGGAGCGTGCCACCACGAGGATCGCCGTCAGGACACGGGACCGCACTCAACGCCTGTAGCCCTCGCTCGCTGCTGCATCACGCACTGCGACAGTCGGGAGGCTATGTGGCGGGCAGCGCAAGCCCAGCACCAGGTCCCCACTGCAGCTGCCAAGCAGCTCACGTGCGACCGCTCGCCGTCCGGCGTTGCAACGCCGCGGGCCCCGGGTCAAGTCCCTGGGCGTGGTGTTCGGGGTTGGCGCGTGATGCTTGGTCTGGG
>CAXTFU010000299.1:0-5854 GCA_964243385.1 uncultured bacterium | reverse complement strand
GTCGTGGCCTGCGAGACGGCGCCGTCGGCCCGCCTGCTCGGCCCGCTCGCGCGCGCGCTCGGCCCGCTCGCAGGCCCGCACCGCGTCGTCCAGCCGTCCGGAGGCCTGCTCGGCCGCGGCGACGGCCTCGGCCAGCTGCCGGGCCAGCTGCCGGGCCTGCTCGCGCTCCTGCTGCCGCGACCGTCCTGGCCCCGTCTCCTGCTCCGCCTCCTGCTTCGCCGTCGCGGCGCCGCCGGGCGCGGGCTCCGCCCCAGCGCGCGGCGCGACGGCGTCGGCCAGGTCGACCTCCCCGAAGCCGGCGTAGGACAGCGCCCGCACCAGCCGTCCCGACCTGACGGCCACCGCGGACGCCGGGTCGGCCAGCGCCGCGTCGAGCGTCGCGCTGACCTCCGCGCGGACCGCCGCGGTGACCGGCCGCCCGGCCAGGGCGACCGCCCGCCCGGTCACGGCCTCGACGAGGGCCGTCCGCTGGGCACCGAGCGCGCGCAGCGCCGCGGCGTCCTGCCCGGCCTGCGCCTGGGCCAGGCCCGGCCCCAGCTCGAGCAGCTGGCCGAGCAGGTCCGCCTCGTCCCGGGCCAGCCGGTTGACCAGCCAGGCGGCCACCGACGGACGGCGCAGCGCCTTGACGGCTGCGGCGCCGTCGCGGTCACCGTCGGCACGCAGCTGCTTCGCGGCGGCGTCCCGCGCGGCGGTGAAGTCCTCGGGCTCGAGCCGGTACAGCTCGTCGGCGTCCACGCGGTCATCCTCTCGCGGGTGGGTAGGGCGCAGCACGTCCCGCACCAGCGGGCGTCGTCACGTCCCTGACCCGTCCTGCCGAGGAGCCTCTCCATGCCCGATGCGCAGCCCGCCTCCGTGCCCGCCTCCCAGGTCCCCGCCGGCTCCGTCGGCCGGGCCGGTGCCTGGACCGTCGCCCACCGCGCCGATGGTCGCGTGAGCGCCGTGTCGTCGCGCTGCCGCCACCAGCTCGCCGACCTGTCCAAGGGGTCGATCGACAAGGACGGCTGCCTGGTCTGCCCCTGGCACGGCGCCCGCTACGACCTCGACAGTGGGGCGATGGTCAAGGGCCCGAAGGGTTTCCTGTGGTACCGCGGCCGCACCCCCGGCTACACGCAGGTCGTGCGTGCCTACAGCACCGTGCTGAAGCTCCGGCGCCGCAAGGTGGCTCGCCAGGGCGACGCGCTCGTCGTGCAGGACTGAGCCGAGCAGCGAGGTCACGGCTGGCTCTCGGACCTGCGGCGGAGCCGTCGGACCTGCGACCGCGCGGTTACTGTCGCACTCGGACCACAGGAGCCACGGCCCCGGACGCCCGGGGCCGTCTGCCGCAGTCGGACAGGAGCACGATGGCCACGAAGGACACGGGCGGTCAGGACCGCGCCACCCGCCGCGAGCAGGACGTCGACGAGACGCAGGACGAGGCGGTCGACACCAGCGAGGTGTCCGAGCGCGTCGGCAAGCTCACCGACGACGTCGACGCGCTGCTCGACGACATCGACGACGTCCTCGAGGTCAACGCCGAGGACTTCGTGAAGGGGTTCGTGCAGAAGGGCGGCCAGTAGCCCGCGAGGCCCGGCACGCGTGTGGCGCACATCTCAGGCACACTGCTGAGGGGCGCGGTCCCGACCGCGCCCGTCTCACCCGCCCTGCCACACCTCAGGAGAGCCACCGTGCACAGGACCCTCGCCGCTGCCACCGCGCTGGCGCTGCCGATCGCTGTGCTCAGCACCTCCGCCGCGGTCGCCGCCGAGGCCCCCCGCAAGGCCAAGGCGTCCACCCGGTCGGTCGTGCTCCGGACCGACGCCATGCCGACCAAGGTCACCGCGACGACGGCCTCCGGACGGCTGCGCTGCGTCAAGATCGCCGCCGGTGCCGGCCGCGACCGCCGGGTGTGGCTGACCCTCGACGGCGAGCGGGCCGACTACGTGCGGCTGCGCGCGCGCAGCACGAGCGAGTGCCTGCTCGAGGGCGTGGCGACGCCCAAGGGCACCAGCCTCGGCATCGTCGTCGAGGAGGACGTGCTCGGGCCCTTCAACCCGCGCGACGAGGCCGAGCTCGTCCTCTGACCGGCCCGGCCTGAGCGGCCCGGTCTGGCGGGCCGTGTCCGACGGGCCGGTGCGACGCGACCGGCCGCCCGCCGCCCGTCGAGGGTGGACTGTCGGGGCTGCTCTGTAGGGTGGTCCGGACGACGAGGACCTGCGTGCGGCGGCGCTCGAGCCGGCCGCGCGAGCACGACCGCTGCACGGCGGGTCCGGTGGCAGTCCGCAGCGGCCGGCAGGTCCGCGCCGACCCGCGCCCGGCAGCTGACGACGACCGCACACACCCTGGAGACCTCCCGATGGCAGTCCCCTCCTCCGGCGCCTCCCCGTACGGCGCGTCCGTGCCCGACCCCGGACTGCACGGCCGCCTGCCCGCGCACTTCACCGCGCCGGGGTCGGCGTCGTTCTCGGACTTCCTCGCCTCGGCCGCCCCCGACCTGCTGCCCAGCCGGCGCGACCTGCCCGCGGGCGTCGTCGACGTGCCGCACGGCACGACGATCGTCGCGGTGGTGCACACCGGCGGCGTGATCATGGCCGGCGACCGGCGCGCGACGATGGGCAACATCATCGCCCAGCGCGACATCGAGAAGGTGTTCCCGGCCGACGAGTACAGCGTCGTGGGCATCGCCGGCACGGCCGGGCTGGCCGTCGAGATGGTCCGGCTGTTCCAGGTCGAGCTCGAGCACTACGAGAAGATGGAGGGGCACGTCCTGTCCCTGGACGGCAAGGCGAACCGCCTGTCCGCGATGATCCGCGGCAACCTCGGCATGGCCATGCAGGGCCTCGCCGTCGTGCCGCTGTTCGCCGGGTACGACCTCGACGGCGCCGTCGGCCGCATCTTCTCCTACGACGTCACCGGCGGCCGCTACGAGGAGCACTCCTTCCACTCGGTCGGCTCCGGCAGCAGCTTCGCCCGCAGCGCGCTGAAGAAGCGCTACCGCGACGACGTCGACGAGGCCGCCGCGGTGAAGCTCGCCGTCGACGCCCTGTACGACGCGGCCGACGACGACTCCGCCACCGGCGGCCCCGACCTGACCCGCCGCATCTACCCGGTGGTCATGTCGGTCACCGACGAGGGCGCCCGGCGCCTGCCCGAGCCCGAGGTCGGCGCGGTCGTCGAGACCGTGGTGGCCGAGCGCATGCTGCACCCCGGCGGCTGACGGTGCCGTCGCCCCGTCCGTCCCTCGCCAGCTGGAGCGCCGTCCGATGAGCACGCCCTTCTACGTCTCGCCCGAGCAGCTCATGAAGGACAAGAGCGACTACGCGCGCAAGGGCATCGCGCGCGGACGCTCCGTCCTGACGCTCGCCTACGCCGACGGCATCCTGTTCGTGGGGGAGAACCCCAGCAACGCGCTGCACAAGATCAGCGAGATCTACGACCGGATCGCCTTCGCCGCCGTCGGCAAGTACAACGAGTTCGAGAACCTGCGCCTCGCCGGAGTGCGCTACGCCGACCTGCGCGGCTACCAGTACGACCGCCGGGACGTGACGAGCCGGGGCCTGGCGAACGCCTACGCCCAGACGCTCGGCACGATCTTCACCGAGTCGGGGAAGCCGTACGAGGTCGAGATCGTCGTGGCCGAGGTCGGCGAGCGCACCGGCGACGACCAGCTCTACCGGCTCACCTACGACGGCTCGGTCGCCGAGGAGCACGGACACGTCGTCATGGGCGGCAACAGCGAGCCGCTGGCCGGCTACGTGCGCGAGCGCCACGACCCCACGGCATCGCTCGAGACCGTCCTGCAGCTCGGCGTCGAGGCGCTGGCGCAGACCGGCCCCGACGGCACGCCCCGCAGCATCGCCGCCGACGACCTCGAAGCCGCGGTCCTCGACCGCACCCGACCGCGACGGGCGTTCACGCGCCTCGTCGGACCTCGACTCGAGCGGCTGCTCGGCCAGGAGACCACGTCCGCATGACCCGCACCACTGCCGTCCGCCCGTCCGTCCGCGCCCTGCGCGGCGCGTCACGCCTGCTCGTCGCCGTCGGCGTCGCCACCTCGCTCGCCGCCTGCGGCAGCGACTCCGACACCGTCGCGAGCGGCGACGCCAGCCCGAGCGCGCTGTCCTGCCCGATCACGGCCGAGGAGACGCCGGCTCCGGCCGGCGCCGTGAAGGACCTGACGAAGAAGCCCGTCGTCGCCGCGACCAAGGGCGCGCCGCCGAAGGAGCTGCAGTACTCCGACATCGTCGTCGGCACCGGCGACGAGGCGCAGACCGGTGACGCCGTCGAGGTGAAGTACGTCGGCGCGTTCTACGACACGGGCAAGGAGTTCGACTCGTCCTGGAAGGCGAGCCCCGAGCAGACGATCCCGTTCGGCGTCTGCCGCCAGGGTGTCGTCCCCGGCTTCTCGGTCGCGCCCACCGGGATGAAGGTCGGCGGACGGCGTCAGGTCGTCATCCCGGCCTACCTCGGCTACGGCGCCGAGGGCCAGCCGCCGACGATCCCGGCGAACAGCACGCTCGTGTTCGTCATCGACCTGGTGAAGGTCGGCACGTCCGGGGAATGACCCCGGCATGCCCAAGACGACGCGGTCCGGAGACCCGAAGCAGGACGAGCTGCCGTCGACGCTGCAGCGCTCGCCCGACAAGGCCCAGCGCACCTGGGCCAAGACCTACGACTCGGCGACCGAGACGTACGGCGACGGTGAGCGTGCGGCGCGCACGGCCTTCGCCGCCGTCAAGCACTCGTTCGAGAAGGTCGGCGACCACTGGGAGCCCAAGGACGAGCAGGGGCCCAGCGACGACAAGGCGGCAGGTGGCGTCGACACGCCGGCGCAGACCGCGGGCGGGGTCGACGCGCACGCCAGCAAGCAGCACCTGTACGAGCTGGCGAAGCGGCTCGACGTGCCGGGTCGCTCGTCGATGAGCAAGGACGAGCTGGTCGAGGCGCTCGACCGGGCGAACCGCCGGGAGACGGCCCGCGCCCGCAAGCGCTGAGGCCGTCCGCCACCCGGCCCGTCGCCGGGCGTCCGGGCTGCGGGCCGGCCGCCGGCGACTACCGGCGGGCCAGCACGCTGCGCAGGACGTCTGGCGAGTCGCTGATGATGCCGTTGACACCGTGGTCGACGACCTCGCGCAGCACCCCCGGGTCGTTCACGCCCCAGGTCATCACCACCTCGACGTGCGCCCGCAGCGCGCGCACCGCCTCGCCGGTCAGCAGCGACCGGTGCACGCTCACGCCGAAGGGCGGGCTCGTCCGCACGCGGCGGAGCAGCCGCCGCAGCTCGGCGGCGTTGCGGGCGGTCATGACGACCCGGACCTCCGGCAGCGCGGCGAACGGCGCGAGCCCCAGCCACCAGCGGCTGCAGACGAGCAGGGGCACCTGCGGGGAGCGGGCGTGCAGCAGCTCGGCGACCCGGACGCCCACCCGGCCCGGCCCCTTGAGGTCGAGCATCACCGGCGTCGTCGTGCCCGCGGCGGACAGGACGGCGTCGAGCTCGAGCGCCGTGGGCGACGTCCGGGTGAGCTCGAGACGGCCGGTCGGCCCGGTGTCCCAGAGCAGCGGCAGCGGGCGCAGGTGCTTGCTGTGCCGCACCTCGAGCCGCGCGGCCCGGACGTGCACATCGGCCTCGAGGACGTCGGCGCCCAGCTCGACGGCGGTGCGCAGGGTGTCCAGGTCGTTGCCCGCCCGGTGCGCGATGGCGAGCAGCGTCACGGGTCCAGCGGGTCGCGCGGCAGGCACCACGCGTGCGTGGACGGGCCGCGCTCACCAGGGGCGCGCTGCGCCGGGGGACGGTCGGCCGGGGCACGCGGCGCCGGGGGGAGGTCGGCCACGGCGCGCGGCGCCGGGGGACGGTCGGCCGCGGCGCGCGGCGCCGGGG
>CAXTFU010000298.1:0-5879 GCA_964243385.1 uncultured bacterium | reverse complement strand
GCCGTCGTGCCGTCGTGCCGTCGTGCCGTCGTGCCGTCGTGCCGTCGTGCCGTCGAGCCGTCAGCCGTCAGCCGTCGAGCCGTCGAGCCGTGCGGGAGCCGGCGGGCTGACCGGCCGGCGGGGTGCGGGCGGGCGGCCGCCGGGATACGCCGGTCAGGACCGCTGGCGGGCCAGGACGCTGCCGAGCAGGACGCCGAGCAGCGCGGCTGCTGCACCCACGACGGCGCCGCGGACGACGTCGCTGCCACCCCCGGACGAGGGGGCGGCCGGCGGCAGCCAGAGCGAGCCCGCCGACGGCTGGGCGACCGCAGCACCTGCGGAGGACGGCGCGCTCCCCCCGGCCCCCGGTGCGGCGACCCCGGCAGGCACGTCAGCACCGCCAGCGCCAGCACCAGCGTCCGCACCACCCGCCGCCGAAGCACCAGAAGCCGCACCACCCGCCGCGGCACCACCCGAGACAGCCACACCCGACACGGCACCACCCGACCCACCAGCGCCCGACGCAGCACCGTCGAGCACCGCGTCGACGGCTGAGAAGAACTCACCGGCGGTCCGCTTCGCGACGCCAATCAGCATCCGCTGCCCCACGCCGCCGACCATGCCGCCGACGACGGCGTCGGCGTCGTACGACAGGCGGGTGCCGCCGTCGGGCGCCGGCTCGAGCTGCACGAGCACGTCGGCGTCGACGGTCCCGGGCGCACCGGCGCCGGAGGCGCGCAGCCGGAACGAGCCGGGCGGCTGCTGGTCGTGCAGCGACACCGAGCCCGTGTACACGCCCTTGATCGACGCGACGCCTGCCGTGACGGTCATCGTCCAGCTGTCCGGGCCGGCCGCCTCGAGGCGGGTGCAGCCGGGGATCGTCCGCACGAGCACGGCCGGGTCGTTCAGCGCCGCCCACACCCGGTCGCTGGGCGCGTGCAGCACGGCGGTGCCGGCGATCTTCACGAGGCGGAGCCCTTCGTCGCGGCGTCTGGAGCGGGTGCGGGCGTCCGTCCGCGCACGGCGGGCACCTCGCCGGCGGCGAAGCGCTCGCGCAGCGCGAACAGCTCGCTCGGCGAGATCGGCATGGACGTGATGCGGAAGCCCTCGGCGTCCTCGATGGCGGCGGCGATGGCCGCGGCGCCGGGGATGACGCCCGCCTCGCCGGCGCCCTTGATGCCGAGCGGGTTGAGCGGCGACGGCGTCTCGAGGTGGTCGATCTCGATCGTGCGCGGCACCTCGGTGGCGTAGGGCATGAGGAAGTCCATGAACGAGGCGTTCTGCAGCTGGCCGCTCTCGTCGTAGGCCATCCGCTCGTACAGCGCCCCGCCGACGCCCTGCGCGACGCCGCCGTGGATCTGCCCCTCGACGATCATCGGGTTGATGACGTTGCCGCAGTCGTGCACGACGCAGTACCGCAGGATCGCGATCTCGGCGGTCTCCGGGTCGGTCTCGACGACGACCGCGTGCATGCCGTTGGCGTACGTCGACTGCGCCGGCGAGTAGAAGTCGCGGTCCTCGAGACCGGGCTCGTCGTCCTCGTCGACGGGCGGACGGGTCGGGTCGCCGACGACGAACTGCGTCGCGGCCTGCGAGGCCTTGTCGAACGCGTACCGCAGCGGGTTCGACAGCACCGCGACCGTGGCGAGCGGCAGCCCGACCGACGGGTTGCCCTTGACCCGGACCTGCCCGTCGACGATCTCGAGGTCGCGCGGGTCGGCCTCGAGGGCGTCCCCGGCGATCCGCAGCGCCTTGGTGCGGACGTTGCGCGCCGCGAGCCCGACGGCGTTGCCGCTCATGACCGCGGCGCGCGAGGCGAACGTGCCGACCGAGTACCCCATCCGGCGGGTGTCGCCGGTCGTGACGCTGACGTCGTCGAACGCGACGCCCAGCTCGTCGGCGACGATCTGCGCCAGCACCGTCTGGTGCCCCTGGCCCTGCGAGGTCAGGCCGGTCGCGACGACGACCTTGCCGGTCGTCTCGACCTGCACGTGGCCGCCCTCGTACGGGCCGACCCCGGTGCCCTCGACGTAGCAGGCGACGCCGATGCCGACCCGCCGTCCCTCGGCGCGCGCCTGCTCGCGGTACGCGGCGAAGTCGTCCCAGCCGACGAGGTCCTTGAGCTTGGCCATCGAGGCCGGGAAGTCGCCCGAGTCGTACACGAGCGGACGGCCGTCCTGGAAGGTCATCTGCTGGTCGTAGGGCATCTCGTCGGGCGAGATGAAGTTCGCCTCGCGCACGGCGACCCGGTCGAGCCCGAGGTGGTCGGCGATGGCGTCCATCGTCCGCTCCATCGCGTAGACGCCCTGCGGGCGGCCGGCGCCGCGGTACGGCGTCACGATGACGGTGTTCGTGTAGAGGCTCCAGAACTCGACCCGGTAGGCACCCGGCTTGTACGGCCCGAGCAGCTGGGTCGAGGTGATGATCGGGACGATGATCCCGTACGGCAGGTAGGCGCCGTTGTCGTGCCAGAACCGGACGTCGAGCCCGAGCAGCCGGCCGTCGTCGTCGAAGCCGACCCGGACGTGCTGCACCTGCCCCCGCTCGTGCGCCGAGGAGATGAAGTGCTCGCGCCGGTCCTCGGTCCACTTGAGCTCCCGGCCGAGGCGGCGCGCGGCCCACGGGACGAGGACCTCCTCCGGCCACGGGTGCATGATCTTCACGCCGAAGCCGCCGCCGACGTCCGGCGCGACGCAGTCGACCTTGTGCAACGGCAGCTCGAGCTTGGCGGCCACCGCGGCGCGCACGCCCGTCGTCGTCTGGGTCGAGCTCCACAGCCGCAGCCGGCCCTCGTCCGCGTCCCAGGTCGCGTAGACACCGCGCCCCTCGAGCGGCATGCAGGCGCTGCGCTCGATCTCCAGGTCGAGCTCGAGCACGTTCGGGGCGGCGTCGATGGCGGCGGGCGCGTCGCCGACCTCCTGCACCAGGTGCGCGGCGACGTTGCCCGGGACGTCCGGGTGGACGAGCCGCTCGCCGTCGCGGGCGGTGCGGATGCCGACGACCGGCGGCAGCACCTCCCAGGTGATCCGGATGCGCTCGGCGACGTCCTCGGCGACGTAGCGGTCGCTCGCCACCACCATGACGACCGGCTCACCGACGTGGTGCACGACGTCACGGGCGAGCGCGTACGGGGT
The DNA here is from genome assembly GCA_964243385.1 of uncultured bacterium. Classification (GTDB taxonomy): domain Bacteria; phylum Actinomycetota; class Actinomycetes; order Mycobacteriales; family SCTD01; genus SCTD01. The sequence continues at coordinate 2,766 of CAXTFU010000298.1, read as the reverse complement.
GCGGCCGGCGACGATGCCGGGGTGCGGCACGAGCAGCGGCAGCGGCTCGGCGACCGGCCCCTCGAGGTCCTCCCAGGTGAAGATCGCGACCAGTCCCTCGACGTCGAGGGCGTCGAGCACGTCGATGTCGACGATGCGGGCGGACGCGTGCGGGCTGCGGACGAACGCCGCGGCGAGCGCGTCGTGGCCGAGGTCGTCGAGGAACCGTCCTCCCCCGGTGAGCAGCCGGGCGTCCTCCGCCCGCGGCACGGACGTCCCGAACAGTCGCGTCGTCATCGGCCGCGCTCGCGCCGCAGCTCGGCGGCCCGCAGGACCGACGCGACGATGTTCTGGTAGCCGGTGCAGCGGCAGAGGTTGCCGCTGATCGCCTCGAGGGCCTCGTCGCGGGTCGGCGCGGGCTCCTCGTCCAGGAAGGCCGTCACGGTGGTGAGGAAGCCCGGGGTGCAGAAGCCGCACTGCAGGCCGTGGCAGTCCTTGAACGCCTGCTGCACCGGGGACAGCGAGCCGTCCGACTCCTGCAGCCCCTCGACGGTGGTGATCTCGTGGCCCTGCGCGCTGGCCGCGAACATCAGGCAGGCGCGCACCGGGGCGCCGTCGAGCAGGACGGTGCAGGCGCCGCAGACCCCGTGCTCGCAGCCGACGTGCGTGCCGACCAGGCGCAGGTCGTGCCGCAGGCAGTCCGACAGCAGCCGGCGCGCCGGGACTCGCGCGGGGCGGGGCACGCCGTTCACCGTCAGCACGAGGTCCAGGACCTGCTCGGTCGCAGGGACGGACGTCATGCAGCGCCTCCGGCGGTCGCGAGGGGGGAGTCTTGAGTGGTCCGGGCGGCCTCGGCGGCGGTGGCTGCCGCGGCGGTGAGCGCCTGGCGGGTGAGCACGAGCCCGAGCTGACGCCGGTAGGCCGCGGTCGCGTGCAGGTCGGGCTCCGGGTCGAGCCCGTCCGCCGACAGCCGCGCGGCGCCGGCCCAGTCGGCGGTGTCCCAGGCGGCGCCGACGACCGGGTCGGTGAGGTCGAGGACGACGGGCACCGGCGTCATCGAGATGTACGCCGCCCGCGCGCGCGCCACCCGTCCGTCGTCGTCGAGGGTCACGGCGGCCGCCACCCCGCACAGCGCGTAGTCGCCGTGCCGGCGGGCGACCTCGCGGAACGCCGTCCCGGAACGCGGGGGCAGCGCCGGGAAGCTCGCGCTGACGACGAGCTCGCCGGCGCGGACGTCGCCCTCGAGCGGGCCGAGGAAGAACTCGGCCGCGGCGACGGTGCGCGTGCCGCCCCTGCGCCGCAGCTCGAGGGTGCCGCCGAGCAGGCTCAGCACCGCGGTCATCTCCCCCGCCGGGTCGGCGTGCGCCAGGCTGCCGACGGTCGTACCGCGGTTGCGGATGACAGGGTGCGCGACGAGCGACAGCGCCTGCCCGAGCAGCGGCACCGCGGCGGCTGCGCCGGCGTCCCGCGCGAGCTGGGCGTGCCGGACGAGCGCGCCGATGCGGACGCCCTCGGCCGACGGCTCGACGCGGTCGAGCCCGGCGACGCGGTTCACGTCGACGAGGTGCGGCGGCGAGGCGAGGCGCATGTTCAGCATCGGGATGAGGCTCTGACCGCCGGCGAGCACCTTGCCGTCGTCGCCGAGCTCGGCCAGCACGTCGAGCGCCTCGTCCAGCGTGGTGGGCGCGTGGAGGGTGAACGGCGCGGGCTTCATGGGCGGCGGGTCCTGTCGGTGCTGGGTCGTCGGCGGTGCGGGTCGTCGGCGGTGCGGGTCGTGCATGCGGAGTGCGCAGGATCGATGGTGCGCAGGAGCGGAGGGTGCAGGATCCCCCATCCGGGCCCGCGCCGCAGGGCTGCGACGGTCGGGACGGCGAGGGACGGGACGGCTACGGGCGGACCCGGTCGCGCGGGTCGCCGGGCTGCCCGTCCGTCCCGCGCCCCCCGTGCTGTCCCGGCTGGCCGTGTGCTCCCGGTTCGTCGTACATGCCCGGCTCGCCGAGCACGAGCGAGGGCGAGTCCTCCGTCCGGCGCAGGTGCGCGGGGGCGAGCACGCGGGCCAGGTGGTAGCCGGCGATCGTCACGATCGTCCCGAGGGCGATGCCGCTGAGCTCGAAGTCGTCGGTGACCTGCAGCGAGGTGTTGCCGATGGCGATGACGATGCCCGCGGCGACCGGCACGAGGTTCACGGGGTTGCCGAAGTCGACCCGGTTCTGCACCCAGATCTTGGCGCCGAGCAGGCCGATCATCCCGTAGAGGACGACCGTGATGCCGCCGAGCACGCCGCCGGGCGTGGCCGAGATGAGCGCCCCGAACTTCGGCGACAGGCCGAACAGCACGGCCACCACCGCCGCGACGTAGTAGGCGGCGGTCGAGTAGACGCGGGTCGCCGCCATGACGCCGATGTTCTCGGCGTAGGTGGTGGTCGGCGAGCCGCCGACGCTGCTCGTGACCACGGTGGCGAGACCGTCGGCGGCGATCGCCCGGCCCATGACCGGGTCGAGGTCGGCGCCGGTCATCTCGGCCACGGCCTTGACGTGCCCGACGTTCTCGGCGATGAGCGCGATGACGGCCGGCAGCACGAGCAGCACGAACGCCAGCCGGAAGTCCGGGAAGTGCCAGCCGGTCAGCGCCGCGCCGTCCGGGCCGAGGGTGCCGGTCTCGGGCGGGAAGCCGATCCAGTCGGCGCTGCGGACGCCGTCCCAGTTCACCCGGAAGTGCGTGGTGACCTCGCCGGCGCCGGCGTCGAAGGAGGTGATCCGGCCGAAGCCGCGGTCGAACAGCCAGGAC
>CAXTFU010000297.1:0-5894 GCA_964243385.1 uncultured bacterium | reverse complement strand
ACATCGGTCCGTCTCCTGGGGGCTGGCGAGGCTGGGCTGGCGAGGCAGGGCTGGTGAGGCTGGGCTGGCTGGCTGGCTGGCTGGCTGGCTGGCGGGGCGGGCTGGTGCCGCGGACTAGCGGGGCAGGCCGAGCACGCGCTCGGCCACGACGGTGCGCTGGACCTGCTGCGAGCCGCCCCAGATGGTGCAGCTGCGCGACCACATCGCCAGCGTCGTGAGCTCCGCGAGCGACAGCCCGGGGCGGGGCTCGGGCACCGTGAAGCCGGTGCCGAGCACGCGCTCGTAGGCGTCGCTGACCCGCCGGAACGTCTCGGACCACATGATCTTGGTCATCGAGGCCTCGAAGCCGAGGTCCTTGCCCTGCGAGGTCTGGGTGAGCACGTGCCAGGAGTGGTACTTCAGGCACTCGAGCTCGACGAGGGCCGCGGCGAGCTCCTGCCGCAGGACGGGGTCCTGCGAGGCGGGCCGGCCGTCGCGGTCGACGGCCGCCGCGACGTTGACGACCTCCTCCCACATCTTGCGGAACTCGGTGTACTGGCCGATCGCCGAGCTGCCGCGCTCGAACGACAGCAGCAGCATGGCTACGGCCCAGCCGTTGCCCTCGCCGCCGAGGATCTCGGTCTGGGGCACGGTGGCGTCGGTGAAGAAGACCTCGCCGAACTCGCTCGCGCCGGTCATCTGCTTGAGCGGACGGGCCTCGACGCCGGGCTGGTGCATGTCGACGAGCAGCATCGAGATGCCGGCGTGCTTCTTGCCGCCCTCGGGCGAGCTGGTGCGCGCCATCGTGAAGATCTTGTCGCCGTGCATGGCGTTCGTGGTCCAGATCTTCTGGCCGTTCAGGACGTACTCGTCGCCCTGCGCCTCGGCGCGCATCGACAGCGCGGCGAGGTCGGAGCCCGCTCCCGGCTCGGAGAAGCCCTGGCACCAGATGACGTCGCAGTGCAGCAGCGGCTGGATGATCTCGCGCTTCTGCTCCTCGGTGCCGATCGCCATGACGGTCGGCGCGAGGAAGGCGAGCCCCAGCGGGTTCACCGTCGACGGGGCGTTCGCCCGGGCGAGCTCCTCGTCGTAGATCGCCTTCATCGTGGGGGTGCCGCCGCGGCCGCCGTACTCGACCGGCCACTGGATGCCCGCGAAGCCGGCCTTGGCCTTGCCCGACTCCCACTCGCGACGGATCTGGAAGGACTCGTCGTCGCTCTTGCCGGCCCAGAAGGCGGGCTGGCGCATCTCCGTCGGCAGGTTGGCGTCGAGCCAGGTCCGGAGCTCCCGGCGGAACTCCTCGTCCTGGTCGCTGAAGCGCAGGTCCACGGGGGCCTCTCTCGGTGGTCGCTCGGTGCGGGCCGGCCCCGCAGGGGGCCGGCGTGCTGCGAGCGGGTGAGCGGTCGGACGGAGCGGGTGGAGCGCAAACCGAATCTCGTTCTAGCGTAGAGGAGCGGACGGTGCCACACCGACCCGCGGGTCGCCGCAGGGCGGGCTGACGGGCGCGGCGCGCCCGCCAGGCAGACTGGACCCATGCCGAGCCCTTCCTCCGTCCCCGCCGAGGCCACCGCCGAGACGCCCGCGGGCGCCGCCGAGACGCTCGAGCTGGCGGTCGACCTGGCCCGCCGCGCCGGAGCGCTGGCGCTGTCGATGCACGCCGGGCTCGGCGGGCACGACACCAAGTCGACCCCGACCGACGTCGTGACCGCGGCCGACCACGCCTGCGAGCAGCTGCTCGTCGAGGGGCTGCGGGCGGCCCGGCCGCAGGACGGCCTGCTCGGCGAGGAGGGCGCGTCGTTCGAGGGCACGTCCGGCGTGCGCTGGGTCGTCGACCCGATCGACGGGACGGTGAACTACCTGTACGGCATCCCGCAGTGGGCCGTGTCGATCGGCGTCGAGGTCGACGGCCGCACCGAGGTCGGCGTCGTGTTCGACCCGGCCAAGGACGAGCTGTGGACGGCCGTGCTCGGCGGCGGCGCGCTGCTGAACGGCCGGCCGCTGGCCTGCACGGGCGTCACCGAGCTGTCGCAGGCGCTCGTCGGCACCGGGTTCAGCTACGACGCCCGGCGCCGCGCCGTGCAGGCCGGTCACCTGCTCGAGCTGCTGCCGGTCGTCCGCGACATCCGCCGCGCCGGCGCCGGGAGCCTCGACCTGTGCAGCGTGGCCGCCGGACGGATCGACGCCTACTACGAGCAGGGCCTCAACCCCTGGGACATGTCGGCCGGGCTGCTCATCGCCACCGAGGCGGGCGCTCGGGTCGGCGGCCTGCGCGGCGCCGGTCCCGGCGCGCCGATGGTCGTGGCCGCCGCCCCGGCGGTCTTCGACCCGCTGGTCGAGCTGCTGGCCGGCCTGGACGCCGACGCCGACCCGCTGGCCTGAGCGCCTCGGGGCGCCGGGCTCAGCGCAGGACGGACGCGTAGACCTCGAGCGTCTGGCGGGCGATGGCGTCCCAGCCGAACTGCGCCACGGCCCGCTCGCGCCCCGCGCGGCCCATCGCCCCGGCGCGGGACGGGTCGGCCAGCACGTCGCTGAGGGCCTGCGCGAAGGCGGCCTCGAAGCCGCGCGGGTCGGCCTCGTCGTAGGAGACGAGCACGCCGGTCTCGCCGTCGACCACGACCTCGGGGATGCCGCCGACGGCCGAGGCCACGACCGCGGTGCCGCAGGCCATCGCCTCGAGGTTGACGATGCCGAGCGGCTCGTAGACCGACGGGCACACGAACACCGTCGCGTGCGAGAGCAGCTGCACGACGTCGGCCTTGGGCAGCATCGTGCTGATGAGCACGACGCCCGGACGGGCGGCCTGCAGCTCGGCGACGAGCTGGTCGGTCTCGGCGGCGATCTCGGGGGTGTCCGGCGCACCGGCGCAGAGCACCAGCTGGCCGGGGACCTCCTTGGCGGCCCGCAGCAGGTGGGCGAGCCCCTTCTGCCGGGTGATGCGGCCGACGAAGATCGCGTAGGGCTCGGACGGGTCGACGCCGTGCCGCTCGAGCACGTCGGTCTCGGGCACCGGCCGGTAGAACGCGGAGTCGATGCCGTTGTAGACGACGCGGACGCGCGCGGGGTCGAGCTCGGGGTAGCTGGCCAGGACGTCGGTGGCCATGCCCTCGCTGACCGCCACCACGGCGTCGGCGCCGAGCAGCGCCGTCTTCTCCGCCCACGACGACACGGCGTACCCGCCGCCGAGCTGCTCGGCCTTCCACGGCCGGTGCGGCTCCAGCGAGTGCGTCGTGACGACGTGCGGCACGCCGTGCAGCAGCCCGGACAGGTGGCCGGCCAGGTCGGCGTACCAGGTGTGCGAGTGCACGACGTCGCAGTCGCCGGTGGCCGCGGCGATCGACAGGTCGGTGCTCAGCACCCCCAGCGCCGCGTTGGCCGACGCGAGCCGGGGGTCGGGGGCGTGCGCCCGCGCGCCGTCGTCCGTGCCGCCGAAGGAGTGGACGTCGACGTCCGCGCCCTCGGCCCGCAGGGCGCGCACGAGGTACTCGACGTGCACCCCGGCGCCGCCGTAGACCTGGTCCGGCCACTCCCGTGTCAAGACACCGATACGCATGCGGGGAAGGTAGTGCGTCACACTGCGTCCATGCGCGCACCCCGGGTACTCGGCATCGTCCTCGCCGGCGGAGAGGGAAAGCGCCTGTCGCCGTTGACCGCCGACCGTGCGAAGCCGGCGGTGCCCTTCGGGGGCATCTACCGGCTCGTCGACTTCGTCCTGTCCAACCTCGTGAACGCGGGCTACCTGCGGATCGTGGTGCTGACGCAGTACAAGTCGCATTCGCTGGACCGGCACATCACGACGACCTGGCGCATGTCCACGCTGCTCGGCAACTACATCACCCCCGTGCCGGCGCAGCAGCGCCTCGGACCGCAGTGGTTCCGCGGCTCCGCGGACGCCATCCACCAGAGCCTGAACCTCGTCTACGACGAGGAGCCCGACCACGTCGTCGTGTTCGGCGCCGACCACGTCTACCGCATGGACCCGCGCCAGATGGTCGAGCAGCACATCGCGAGCGGCGCCGGCGTCACGGTCGCGGGCATCCGCGTGCCGCGCTCGGAGGCGCACGGCTTCGGCGTCATCTCGACCGCCCGCGACGGGCGGACCATCGAGGCGTTCCTCGAGAAGCCGGCCGACCCGCCGGGGCTGCCGGACGACCCCGACACGGTGTTCGCCTCGATGGGCAACTACGTGTTCACGACCAAGGCGCTGCTCGACGCGGTGCGCATGGACGCCGGCGACGAGGGGTCGGTGCACGACATGGGCGGCAACATCATCCCGATGATGGTCGAGCGGGGCGACGCCCAGGTCTACGACTTCTCCGACAACGACGTGCCGGGCGCGACCGATCGCGACTGCGGCTACTGGCGCGACGTGGGGACCCTGGACAGCTACTACGACGCGCACATGGACCTCGTCGCGGTGCACCCGGTGTTCAACCTCTACAACCGGCAGTGGCCGATCCTCACGAGCTCACCGGCGCTCCCGCCCGCGAAGTTCGTGTTCGAGGAGCCCGGTCGCGTCGGGCAGGCCGTCGACTCGCTCGTCTCGCAGGGCGTCATCGTGTCCGGCGGACGCGTCAGCCGGTCGGTCGTGTCACCGGGCGCGCGCCTCAACTCCGGCTCCGAGGTGCAGGGCAGCGTGCTCATGCACAACGTGAACGTCGGCCGCGGGGCGCTCGTGCGCAACGCCATCCTCGACAAGAACGTCGACGTCTGGCCGGGCGCGCAGGTCGGCGTCGACCTCGCGCACGACCGGGCCCGGGGGTTCACCGTCACCGAGCACGGCATCGTCGTGGTCGGCAAGGGCGAGCAGGTCCAGCCCTAGGGCCGGACCTGCACGTCCTGCGGGATGGAGGCGGTCGGCTCAGGCGCCGGGAGCGGGCGCCAGCTCGAGGACGACCTCGACGTTGCCGCGGGTGGCGCGGCTGTACGGGCACACCTGGTGGGCGTCGTGCAGGAGCTGCTCGCCGACCGGCGGGTCGAGCGTCGGCAGCGCGGCGACCAGCGTCACGGCCAGGCCGAAGGCCTGACCGTCCAGGCCGAGGCTGACGCGGGCGGTGATCTCCGACAGGTGGACGTCGAGGCCCTGGTCCTTCGCCACGCGCTTGAGCGCCGAGTGGAAGCACGCCGCGTAGCCCGCGGCGAACAGCTGCTCGGGGTTGGTGGCGTCGCCGCCGGGGCCGCCGAGCTCGGTGGGGATCGCGAGCGACAGGTCGAGCACGCCGTCGTCGCTGACGACCTCGCCCTCCCGTCCGCCTCGAGCGGTGGCCACTGCGGTGTAGAGGAGGTCCATCGCGCCGACGCTACTCGGGCCGTCGCGGGCGGCTCAGCCCAGCCGGGCGGGCGCCGGCGGGCCGGCCGGCGCGGTCGAGCCCAGCCAGGCGGCGAGCAGGTCGGCGAGCCGGTGCGGTTCGGTGAGGTGCGGGAAGTGGCCGGACTGCTCGAAGACCTCGAGCCGCGCCCCCGGGACCGACCGCGCGAGCTCCTCGCCGTGGGCGACCGGGATGACGGCGTCCCGGCGCCCCCACACCACGAGCAGCGGGACGTGGGCGGTCGCGTGCAGGCGCTCGCGGGCGTCGACCCGCTGGCCGGCCGGGTCGATGACGCTGCGGGCGGTGTGCACGAACGCCGCCCGGGCGCCCGGGTCGCCGAGGTCGTCCAGCCCGAGCAGGCACTCCTCGACGAGCTGCGGCAGCGGGACGCGCGTGCGGCCGAGGGCGCCGGCGAGCCAGCCCGCGCCGGCGCGCACCCACGAGCCGGTGAGCACGGGCAGGACGAGGTCGGCGCCGGGCAGGGTCGCCGCGCGCAGCAGCAGGGTCACCTCGCGACCCAGGCCGCCGGAGCAGACGAGGGCCAGCCGCTCGACGCGCTCGGGGAACTGGTAGGCGAACTGCATCGCGATGCCGCCGCCCAGCGAGTGG
>CAXTFU010000296.1:3947-5903 GCA_964243385.1 uncultured bacterium | reverse complement strand
AGCTGTTCCCGCTGATCGCCACCCGCACGCCCAGCGCCCCGTGGATCCGCCCGCCGCTGCGCTCCCTGCGATGGGTGGAGGAGTTCCTGGCCGGGCTGCTCGCCCGCGGCTTCGCCGACGCCGGCGCCGCCACCGCCTACCGTGCGTTCACCTCCTTCCTGCTCGGGCACCTGCTGCTGGAAGTCAGCGCCCGGGGCGTGGACACCGGCCCGGTCGACGAGCCCGACGTCGAACCGCTGACCGCGGACACCGCCGAGCAGATCGTCCAGTATCCGGCGGTCAGCCGGCTCGCCGAGCTCCTGGCGCAGAACGACCCCGACGAGGAGTTCCAGGCCGCGCTGACCAGCCTGCTCGACCGGCTCGAACACCTCAACGGCCTGCCGTCACCCACCTCGCTCGGATGAGCGGATCAGCCCAGAACCTCAGGCCCACCGCCCAGTTCCAGCCGGGCGCCTTCCAGGTGGCCAGCCAGCATGGATGAGCGGCTCGCTGTCGGGCAGCGCAGGGCGCTGGCTCAGCCGCCACTGCTGGTCGCGGACACCGAAGAACGCGCGGCTGCCTGCAGCAGGCCATCGACGACCCGCGACAGCAGTGGCTACTTCAGGAGTTCGACGGCCGGGACTTCCGGACTCAGGAGGTCGTCCGCGGGCCGGCCGCCCGCGCAGCGTTCCTGGCGCATCAGCCGCAGCCCGACCGCCCGTCCCCGCCCTGACGGCCAACCGATGGCAGCGTTGCCCGCTGTCCTAAGTGACATCCCGCGGTAAGGGCGAGCGCGCGGGCACTGCGCCACCATCGCCGCAGCCGGCGGCGCCGCTCGAGCATCGCCCGCAGGTGAGCGGTCAGCTGCGGCTCGGCCCCAGCGACCTCCGGCCGTCCCAGCAGCGCCAGCAGCGCCAGCAGCGCCAGCAGCAACTGGAAGCACTGCGTCTGGCTCATCCCGAGCTCGGCCTGCACCCGAGCACGTACCCGGCCCTGCAGGTGGTGCTCCCGGGTGAATCTCAGGACCGCCCGGTCCTGCGGGTCCAGGCACTCCACCGGCAGCGACAGCTGCCCGTCGCCGGCCTTGGTCGACCTCACGAGCCGTCCTTGGCGAGGGCTCCGTATATTGAGGTGCGGCTGACGCCCAGCACCGCCCCGATCTGCTCGACCGTCAGCTCGGAGTCGTCGTAAATCTTGCGGGCCTGCCGGCGCTGCTCCGCCGACAGCTTCGACGGCCGCCCACCCACTCGGCGCGGGCCCGGGCTGCCGCCAGGCCGGCGACGGTCCGGTCCCGGATGATCCCCCGCTCGAACTGTCCCAGTGCCCCGAACAGGTGGAACACCATCCGGACGCCCGCGGTCGTGGTGTCGATGTTCTCCCGCAACGACCGGAACCCCATGCCCCGCTCGTCCGGGCCAGTGACCACGTCGATCAGGTGCCGCAGCGACCGGCCGAGCCGGTCCAGCCGCCACACCACCAGCGTGTCCCCCCGTCCCAGCTGCTCGAGCACCTCGTCGAGCTGCGGCCGCCGGTCCAACGTCCCCGACGCGAGGTCGGTCCAGACCTTCCAGCACCCTGCCGCGGTCAGCTCATCGAGCTGCAGGTCGACGTTCTGCTCAGCCGTCGACACCCGCGCGTAGCCCAGCAGATGTGCCACGCCCGCGAACGAAGCGAAAACGGCTCCTGGCCCGCCCTAGTGACACATCGTCTCCGTACACCAGTTGCGCTACAAGTCCGCGCGCTCAACGGCATGTGAGCTGCAGCGGTTAGTGGCGGGCTTCTCCTAGAGATGTATGGCGCGGGGCCACCTTGACATCCGAGGTGCTCACTGCTTGGGGTCAGCCAGCGTCCGCGACGGCGACTCGACCGTCCATCCCGACCAAGACGTTGACGCGACGGGGCTGCAAAGACGCTCGGCGGAGGTAGAAGTCGGCCCCGTCGGTGGCCTGCAGGACACGGCTCTCCTCATGGGCAAGG
>CAXTFU010000296.1:0-3937 GCA_964243385.1 uncultured bacterium | reverse complement strand
CGGCAACCATCCTGAGCCAAGCACGGCTGTTGCTGTTCGGCCTCGGCGAGCGTCAGTCCGACGTACGGTGTCGTGGGAGGGATCGTGTACCCGGTGGAGGAACGGACTTGCTCTCGGACCTCCTTGTCTTCGTCCTGAAGGCCTGGTCCGTCGGAGTAGTGCACACCGTCAGCATGCACCGGTGATCCTGTGAGTGGGGCTATGTGTCGCCGATGACGAGGAGGCTGCGGGCGGCCTCGACGACGTCGTAGCTGAATCACCGTCAGGTCGCTGATCATCAGGATGCGTTCGATCCGGACGAACAGGCGGTGGACGAGCCGGAAGTCGCCGCGGGTGATGCGGCTGACGGCGGCGACGGCTCGGGCGTCGGTGAAGTCGGTGACGTCCGGGGTGAGGCCGAGCTTGCGCCAGTGCCGGCTGAGGACGAACGCGAGCTCGTCGTCGCACCGGGGGTCGGTACTGGTGGGCGAAGCCGATGCGGCTGTAGAGCTGGGGGACGCGGGACAGCCGCTTGTCGACGCCGGGCATGCCGATCAGGAGCAGCCCGAGCGGGCGTCGGTCGAAGCGGTCGCGCAGGTGTTCCAGGGCGGGTGCGGACAGCCGGTCTGCTTCGACGACGACGAGCAGGTCGACGTAGCGCGGTGTCGGGCCGGTGAGTCGGGTCTGGGCGCGGCGGACGTGCTGGTCGATGCAGGCCTTCACACGCTTGAACAGCAGGTCGAGGTCCTTGTCGAGCTGGCGCGGGGTGCTGCTGGTCGTCGGGCTTCAGAAGACGGCCCGAGACCGGGCGAGCGAGGCGTAGACGGCGGCGTCGCTGTCCTGGCGTGGTACCCACTGCTCGAGCAGCGCCTCGGCGGTGTCCCAGTGTGTGTAGCGGCGGGCGGACAGCGTCTTGCCGACGCCGGCGGGGGCCGAAGCACAGCCGATGTAGTTCTCGCGGCGGACGGCATCAGCGAACCCGACGAACCGGAGGTGCTCCTTGGTGGCGATGAACGCGCCGGTGCGCCGGCGGGACGGGACGCTCGTCGTGGTCACGCCCTGTCCTCCAGGTGGCGTGCAGCGGGACGGCTGACCGCAGGGTCAGCCAGACCTCGAACCAGAGCCTGTGCCCGGCCAGTTCACGCATGTTGCTCGGCTGCCGATGGAGCTGCAGCACCCGAGCGTCGGGTCGACCGGTGCGGAGGGAACAGGCATGGCGCGAGTGCTCGTGGTGGAGGACGACCCGGACCTGCGGTCGTTGGTCGAGGTGCGGCTTGGGCGGGTCGGGCACCAGGTGCGCGCGGTCGGCTCCGGAGCCGAGGCGCTCGAGGTGCTTGCGGCGGGGCGGATGCCGGACATCGCCGTACTCGACGTGCTGATGCCAGGTATGAGCGGGTTGGAGCTGCTTGAGCAGCTGCGCCAGGACCCGGCGTACGAAGCGCTGCCCGTCGTCTTCCTCAGTGGCCGGATCGAGCCCGCGGACATCGAGGCGGGCCGGGCCCTTGGGGCGACGTACCTGACCAAGCCGGTGGTGATCACGGCCCTGATCGAGGCCATCGAGCAGGTCCTGCTGGCCGTGGCCTCCGACACGTCCTGGTGACCGGGCAAAGTATGAGCAGGACCCGCCGCTTCGCGGCCGCCCGGGCACGGACCAACAGCGCGGCGCAGCCGGTCGCCGAGCCGCGTGACCGTCCGGTGCGGCTGCGGAGGCGGACCGCGGCGTCGGTTGCGGTGGCGCTGGTGCTGGGGATCACCGCGTCGATGGCTGCGGCGGGCTACGCCGCCGCGGTGGACCGGCGGGCCGCGCAGTCCGAGCTCGACCGGCGCGCCGAGGTCACCGGCTGGGCGCTGGCCAAGGAGGTGCAGCGCTACCAGGGCACCGTCACTGCGCTAGCCGCGGCCGTAACGGCCCAGCAGGACGTCAACAACGCGGACTTCCAGGAGCTGACCAGCAGGCTGCCCGAAGCGCGGCTGGCCGGTGCGTCGGGGGTCGTGTTCGTGGCGCCAGTGGCCCCGGGCCGGGTCGCGGCGGCCTCGGCGTACTGGCAGGCCCGCGGCGCACCCGCGCTCACCCCGAGCGACGGCGTTCCGGAGCACCTGTTCAGCCTGTTCACCCGGTCGCTGGACCGGACGCCTGCACTGAGCGCCGGCCGGGACCTGTCCGGGGTGTCGGGAACGGTGCTGGCCATGCTCGAGGCACGGCGCAGCGGGCGGACGTCGGCATCCGACGGCTTCGTCCTGCTCAAAGACCAGTCCTTGCCGCCGGCTCAGCAGCAACAGGCGTTCAGCCTGGCCGCCCCGGTCTACGACCCGCCCGCCGACACCTCCGTCCGGCTGGCCTCACCGGCCGATCGTCAGCTACGGGGCTGGGTGGTGCTCACCTCCCGCACCCGTGACCTAGCGGTGGGCACGCTCACCGACGTCGGCCAAGGCCTGCTGAACGTCACCGTCCGCGTTCCCGACGCTCAGGGCCGGCTGGTGCAGGCCGCTGCCGCCTCGTCCGGCGAGCCGGCTGCCGCGACCCGGCCGCGAGTGGTCCCGGTCCCGGTCGCGCAGCGCGAGTGGTCCGTCGTCGTGCAGAGCACCAGACGGGCCGAAGCATTGCGCGAGGGCGTGCTGCCCCTGAGCCGGGTGCTCGCCCTCGGCGGAACGACGCTGAGCCTGCTGCTGGCCGCGCTGGTGTGGTTCCTGCTGTCCGCCCGCGCCCGCGCCCAGGCGCAGGTGCGGGTAGCCACCGCGGACCTGGCGGCCGCCGAAGCCAACGCCCGCGACAAGGCGACGCTGCTGGACGCGATCGTGAGCAGCATCGGCGACGGCGTCCGGGTCGTCGACCACTCCGGCACCTTCCTGCTCAACAACCGAGCCGCACGCGAGCTCCTGGTGCCCGGCGTGGACATCGCCGACGACGGCCCGTGGCACGAGCACTTCCAGATGTTCCACAGCGACGGCGTCACCCCCTTGCCGCCGGACGACCTGCCGCTGGTCCGGGCGCTGCGCGGCGAGAGCACCGACGGAATGCGCATGGTCGTACTCCGCGCCGGGTCGCCCGACCCGCTCACCATCACCGTCACCGGACGGCCGCTGGCCGGCTCCGCGGGACTGCCGGGAGGCGGCGGCGTCGCGGTGTTCCACGACATCACCCAAGCCGCGGTGCTTCAACGCCAGCTGGGCGAGCAGCACCTCGTGCAGCAGCGGCTGCTCGACGCGCTGAGCGACCTCGGCGAAGGCGTCGGCGTCGCCGAGCACGGCAGGTGGGTCTCGGCCAACGACGCCCTCGCCCGGATCGTTGGCTACTCCGTCGAGGAGCTGACCGGGATGGACGCCACTGATCTGCGGGCCGACTCCGACGCCTTGCGTGACCTCGCCGGCCATGACGCGGTGCTCACCGAGGCAGGGGCGACCACGGCGCCGCTGATGAGCCGGCTCCGACACCGCGACGGCCATGCCGTGCCCGTGGAGGCGGCCGCGATCAGCGTGAACCACGGCGGCACGACCCAGCACATCCACCTCGTCCGCGACCTCAGCGGACAGGTCGCCGCCGCGGCAGAGCTCGCGCGCCGGGCCGACGCCCTGCAGCAGGCCAACGCGGCGCTGGCCGACGCACGTGACGCGGCGACTGCCGCCTCGAGCGCGAAGTCGCTGTTCCTCGCCACCATGAGCCACGAGATCCGCACCCCCATGAACGCCGTCATCGGGATGACGGATCTGCTGCTGGAGACCGACCTCAACGCCGACCAGCGCTCCTACACCCAGATCGTCCATGACAGCAGCGACGCCCTGCTGTCGATCATCAACGACATCCTGGACTTCTCGAAGATCGAGTCCGGCGAGCTCGAGCTCGACGACGCGCCGTTCGTGTTGCGCGACTGCGTGGAAAGCGCCCTGTCGCTGGTCGCCGCACCGGCCGGCCACAAGGGGCTCGAGCTGGTCGCCGACCTCGACCCGCGCTGCCCCGCGC
>CAXTFU010000295.1:0-5912 GCA_964243385.1 uncultured bacterium | reverse complement strand
CATCAGGGGTGCCTGTTCACGTGTCGAGGAGCTCGCGGTTGACCCGGGACGCGCTGCTGACGATGAAGTCGCGGCGCGGGGCGACGTCGTTGCCCATGAGCAGCTCGAGCACGCGCTCGGCGGCGTCGACCTCGCCCGGGTTGATGCGGCGCAGCGTGCGGGTCGCCGGGTGCATCGTGGTCTCGGCCAGCTGGTCGGGGTCCATCTCGCCGAGGCCCTTGTAGCGCTGGATCTGGCCCTTGACCTTGGCGCCGCGTGCGGCGATCTTGCGCAGCTCGGCCTGCATCTGCTTCTCGCTGTAGGTGTAGACCGGCGTGCTGCTGCCGGACACCTCGATGCGGTGCAGCGGCGGCACGGCGGCGTACAGGCGGCCGGCCTCGATGACCGGGCGCATGTAGCGGGCGAACAGGGTGATGAGCAGGCAGCGGATGTGCGCGCCGTCGACGTCGGCGTCGGTCGTGATCACGATCTTGCCGTAGCGCATCGCGTCGAGGTCGAACGTGCGCCCGGTGCCGGCGCCGACGACCTGGATGATCGCGGCGCACTCGGCGTTGCTGAGCATCTCCGACGCCCCGGCCTTCTGGACGTTCAGGATCTTCCCGCGCAGGGGCAGCAGCGCCTGGAACTCGCTGTTGCGGGCGAGCTTGCCGGTGCCGAGCGCCGAGTCGCCCTCGACGAGCCACAGCTCGGTGCGGCTGACGTCGGGGGAGCGGCAGTCGGCGAGCTTGGCCGGCAGCGTCGAGGTCTCGAGCGCCGTCTTGCGGCGGGCGGCGTCCTTGGACGCCTTGGCCGCCTGCCGGGTCTTGGCGGCCGCGGCGACCTTCTCGAGCACGACGCGGGCCTGCGCCTTGCGCTTCTTGCTGTCGAGGAACTCGGTGCGCAGCCCGCGCGCCACGACGTCCGCCACGATCTTGCTGACGCCCGGGGTCCCGAGCTCGTCCTTGGTCTGCCCGAGGTACTGCGGCTCGGGCACCTTCACCGTGACGACGGCCGTCAGCCCCTCGAGCACGTCGTCCTTGATGACCGCCTCGTCGTTGGCGCGCAGGACCCGCGCGGCCTTCATCGCGTCGGTCAGCGTGCGCAGCAGCGCGCGCTCGAAGCCGTTCTGGTGCGTGCCGCCGTGCGGGGTGGCGACGACGTTGCAGAACGACGAGACGCGGGTGTCGTAGCCGGTGCCCCAGCGCAGCGCGACGTCGACCTCGCAGTGCCGCTCGACGGTCTGCGTCGTCATGTGCCCGGCCTCGTCGAGCACCGGGACGGTCTCCCGGTAGTCGCCCGTCCCGAGGATGTGCACCGGGTCGCACACGGCGCCGTCGACGGCGAGGTGCTCGACGAAGTCGGCGGTGCCGCCGTCGAAGCGGAAGGTCTCCTCGACGACCTCGCCGGTCCGGCCGTCCAGCACCGCCAGCGTCAGGCCCGGGATGAGGAACGCGGTCTGGCGCAGCCGGTCGTGCAGCTGCGGCACGTCGACGGCGGACTGCGCGGTGAACAGCGCGAGGTCGGGCCACCAGCGCACGCTCGTGCCGGTCGTCGGCAGCCCGCGGCCGCGTGGCGCCTTGCCGGCGACCGACAGCCCGGCGCGGGGCGTGAAGGCGGCGTCCGGTCCGGGGCCGTCGAAGGTGCCGGGCACGCCGCGGCAGAAGCTCATGGCGTGCGTCCGGCCGCCGCGCCGGACCTGCACGTCCAGGCGGCGGGACAGGGCGTTCACGACGCTCGCGCCGACGCCGTGCAGGCCGCCGGAGGTCTTGTAGCCGCCGCCGCCGAACTTGCCGCCGGC
This sequence comes from uncultured bacterium, assembly GCA_964243385.1. GTDB lineage: Bacteria > Actinomycetota > Actinomycetes > Mycobacteriales > SCTD01 > SCTD01. The sequence goes on along the minus strand of CAXTFU010000295.1, from coordinate 4,135 downwards.
GTGCAGCTTGGTGAGCACGAGCTCGACGCCGGTCAGCCCGCTCTTGGGCTCGACGTCGACCGGGATGCCGCGGCCGTCGTCGTCGACCTCGACCGACCCGTCGGCGTGCAGCCGCAGCTCGATGCGCTGGCAGTGGCCGGCCAGCGCCTCGTCGACGGCGTTGTCGAGGATCTCGTAGGCCAGGTGCGTGAGGCCCTTGGAGTCGGTCGAGCCGATGTACATGCCGGGCCGCTTGCGCACCGCCTCGAGACCCTCGAGGACGGACAGGTGCTCTGCGTTGTAGGCCCCCGGGTCCCGGGGACTGGCTGCAGCCGGACTGGTCACCCGCCCATTGTCCCAGGTGGCCGCACCGGCCCCGCCCTGCGACACGGCAGGACGTCGCCCGCACGGCAGACTGTCGGACGTGCGCGACCTGGCGAGGCTCCCCAAGGCGCACCTGCACCTCCACCTGGCGGGCGCCATGCGGCCGTCGACCGTGGTGGAGCTCGCCGCCGAGCAGGGCAAGCGGCTGCCCGCCGAGCTGCTCGACCCGGCCGGCGCGCGCCTGGACGTCACTGCCCGGCGCGGGTGGTCGCGGTTCCAGCGCCTGTACGACGCGGCGCGCGACGTCGTCACCGGTCCGGAGCAGGTGCGGCGGCTGGTGCGCGAGATCGCCGAGGACGAGCGGACGGCCGGCTCGGCGTGGGTCGAGGTGCAGGTCGACCCGTCGTCCTACGCGGCCCGCCTCGGCGGGCTGCAGGGGGCCGTCGAGGTCGTGCTCGACGCGATGGACGCCGCCTCGGCCGCGACCGGCGTCGGCATGGCGCTCGTCGTCGCCGCGAACCGCACCCGCCACCCGGCCGACGCCGAGACCCTCGCCCGGGTCGCCCGCCGGTTCACCGACACCGGCGCCGCCCGGGTCGTCGGCTTCGGCCTGTCGAACGACGAGACGCGCGGACGCCCGGAGGAGTTCAGGAAGGCCTTCCGCATCGCGCGCGACGCCGGGCTGCTGTCGGTGCCGCACGCGGGCGAGCTGCGCGGGACGCGGTCGGTGCAGGGGGCCGTCGAGGCGCTGCACGCCGACCGGCTCGGCCACGGCGTCCGGTCGGTCGAGGACCCCCGCACGGTCGCCCTGCTCGCCGAGCGCGGCGTCGTGCTCGAGGTCTGCCCGGCGTCCAACGTCGCCCTGGGCGTGGCCGGCGCGGTCGAGCTCGTCCCGGTGCGCCAGCTGCAGGAGGCGGGGGTGCCGGTCGCGCTCGGCGCCGACGACCCGCTGCTGTTCCGGTCGGGGCTGCTCGAGCAGTACGCCGCCGTCCGCGACCAGCAGGGCCTGCCGGACGGCGCCCTCGCGGGGCTCGCCGCCGACGCCGTGCGGGGCAGCGCCGCGCCGGACGCGCTCCAGGCCGAGCTGCTGGCGGGCATCGACGACTGGCTCGCAGGCCCTGACGCTGGGCCGATCGGGTGAACCACTGGTCTCCCAGCATCAACAGTGGCACCATGGGGCACAGCACGTCCACGACACGAGCATCCTGATCGAGGCCGCTGGGGAAGGCGCACCTCGTCCACCAGGAGGCACCGTGTCCGCCGGCGTGCTGTACGTCCACTCGTGTCCGCCCGCGCTGTGCCCCCACGTCGAGTGGGCGGTTGCCGCCGAGCTGGGCACGCGTGCCCGCATGGAGTGGTCCGATCAGCCGGCCGCTCCCGGTCAGCTGCGCGCCGAGATCAACTGGCGCGGACGCTCCGGGACCGCCGGCCGGCTCGCCGCTGCCCTGCGCGGCTGGACGATGCTGCGCTACGAGGTCACCGAGGACCCGAGCACGGGCCACGACGGCGAGCGGTACGCCGTCACGCCGACGCTGGGCGTGTTCCGGGCGACCACCAGCGTCAACGGCGACATCCTCGTCGGCGAGGACCGCCTGCGCGCCCTGCTCGCGACCGCCACCGGCCCGCAGCTGGCGCAGGGCCTGGACGGCCTGCTCGGCAGCGCCTGGGACGACGAGCTCGAGCCGTACCGCGAGGCCGGCGAGGGCGCGCCGGTCACCTGGCTGCACCAGGTCGTCTGAGGAGCGGGTCGGCCGCTGCCCGGGGCGGCCGGCACCAGCGGCCGCCGCCAGGAGCGCTCCGGTCGTCTCACCGCCGCACGCGGGCCGAGCCGGGCCAGCGCTTCGACGCGGAGCCCCGCGGGTGCACCCGGCGCCCGGCGCGGGCAGCATGACCCGGTGACCCTGCGGAGCGACCCCACCGCGACGACCGCCGCGCGCGCGGGCGGACGGCTGCTGCTCTCGCTGCTCGGCGTGCTCGCCATCGTGCTCGTCACGGTCCCGCTGGCCGTGCTCGTCCGCGCCCGGTACGCCCCGCTCGTCGCGCTCGACCTCGACGTGGGCCGCGCCGCGGAGGGGGCGTCCGCGGGCTCGTCGGTCGTCCTGCGCACGGCCGAGGTCGTGACCCTGTTCGGCGACCCGCTGCTCATCACCGTGGCGGCGATGGTCCTCGTCCTCGTGCTGGCCGCCCGCGGTCGGGTCCGGCTCGCGCTCTACGTCCTGGCCGCACGGGCAGGCGCGCTGGTGCTGTCGCAGGGGCTCAAGCACCTGGTGGACCGCGCCCGGCCGGTCTTCGACGTCCCGGTCGCGACGGCGCTCGGCCCGTCGTTCCCGTCCGGCCACGCGCTCGGCTCGGCGGTGTTCTGGACGACGACCGCCGTGCTGGTGCTGCCGCACGTCCGCCGCGACCGCCTGGTGCTGCTCGGCGCGGTCCTGGTCGCCGTGCTGGTGGCGGCGAGCCGCGTGTTCCTGGGCGTGCACTACCTGAGCGACGTCGTCGGCGGGCTGCTGCTCGGGCTCGGCTGGGCGGCCGTGTGCACGGCCGTCTTCGTGGCCGAGCGCGCCGAGCGGGGGCGTCCGGTCGACGTGCCGTCCGAGGGGATCGGTCGATGACCGTCCGCGACCCCGCCGACGACCTGCGGTCGATCGCCTTCTGCCTCGAGCGCGCGCTCGAGCCCTCCTACCGGGTGCGCGCCTTCCGCACCGCGGCGGCCGTCGTCGACCGCACGCCGGCCGACGAGCTGGCCGAGCGGGTGCGTTCCGGCACGCTGACCGAGCTCACCGGCATCGGCAAGGTCACCGCCCTCGTCGTCACGGAGTCGCTCGCGGGCGAGGAGCCGGTGTACCTGCGCCGGGTGCAGACGCTCGGCGACACGCCCGTCTCGCAGGGCGCGGCCGAGCTGCGCTCGGTGCTGCAGGGCGACTGCCACACGCACAGCGACTGGTCGGACGGCGGCTCGCCGATCGAGGAGATGGCGCGCGCCGGCCGGGCGCTGGGCCACGCCTGGATGGTCCTCACCGACCACTCACCCCGGCTGACGGTCGCCAACGGGCTGTCGCCGGAGCGGCTCCTGCAGCAGCTCGACGTCGTGGCGGGCCTGAACGAGCGCTTCACCGAGGAGGCCGCCGCGGGCACGGCGCCGCCGTTCCGCCTGCTCACCGGCATCGAGTGCGACATCCTCGAGGACGGCGCGCTCGACCAGGACCCGGCGCTGCTCGCGCAGCTCGACCTCGTGGTGGCGAGCGTCCACAGCAAGCTGCGGATGCCCCGCGACGACATGACCGCGCGGATGGTGGCGGCGATCAGCAACGAGCACACCGACGTCCTCGGCCACTGCACCGGACGGCAGGTGCTCGGGCACGGCCGGGGCGGCAAGGGCCGGCCCGAGAGCGAGTTCGACCCCGAGCTGGTGTTCGCGGCGTGCGCGCAGTTCGGCGTGGCGGTCGAGGTGAACAGCCGGCCCGAGCGGCTCGACCCGCCGAAGCGGCTGCTGCGCCTGGCCGTCGAGGCGGGCTGCGACGTCGCGATCGACACCGACGCGCACGCGCCCGGTCAGCTGGACTGGCAGCACCTGGGCTGCGAGCGGGCGCACCTGTGCGGCGTGCGGCCCGAGCGGGTCGTCAACGCGCGCGGCGTCGACGCGCTGCTCACCTGGACCGGTCGGGCCGCCGCTGCTCCGGGATGAGGGACAGGACCGGGTCGGTCAGCAGGTCGGTGCTGGCGTCCGGCAGCGCGTCGGCGACGAGCAGCGCGCACGCGGCGTCGACGCACAGCTCGAGCACCCGGGCCCGCTCGCGGTCGGCCTCGAGGGACGGCGCGCCGGTGCGGCAGGAGG
>CAXTFU010000294.1:0-5924 GCA_964243385.1 uncultured bacterium | reverse complement strand
GGTTCGGGGCCGGCGCCGACAGGTCGAACCCGCTCTCGGACGGGCCGTCCGCGCGACCCCGTGCCGTGGTCGGAGCCGTGCTCGCTGCCTGGGACGGCCCGGCTGCCTGACCCGACGCCGGTGGCGCAGCCGTCGTGGCCGCAGACCTCTTGGCCGGGGCCTTGCTCGCCTTCGACGGCTCCGGTGCGCCGCCGACGGCCGTGCGCGTCACCGGCGCGTGCTCGACAGGCGCCTGCACGGCGGCTGCCAGCCGCACGGCCGGGTCCGTCCCAGAGCCGGTCGCGCCGGCGTCCGGGCCCGACGACCGGTCGTCGGCAGCAGCCTGGGCAGGCACGGCCTTGGCACGACGGGTCCTGGCGCCGGTGGGCGCTGCGCCGGCGCCTGCTGCATCAGAGACTGCTGCATCAGAGACTGCTGCGCCGCCGGAACCGGCCTGCGCCGTGACGAGCGCGTCCGCAGCAGCGTGCAGCTCGCCCTCGAGCTCGGCGACCTGCTCGCGCAGGGCGACGACCTCGTCCGCGGAGGCCAGCCCCAGCCGCCCGAGGGCACGCTCGACCTCGAAGCCGACGAGCGCGACGATCGCCTCGCGGTTCTGCCGTGCCTGGGCGACGAGGTCCTCCGCAAGGCCCGTCACCTGCTCGGCCGTGGCCTCGCCCGACGACACCAGTGCTCGCGCCGCCGTGAGCGCCGCCTGCCGGGTGACGTCGGTGACCCCGCTGGCGAGGGCCAGGTAGCTCTTGAGCGCGTCGCGCACCTTCGTCCCCCGTCATCGGGCAGCCAGTGGCCGAGCAAGCACGCACCGTACCGCCAGGAGCACGACGTCCGGCGGCCGCACCACACGTCACGACACGCTGCGGGCGGACCGGTCCGCAGCGCGCACGACGGCACCGCGCGTGCGCCACGGGGCGGAGGCGTCCCCGCAGGCAGATGGCGGCCAGGCCCTGCCAGCTGGTCCAGGGGTCAGGCCTCTGCCGGACCAGTCCCGCGCGACGACGCGTCCGACCTCGCCGCCCGTGCCGCCCGGACACGAGCGACACCGTGCAGGTCGGGTCGAGGGTCAGGCCGTCGCAGGGGCGCGGCCGGCGTCGGCGCACGCCCACCAGAGGGCGGCCTCGGCGCGCAGGGCGTCGTCCCCGTCACCGCTCACCACGACGCCGCTCGTCGTCAGCTCCGCACGCGCCGCTCGGCAGGTCGCCGTCTCACCGTCCACCTCGACCTCAGGATGAGGTTGCACGAGCCCGCGGAGGTCGGTCGACAGGTACGTCGGACGGCTGCCGAGCGGCGCCCGCAGCAGGGCACCGCGGTCGGTGACGCCGGTCAGCACGAGCAGGCTGTCGGCCCCACCGCGCACCGCACCGAGGACGTCGGTGTCCAGCCGATCGCCGACGACCAGCGGTCGGCGCGCCCCGACGCGCTCCACCGACGCGAGGTGCAGTGCCGGGTCGGGCTTGCCGGCGACGAGCGGCTCGAGCCCGGTGACCAGGCGAAGGGCGGCCACGAAGGCGCCGTTGCCCGGGAGCGGGCCGCGCGGGCTCGGCAGGGTCACGTCGGTGTTGCCCGCCACCCACAGCGCACCGGCGCGCAGCGCCACCGTCGCCTCGGCGAGATCGCGCTGGCAGGTGTCGGGCGAGAGCCCCTGCACGACGGCGGCGACACCCGCCTGTCCCGCCTCCGCCACCGTGCGCACCGGCACGAGGCCGACGTCGCGCAGCTCGTCCGCGAGCGCCTCCGTGCCCAGGACCAGCACCGCAGCGCCCTGCGGAACGGACGCGCTCACGACGCGGGCGGCCGCCTGGGCGCTGGTCACCACCTCGTCCGCCACCGCGGGGATGCCGAGCCCGGTGAGCCGCTCGGCGACCGTCGCGGGTCGTCGGGACGCGTTGTTCGTGACGTAGGCGATCCGCATGCCGCTGCGCCGGGCCGCCGCCACGGCCTCAGGGGCGTGCGGGATCCCCTGCTCCTCCAGGTAGAGCACCCCGTCGAGGTCGAGCAGCCCGGCGTCGTAGACCGTGCTGAGCGCCTCGGCGGAGCTCCCGAACCGCTGCCCGCTCAGCGCCGGGCCGCGGTCAGGGCAGCCCGGGCGCCGCGCAGCGCCGTGCTGTAGTACGCGATGTCGGGGCGCATCGCCGCAGCGAGCGCCAGGTGCTCGACGGCGCTCTTCAGGTCGCCGGCCTTGGTGGCGGCGAGCCCGAGCCCGAACTGCGCGTAGTCGTCCGCCGGGTTGATCGAGATGATCCACTCGAAGTTCTCGCGGGCCTCGTCGTACATGCCGATGTCGAACTGGGCGCGGGCGAGCGCCTCGCGGACCTGCCGGCTCTCCGGCTCGGCCTGGGCGCAGTGGGCGAGCAGCTGGACAGCCGCGTTGGTGTCGCCGTTGTCGAGCAGGTCGACGCCACGGACGAACCAGTCGTAGACCTCGCCGCCCGGCACGACGTCGGGCGGCGGCGGGGGCAGGTCCGAGAACGGCCGCGGGCGCTCCTCGTCAGGCGCCCTGGGGTCGTACCGAGGGTCGTACCGACTCTCCGACATGCGGTTCCCTCCTGTTCGTCCTCTGGCGCGGACCCGGTCGTCGGGGCCCTCACCTCTAGTGTCGCCGCATGAGCGCCGGTCACAGCCCCACAGACCCGCAGGTCGCGCAGCTGCAGCAGCAGAGCCTGCCGGCCTCCTCCGTCCCCCGCCCGAGCGGTCTCGTGCTGTCGGCGTTCCGTGCCCTGCGGTACGACGAGCGCGTCGCCGGCGACCTCGCCGCGCTGACCTCACCGCCGTACGACGTCGTGGACGCCGACGGCGTGGCAGCGCTCGAGGCCTCGAGCGAGCACAACGTCGTACGGCTCATCCTCCCACGCGACGACGCGGGCGCCGGTCAGGACAGGTACGAGCACGCCGCGGCCCTGCTGGCGGCGTGGCGGCAGGAGGGGGTGCTGGTGCCGGACGACCGTCCGGCGCTGTACGTGTACGAGCAGGCCTCGCCGCAGGGCCACGTGCAGCGCGGTCTGCTCGGCGCCCTCGCGCTGTCGCCGGCCGAGGACGGCATCGTCCTGCCGCACGAGAACACCATGGCCCGTGCTGTCGGGGACCGGCTGGCGCTCTACACCGCCGTCGGCGCCGACCTCGAGCCGATCTTCCTCGTCTACGACGGCGGAGGCGCGGCCGCGGCAGCCGTCGCCTCGGCCGGGACGCCGGACGGACCGTCGCTCCTCGTCGACGCCGTGCTCGCCGACGGGCTGCGCCACCGGCTGTGGGCGCTCACCGACGCGGACGTCCTCGCGGCCGTCGCCGCTGACCTGCTGCCCCGCTCGGCGCTCATCGCCGACGGTCACCACCGCTACGCCACCTACCTCCAGCGCCAGGCGCTCGCGCACGAGGCGGGTGCCGGCCCCGGACCGTGGGACGCGGGACTGTGCCTGCTCGTCGACGCCACCGCCTTCGGTCCGGAGGTGCACCCGATCCACCGGGTCGTCCCGGGGCTCCCGCCGGGCGAGCTGGCGGCCCGCGCGGCACGCGGCACGACCGTCCGGCGTCTGGAGGCAGACCTCGACCAGGGGCTGCGCGAGCTGGCGGACGCCGGCCGGTCCGGCTCCGCCTTCCTGCTCGCCTCCGGCGACGGCAGCGAGCTGCACCTGCTGTCGCACCCCGACCCGGACCTGCTCGCGGCCGCGGTCCCGCCGGAGCGCACCGAGGCCTGGGCAGCGCTCGACGTCAGCGTGCTGCACGCCCTCGTCGTCTCGGCGCTGTGGGAGCTGCCCGACGACGTCGACCACGTCGGCTACGCCCACGACGTCGGCGAGGCGCTCTTCCTGGCAGCCCGGACCGGAGGCACCGCCGTGCTGCTGAACCCCACGCCGGTCGGCGCGGTGGCCGCTGTCGCCGCGGCGGGCGAGCGGATGCCGCGCAAGTCGACGCTGTTCACCCCGAAGCCGGCGACCGGCATGGTGCTGCGCGACCACCGGGACGTCTAGCCGACCGGCCGAGCCGACGCACGCCGACGAGCGCCGCCTCGGGTCAGCCGACGCCCGGGGGACGACGGCTCACCCGGCGCACGGACGCCGCCTCCACCTCGTACCGGCTGACCGGGACGGCGCCGGCGCGCCAGAACCGGCGGCGCAGGGCCCCGGAGACCTCGACGACGTCGTCCGGCCGGAGGGCGAGCGCGGTCCGGCGCAGCGGAGCGGTCCAGGCGACGCAGTCGACGGTGTCGACGGTCGGCACGCGGACGCCCTCGGGCGGTCGGCGCCCCGGCGCCCGCTCGACGACCAGGCGCCAGGCCACGAGCTGGTCCCCGCTCGGGAGCTCACGCTCCTCCGCGGCCGCGGGGAGCCGCCCGACGAGCAGCACCTCGTTGCGCGACGCGGTCCGCGCGTCCGCACCACCGGGCGGTGACGCCGCACGCCGTCCACCCGCTCCAGACCTGCTCGCCACTGCGCGACCCCCGTCCGCCGCCCGCACGGGCGACCGGGACCAGCCTTCCCGGGTCGCCCGCAGCCGGGAAGTCCGCCCGCACGGTCTGGGGACAGTGGCCGCCCCTGTGGACGGCCGCCGCGTGGGTGGCGTCAGTCGTCGTCCGTGCCGTCCTCCTCGACGGGCGGCGGGCTGGCGAACAGCGGGATGAGGGACGAGGCGCTGCGGACGGGCTCCGGCGCGGCGCTCGGCGGCACGATCGCGGTGAAGCCGGCCGCGGGCAGCCGGGGCGCACCGGAGCGCCGCGGACGGTCCTGCTCGGCCTTGTCGTCGGCAGGAGCAGCCGGTCCGGCCTCCCCTGCCACGGCGGCCGGGGCCACACCGGCCCCTGCCACGGCGGCCGGAGCCACGGCGGCGGCAGCTGCCGCGGCCGGAGCAACGGCGGTCTGCGCTCCGCCCGCAGGCTCCGGTCCGTCGGGCTCGGCGGGCGCAGCGGCGCTCGGCGCCGGGTGCGGGAACGCCTCGGCGACGAACGCGACGAACGCGGCGAGCTCGGCGTCCGGCAGCCCGGCGCCGGTCTCCTCGTCCTCGTCCAGGTCCTCCAGGACCACGCCGTCGAGCTCGAGGACCCGGTCGCCGGCATCGGTGGCACCGGCGTCGTCGACGGCGGCCGCCTGCTCGAACCAGTTGCGCGCCTCGTCCAGCCGTCCGGCGTCGAGCAGCGCGTCGGCGTAGGCGTACCAGAGCCGTGCGGCCCACGGCCGAGCCGCCGTCGTGCGCCGAGCCGGGTCCTGCAGGACGAGCACGGCCGCGTCGGCCTGCCCCAGGTCGCGTCGGGCCCCCGAGACGACGATGACGAGCTCGACGCGCTGGTCCTGGGTGAGCGAGCCGACGGACGGGTCGTCGGCGTACGCGAGCGCGCGCTCCGGCCGCTCGAGCGCCCGCTCGCAGTCGGCCATGACGGCCAGGTGGTCGGCCGCGCCGGTGATGCGGCGCGCGGCGCGCAGCTCCGCGAGCGCCTCGGTCCACTCCCCTGCTGCGTACGCGGCGAGCCCGGCCGCCTCGCGGACGACGCCGATGCGCCCGGCCATGGCACGCGCGGCCTGGGCGTGCGCGAGCGCGCGCTCCGGGTCGTCGTCGAGCAGGCGGCCGGTCATCACGAGGTGGCGGGCGACGAGGTCGGCCGTCTCGCGCGTCAGGCCGCGCAGCTCGCGCCGCACGTCCTGGTCGAGCATGCGGGCGTCGACGTCGTCGGGCACTGCGAGCCGCGTCGCCTTGCGACGCTCGTCCCGGCGGGGTTCAGACTGTCGCTGCGCGAGCTCCGACCGTCGGGCGTCGGCCAGGCGCGGCGGACGACCGCCAGCTCCGGTCCGGTCCGCCCGCCCTGCTCCGTCGCGTCGCGGGGCCCCGCTGCTCGCCGGACGGCCCGAGCCCTGCGCACGCCCGGGGCCCGGCGGCCGGCCTGCGTCCTGAGGACGGCCCGAGGTGCGCGGGCGGTCGGAGGACGCCGCACGAGCGGGCCCGTC
>CAXTFU010000293.1:0-5941 GCA_964243385.1 uncultured bacterium | reverse complement strand
CGCCCGTCCGGCCCGCGCGTCCTTGACGAGCATGAGCAGCCGGTTGCGGTCGTTGTGGAACACGAACGTCGGGGACCACTCGCCGGTGGTCGCCGCGTGCAGGTGCCGCACGACCGCGGTCGGCTCGTAGTGGATCGACCAGCCGGCGGCGCGCAGCCGCCACGACAGGTCGGTGTCCTCGTAGTAGAGGAAGAAGTCGTCGTCGAACCAGCCGGCGGCGCGCCCCGCCTCCGCCCGCACGGCGACGGCGCAGCCGCACAGCGCGAAGACCTCCTCGGGCGCGTCGTACTGCCCGGCGTCGACCTCCTGGAAGCCGCGGTCGGCGCCGTGCCCGTCCCGCAGCACGATCGAGCCGGCGTTGTTCACGACGTCGACGGCCGGCACGTCCGCCGGCACGGTGCACGCCACGGTGGTCGGCTCGGCGGGCGCCGGCAGCACGACCTCGCCGCCGTCGTGCGACAGGCGCACCGACGTGGCCCGGTCGGCGGCCCAGCGCAGCGCGAGCTCGTGCGGCCCGGCCGCCTCGACGGGCACGAGCAGCTCGCCGGACGCCCTCGTCCGCCACGACCGCTCGGCGCCCTCGCCGGTCGGGGCGAGCGTCAGCGCCTCCCACAGCACCGCGCCGGTGACGTCGCGGCCGTCGACGAGCACTGACCAGACGCGCAGGCCCGGGCCGGCCGCCACCTCGAGGCGCAGCCGCACGAAGCGCGGCGCGAACAGCACCTTGCTCGTGACCGCCGCGAGCCGGTCGCCGCCGGGCGCGGCGAAGGGCGCGAGCAGCCGCTCGAGCCAGTCCGGCTCGGGCACCGCGTCGTTGTTGAGCAGCACCGCGAACGGCGTGGTCAGCCGGCGCAGGGCGGTGTTGTTGCCGCCCGCGTAGCCGAGGTTCGCCGCGTTGCGGTGGACGACGACGTCCGGGTGCTCGCGCTCGAGCAGGGCGAGCGAGCCGTCGGTGCTCGCGTTGTCGACGACCTCGACGCGGAAGGCGGACGTCGTCCGCTGCGCCGACAGCGCCCGCAGGCAGGGGCCGAGCAGGTGCGCGCCGTTCCAGTTCACCACCACCACGGTGGCGACGGGCGCGCGGTCAGCCGGCGCGGCGAGCCCCCGAGACCGCGCCGACCGGCGTCGACGGGCGGCGCGCGGCGGAGCCGGACACGGCCCGCTCGGACAGGTCGACCGGGCCGGGGTTGCCGGGGTCGAGCTGGCCGAAGCGCATCTTCTTGGTGTGCTCGAGGGTGTCCTCGATGAGCGCGCGGTTGGTGCGCAGCAGGTCGCCGATGATGCCGACGATGACGCTCATGAAGCTCATGACGAGCAGGATCGTCCCGACGAGCAGCGACTGCAGGTGGTTGCCGTCGTCACCGACCGCCTTGAGCACGGCGTAGCGGACGAACGGGACGAGCCCCAGCACGCCGAACAGCGCGGCGAAGACGCTGAAGATCACGTACGGCTTGTACATGACGTAGGCGCGCATGATCGCGCCCGCCGACTTCAGCACGTGCTGGTAGGTGCTCGAGAACAGCCGCGACTCGCGCGTCTTGGGGTTCGTGCGGATCGGGATGCTCGTGATCGCCAGCTTCTTGTTGCCGGCCTGGATGATCGTCTCCATGCAGTAGCTGAACCGCGTGATCGTGTTCAGCAGCATGAGCGAGTCGCGCGAGTAGGCCCGGAAGCCGCTGGCGGCGTCCGGCAGGTCGGTGCCCGCGGCGGCGTTGACGATGCGGCTGCCGAAGCGCTGCAGCAGCACCTTCGGGCCGGAGAAGTGCTCGACGAGGTGCACCTGGCGGTCGGCGACGACGACGTCGGCGCGGCCCTCGAGGATCGGCTGCACGAGGTCGGCGATGCGCTCCTGCGGGTACTGGTTGTCGCCGTCGGTGTTCACGACGATGTCGGCGCCGAGCTCGAGCGCCCGCTGCACGCCGTCGTGGAACGACCGGCCCAGGCCGCGGTTGCGCGCGTGCCGGACGAAGTGCGTGACGCCGTGCGCCCGGGCCACCTCGATGGTGCGGTCGGTCGACCCGTCGTCGATGATCAGGACGAGGATCTCGTCGATGCCCGGGATCGACCGCGGGATGGTGGAGAGGACGGCAGGGAGCGTCTCCTCCTCGTTCAGACAGGGGACCTGGACCACTAGGCGCACGGACTCGACCTCATCGCTCGGTGACCCCCGATCCTACCGAGCGGGAGCCCCCGCTCCGGGGACCTCGGGCCGTCGTCCGTCAGGCCTTGGTCGCCCACACGATCGTCCACGGGTACGGCGAGGCGACCTTGCGCACGGTGCCGACCTGCGAGACGAAGCGCTGGAAGCCCGCGCCCGTCCAGTGGTTGAGGTGGCCCGGCGTGTTGCCCAGGTCCTTGAGGTAGCGGCCGGTCAGCAGGTTCGACCCGCGGAAGAACGGCTCGTGCGGCACCGACAGCAGCATGTGGCGCGAGGTGACGCGGGCCAGCTCGCGCAGCCCGGCGGCGGGGTCGCGCAGGTGCTCGAGCACCTCGACGCAGACCACGAGGTCGAACTGCTCGTCGCGGAACGGCAGCTTCTCGGCGTCGCCGTGCAGGTAGTGCGGGCCCGGGCGCGAGCGCCACTCCTCGCGCAGCCCGGCGTCCGGCAGGTCGAGCCCCACGCAGGTGCCGAAGCGCTCCTGCATCTTCAGGCTGATGACGCCCTCGCCCGCACCCACCTCGAGCGGGTTCGTCGCCGGCCTGGCGTCGCCGGCGATGTCGCCCACCATGGCGTCGAGCCGGGCGACGAAGCGCTGCGTCAGCCACTTGATCGCTGGGTTCTTGGCGGTGTACTTCTTGGTGTGGTTGCCGATCACCACGCCGGGGGTCTCGGGCGCTGCAGTCATGGGACGCAGGCTATCGCGGCCCGATCGCCGGCCACCGCTCTAGGCTCCCGCGTGTGAGCCCGTCCGGACGACCCTCGCCGGCGCTCGGCCGCGCCGTCCGGGTCGCGTTCGTGCTGCTCGCGCTGGGGCTGCTGGCGCTGGCCCTGCGCGAGTCGGGACCGCAGGCGTGGGACGCCGCGCAGGCCATCGGCCCGGGCGCGGCGGTCGCGAGCGGCGTCGCCGTGCTCGCCGGCCTGCTGGCGAGCGCGCTCGTCTGGCGGGCGCTGCTCGTCGACCTCGGCACGGTGCTGCCGCTGCGGGCCGCGCTGCAGGTCTTCTTCGTCGGCCAGCTCGGCAAGTACGTGCCGGGCAGCGTGTTCGCCGTCGCCGCGCAGATGGAGCTCGGCCGCAGCCACGGCGCGCCGCGCAGCCGCACCGGCACGGCGGGGCTGCTGTTCATGGGCGTGCTCGTCGCGGCCGGGCTGCTCACCGCCGCGGTCGCGCTGCCGCTGACCAGCCCGGACGCGCTCGACTCCTACGCCTGGGTGCTGCTCGTCCTGCCGCTCGGGCTCGCCCTGCTCGCCCCGCCGGTGCTCACCCGCCTGGTCGGCATCGGCCTGCGCGTGCTGCGCCGCGACCCGCTCGAGCGGCCGCTGTCCTGGCGCGGCGTGTCGGCCGCGCTCGGCTGGGCGCTCGCCATGTGGGCCGCCTACGGCGTGCACCTGTGGCTGCTCGTGCGCCCGCACGACAGCGGGGGCGACGGCTCGGTCCTGCTGCTGTCGACCGGGGCCTACGCCCTGGCCTGGACGGCCGGCTTCCTGTTCGTGCTGGCACCGGCCGGCGTCGGTGTCCGCGAGCTCGCGCTCGTGGCGGCGCTCGCGCCGGTGCTGGACCGCCCCGGCGCGCTCGCCGTCGCGGTGCTGAGCCGCGTGCTCATGACCCTGGGCGACCTGTTCTGGGCCGCCGTGGGTGCGGCCGGAGCCCTCCAGCCGCAGGACGCTGTTGCCGATGCCTGAGCGCGGTGCCCGGTCCCGGGCCACCGGACGGGAGACCCGCATGCCCCCACGCCCCCTGCCCTCCTCACGGGGGACCGCTCGCGCAGCGACCGCCTGGGCGGCCCTGCTCGGGCTGCTCGGCTCGCTCGTCGTGGCGGTCGTCGCCGCGCCGCCCGCGGCGGCCGACGAGGTGGTCGCCCGTCCTGCCGACGGCGTGTTCGTCGTCGAGGGCCACGGCTGGGGCCACGGTCGCGGGATGAGCCAGTGGGGCGCGCAGGGGGCGGCCAGCCTGGGGGTGGGGCTCGAGGCCATCCTGTCGGCGTACTACCCGGGCACCACCCGCGCGGTGCTGCCGGAGGCGCCCGTCCGGGTGCTGCTCTCGGGCGACGAGGGGCGCGACACCGAGGTGCACCCGGCGGCGGGCCTGCGGGTCACCGACGTCGCCACCGGGCGCACGACCGAGCTGCCCGCCGGACCGGACCGCTGGCGCGTCGTGCCGGACGCCGCCGGCCTGCGGGTCGAGGCGCGCACCGGGGGCGCCTGGGCGCCGTGGGCGCTCGCCGGCTCCGCCGCGGTCGCGGGCCCCGTCCGCCTGTCCGGCCCGGAGGTCGTGCGGGTCGCCTACCGCAACGGCACCAGCCGCGACTACCGCGGTGCCGTGCAGGCGGTGCGCGCCTCGGCGAGCACCCTGCAGACGGTGGTCGTGCTGCCGCTCGAGAGCTACCTGCTGGGCGTCGTCCCGCGCGAGAGCGCGTCGTCCTGGCGCCCCGCCGCGCTGCAGGCGCAGTCGGTCGCGGCCCGCTCGTACTCCGCCAACAAGCGCGCGCGGGTCGCCGGTCGCGGCACCTACGACCTCTGCGACACGACCTCCTGCCAGGTGTTCGGCGGCACCGCGCTGTACTCGGCCTCGGGCGCCCGCACGGCGCTGGAGCCCGCCAGCACGACAGCCGCCGTCCGCGCGACCGCCGGCGTCGTGCGCACCTCGGGCGGCGTGCCGATCTTCGCGGAGTTCAGCAGCAGCAACGGCGGCTGGTCGACGACCGGCGACTTCCCGTACCTGCGCGCCGCCCGCGACGACTGGGACGGCGCGCTGCCGAACCCGGTGCACTCCTGGCGGGCGACGCTGCGCGCGAGCGACCTCGAGCGGCGCTTCCCGGCCGTCGGACGGCTGCTGCGCGTGCGCGTCACCGCCCGGGACGGAAACGGCGAGTGGGGCGGACGCGTCCGCACCGTCGTGCTCGAGGGCGCCGACGCGTCCGGCGCCCCGACCCGGGTGACCACCACGGGCGCCGGCGTCTCCGGCGCCCGCTCCTGGCCGGCGAACGCCGACGGGCTGCGGTCCGCCTGGTGGCGGCTGTCCGGCGCGGCCCCCGTCGTCGCGCCCCCGCCCGCCCCGGCCCGGCCGGCTGCGGTCACGGCGAGCGCGCTCGTCGCCGCGGCCCCCGCTCCGGTGCTCGTCCGCCCGCCGGGCGTCGTGACCGGGACGCTGAGCGCCACGTACCGCAACAGCGGGACGACCGCCTGGCCGGTCGCCGGCCTCGAGCTCGCGCCGACCACGGGCACGGCGGGGTCCGACCCGCTGACCGTGCGCGCCGGCGCGACGTCCGTGCGCAACGCCACCCGGCCCGGTGCGGCCAGCGTCGCCCCCGGCGAGACGGCCGTCGTGTCGCGCCGCGTCGACGCGACCACCGTGCCGGCCGGGACGCACCCCCGCAGCTACCGGCTGCGCCTGGGCGCCGCCGCCTTCGGCGCGCCGGTGACCTGGCGGGTGGCCGTGCAGCCGGCCCGGCTGACCGCGAGCACCACGGTGACGCCGTCGGCGTCGGTGTTCGCCGACCGGCGCACCGTCGTGCTCCCGCGCCGCGGGTCGGTCGCGGTCGGGATGGTCCTGCGGGCCACCGGCAACGTCGCGCTCCCGGCCGGCCCCGGCTCGCCGGTGCAGCTCGGCACGTCGGCCGTCCGCAACCGCACCAGCCTCGCCTCCGGCCCGGGCTGGCTGTCGTCCTCGCGCGCCGCCCGGCTCGTGACGGCCACCGACGGGACGGCCCGCGTCGCCCCGGGCCGCACCGGCGGGCTGCGCCTCGTCCTGCACGGCAACGGCCGGCCGGCCGGCGTCACCCG
>CAXTFU010000292.1:0-5955 GCA_964243385.1 uncultured bacterium | reverse complement strand
CGCTGGCGCGTGCGGCGTCCGCGCTCGGTGCTGGCCGTCGTGCTCACGCCAGCAGGCTACGTGGACTGGACCCCATGGTCCAGTTGCGGTAGTACTGGACCATGCAGTCCAACGAGCAGGTCCTGTCCACCCTCCCCCGCGACACCCGCCTGGCGGGACGCACGGCCGTCGTCACCGGCTCCTCCGCGGGCATCGGCGAGGCGATCGCCCGAGTGCTGGCCGCGTCCGGCGCCGAGGTCGTCGTCAGCGGGCGCGACGCCGCCCGCGCGCAGGTCGTCGTCGACCGCATCGCCGCGGCCGGCGGGCGGGCGCACGCCGTCCCCGTCGACCTCGCCGGCACGTACGCCGACCTGCGCTCCTTCGCCGCCGCGGCGACCACCGCGCTCGGCGGCTCGGTCGACGTGCTGGTCAACAACGCCGGCATCTACCCGGTCTCGGCGACCGAGGCGCTCGCCGACGGCGACCTCGACGCGATGCTGGCGGTGAACGTCCGCGCCCCGCACGTCCTCGTCGGTGCGCTCGCGCCGTCGATGGCCGACCGGGGCTCCGGCTCGGTCGTGAACGTCGGGTCGTGGATGGCCCGCGTCGGCACGCCGTTCGGCGCCATGTACACCGCGAGCAAGGCGGCGCTCGAGCAGCTGACGCGCAACTGGTCGGCCGAGTACGGACCGCGCGGCGTCCGCGTCAACGGCGTCGCGCCCGGCGCGACGGCCACCGAGGGCAACGCCGCGGCGCACGACGTCCTCGACCTCATGACGCGCGGCACGGTCGCCGGGCGCCCCGTCCGCCCGGTCGACGTCGCGTACGCCGTGCGCTACCTCGTCTCGGACGAGGCCGCGTTCGTCCACGGCACGTCGGTGGACGTCGACGGCGGGATCTCGAGCATCCGCTCGGCCTGAGCCCGGCGCTGCCCGGCCGGGCCCTCGCCGACCGGCAGGGCCGGCTGCGACGCCCCGGCGACGACGGCCAGCTGCAGCTTGGTCTCGTCCTCGCTGCCCGGGGCGGCCGACATGACGACGATCTTCAGCTCGCCGAGCCCGCCGGCGAGGACGTCGCAGTCGACGACCACGGGCCCGACCGCGGGGTGCAGCACGGTCTTGCGGTCCTCGCAGTGCGCCGCCACGGTGCCGGCCGCCCACAGCTCGGCGAAGCGCGCGTTGCCCGCGCGCAGCTCGGCGACGAGGGCGTGCAGCCTGGGGTCGCGGGGGAACAGCCCGGTGGCGCGGCGCAGGTCGGACACGACGGCGAGGTCGGTGCGGTCGTCGTCCTCGGAGGCGACCGTCCAGTGCGCCAGGACCCCGCCGCTCCCGCCGACCGGGAACCGCTCCCGGGCGAAGTTCCGGAGCTCCGGCGCCACACCGGACGGGTCGCCGAGCAGCGCCGCCCAGGCCGCGTTCCACCACACCATCCGCCAGTCCGCGGCGAACACCGCCGCCGCGGCGTCCCCGAGCCGCCCCAGGACGCGGTGCACGCCCGGCGGGATGTGGTCGGTGATCGTGCGGTCGTCCGGCGGCGCGAGGCCGGCCAGCCGGTAGAGGTGGTCGCGCTCCTCGCGGGTGAGCTGCAGGCTGCGCCCCAGAGCAGCGACGACCTGGGCCGACGGCGTCGTGGCACGGCCCTGCTCCAGGCGCACCACGTAGTCGACCGACAGGCCGGCGAGCTGGGCCAGCTCCTCGCGGCGCAGTCCGGTCGTGCGGCGGGTGAGGCCCGACGGCAGCCCCGCCGCCGACGGCGGGAGGCGGTCGCGCCACGCACGGATGGTGGCCCCGAGCCCGGTCCCCTGGTCGATCACACCGACCAGTCTGCCTCCGCCCGGACCGCGCGGGGCGGTGCAGGGTGGTACTGCCGCTCCTACCGTCGAGCCGTGCCTGGTCCCGTCCGCCCACGGGCCGCAGGCTGTCCCCATGACCACCATCCTGATCACCGGGGCCAACAAGGGCCTCGGCCACGAGACCGCCCGCCGCCTGCTCGCCCTCGGCCACACCGTCCTGCTCGGCGCCCGCGACCCCGAACGCGGCGCCGCCGCGGCGGCCGAGCTCGGCGCCCGCTTCGTCCAGCTCGACGTCACCGACGACGCCTCCGTCACCGCCGCCGCGGCCGACGTCCAGCGCACCGAGGGAGTGCTCGACGTCCTCGTCAACAACGCCGGCATCGTCGGCACCCACAGCGGCGCCGACGCCCTCACCGGCGACGACGCCCTCGCCGTGCTCGACACCAACGTCGCCGGGGTCGTGCGGACGACCACGGCCTTCCTGCCGCTGCTGCGGCGCTCCTCCGACCCCGTCATCGTCAACGTCAGCAGCGGCCTGGGCTCGCAGGCGCTCACCCACGACCCGTCCCGCATCGAGGGCTCGGTGGTGGCGCCGCTGTACACCGCCTCCAAGGCCGCCCTCACCATGCTCACCACCCAGTACGCCAAGGCGCTGCCCGAGGTGCGCGTCAACGCCGTCGACCCCGGCTACACCGCCACCGACCTCAACGGCCACAGCGGCCCGCAGTCGCTCACCGAGGGCACCGACGCCATCGTCGCCCTCGCCACCGCAGGACCCGGCTCGCCGACCGGCCGGTTCGTCGACCGCGAGGGCGAGGTCGCCTGGTAGCCGGGCGCCGCACGCGGCGGAAACCTGGGGAGACCGTCGTCGTCATCCCGACGACGCACGGGCGGGCGAGCCTGTCGAGCGCCGACCGGGTCGAGCGACCCGGTCCTCTCGAGCGAGGAGACTCCCCCTGTGACTCCGACGTCACGCGCCACGGCTGCGGTCGCGACAGCCCTGGCCGCCGCCGGGCTGCTCGTGCCCGCCGGCACGGCCAGCGCGTTCACCTACGTCACCGACAGCACCGGCACGTCCTGGGGCATCCAGGACGCCTCGCCACCGGGCGTCGACACCGGCAGCATCCGGGCCACCCAGACCGGGACGGGGGTGCAGGCGCCCTACTCCACGATGCTGAACGGCTACGGCGGCATCCGCGTGAGCGTCACGACGGCGCAGCGCGAGCGCTTCGACGGCGAGCTCATGCGCGGCTTCGGGCTCGTCGAGCAGGGGACGGGCCACTTCGAGACGACGCAGTCGGTCGACCTGAGCGGCGTCCGCATCTCGCGCGAGGTCGACGTCGTGCAGGACCGCGCGACCGGCCGCTGGCTGGACACGTTCACGAACACCACCCGGCGTCCGATCACGGTCGAGGTCGCCTTCGGCGGCCAGACGGGCTGGGGCGCGACGGGCACGAACGCCAGCACGGTGGTGGCGACCTCCGACGGCGACGCCCGCGTCACGAGGCGCGACGCGTGGACCGCCTCGGCGAGCGGCACCGCCGCCGGTCGCAGCACCGGCGGGCCGAGCGCGACGGTCGTCGGCGCCTTCGACCGGACGGGCAACTGGCTGCGCGACACCTTCAGCACGCCGATGGGCACCGAGGGGCACGCGGCGAACTTCCCGGCCTACGTGCACCGGCTGCGGATCGCCGCCGGGCGGAGCGCGTCCCTGCTGCACTTCGTCGTCGTCGGCCAGCCGGTGACCCCCGAGACCTCGAGCGCCGAGGTCGGACGGGTCGGCGCGCAGGCCGCGTCCCTCGTCCGCGACCCCCTGCTGGACGGCCTGTCGCGGACGCAGATCTGCTCGATCGACAACTTCGCCGGACTGTCGCCCGCCGACGCCGGCCTGAAGCCGGCGCACTGCCGCGGCGCCGGCGCGACGAAGGTCGACCAGCCGGCCCCACCGGCGGACGCGCCCGCGGTCACCACCTCGTCGTACGACGTCGTCGACAAGACGATCGCCGAGCTGCAGGCCGACATGGAGTCCGGCCGCACCACCTCGCGCGAGATCACCCAGGCCTACCTCGACCGCATCGCCGCCTACGACCGCGGCCAGTTCGGCTTCAACGCCTACACGACCGTGGCCGCCGACGCGCTGTCCCGCGCGGCCTGGGCCGACCGGCGGCGCGCGGCGGGCGGCAGGGGCGCCCTGCTCGGCATCCCGATCGCGGTCAAGGACCTGTACGACACCGCGGACATGCCGACCACCAACGGCTCGCTGACGTTCCAGGACTTCTTCCCGGTCGAGGACTCCTACCAGGTGGCCCAGCTGCGGCGGGCCGGGGCGATCATCATCGGCAAGGCGAGCATGGAGGAGTACGCGACGAGCGGCTCGTACTCCGACAGCGCGTACGGCACCGTCTGGAACGCCTTCGACCCGTCGCGCTCGGCGCTCGCCTCCTCCGGCGGTCCGGCGGTCGCCGCCGCGACGAGCATGGCGGCGGCGACGCTCGGGTCGCAGACCGGTGACTCGCTCTACGCCCCTGCCAGCGCCGCGAGCCTGGTCACCCTGCGCGGCACGGACGGCATGCAGTCCGACCGCGGCGTCATGCCGCTGTCGTGGCTGCAGGACTACGCCGGCTCGATGACCCGCTCGGTGTCCGACCTGGCCGACCTGCTCAACGTCACCTCCGGCACCGACCCGCTGAACCCGGAGACCGCCGAGGCCGACGCGCACCGCCCGGCCGACTGGCGCAGCGTCCTGTCCGACGACGCCCTGCAGGGCAAGCGCATCGGCCTGCTGCCCTCGGCGTGGGAGGACCCGTACGGCACGACGACCACGATCGCCGCCTCCCGGGCGGCACTGGCCCACCTGCGGACGGCGGGCGCCTCGATCGTCGAGGTCGCGGACGGCCCGGTCGCCCCGGTGCGCCCGAACGTCGACGTGAACTGGGAGGGCTGGGCCCGCTACCTCGAGAGCCACCCCGAGCTCGGCATGTCCTCGCCCGCCGAGGTCATCTGCTCGCAGCGCAAGCTCCCGTACACCCGCTACGCGCCGGAGTTCTGCGCCGGCAAGGTGCGCATGACCGAGGCCGAGGTCGCCGCCTGGCGCGGCTACCGCGCGCAGTACAAGGCCAACATCGCCGCGTGGATGGACCGCAACGACCTCGACGCGGTCGTCTACCCGGGGCTGCTGTCCGAGATCAGCCTCAACGACGGCGGTGGCAACCGGTCGAGCTTCGGTCGCCGCGACACCCCGTCCGGCGGCTCGGGCGTGCCGACGCTGGCCTTCCCGGCCGGCACGGACGCCAACGGCGCCCCCATCGACCTGCAGCTCATGGGCCGGGCGTGGGACGACGCCGAGCTGGTCGGCATGGCGCACGCCTTCGAGGCGGTCGCCGACGGCCACGTCGCCCCCGACACCGTCCCGCCGCTGCGGCAGGTCCGCCGCTGACGCCCTGATGAGTCCCGCGACCCGCTCGTCCGCCGGACGGGCGGGTCGCGGCCTGCTCGGGCACGGGGACCACCTGGCCGAGCGAACCCGGCCGGATCGGCATGATCACCGGCGACACGCTCGGCGATCCGCACGTGATCATGCCAGGAGCGACCCGATCGACCAGCGGACCCGGCCACGGCTCGTCCAGCAGCACGGACCCAGCCACGGCTCGTCCGGCAGCACCTCGCCGCCGTGGATCACCTGGCTGAGCGATCCGCACCCGACGCGCCGGCGTGTCCGGCCACCGCTCGGCCAGCACCGCCGCGGATCACCTGGCTGAGCGATCCGCACCAGGCGCGCCGGCGTGTCCGGTGCTCAACCCGCGACCAGAAGATCACCGGCTGGTCCGCGGCGGGATCGGCATGATCACCGGCGAAACGCTCGGCGAGCCGCGCGTGATCATGCCAGGAGCGGCCTGATCGACCAGCGGACACCGCGCCGCTCGGCGAGGCGCGCGGGATCATGCCAGTGGCGCACCGATCGTCCCCGCGGACCCGGCCACCGCTCGGCCATCACCGCCGTGGATCACCTGGCTGAGCGATCCGCACCAGACACGCCGGCGTGTCCGGTGCTCAACCCACGATCAGAAGATCACCGGCTGGTCCGCGGCGGGATCGGCATGATCACCGGCGAATCGCTCGGCGAGCCGCACGTGATCATGCCAGGAGCGGCCTGATCGACCAGCCGACACCGCGCCGCTCGGCGA
>CAXTFU010000291.1:0-5961 GCA_964243385.1 uncultured bacterium | reverse complement strand
TCGCTGGCGTTCGAGCCGCCGCTCGCGAGCACGGTGACGAGCAGCGCGTCGACGTCGGCCAGCAGCTCGTCGACGACCGGCAGCCGGCCGTCGCCGTCCGGCCGCAGCGACCCGACGAACACCGGACGGGCGTTGGCCCCGGCGTGCTCGAGCGCGTCGCAGAGCACGTCGACGAAGGACGTGTTCCCGGACAGCTCGTGCGCCCGGTAGAACACGACGCCGACCGTCGGACGGCCCGCCTCGACCGGACGGTCGCCGTGCAGGCCGTGCGCCGGCAGCGGCACCGGCGGCGCGAACCCGACGCCCGTCAGCAGCACCGTGTCGGACAGGAACGCGACGAGCTGCGCGAGGTTCTCCGGCCCGCCCTCGCGCAGGTACGCGGCGGCGTCGGCGACGACGCCGGCCGGGACCGTCGAGGCGTCCGCGAGCTCGGCGTCGAGCGCCCCCTCGCCGCCGACGGCCACCAGCGGGACGCGCCGCGCCGCGCAGGCCGCCCGCAGCGCGTCGAACCCGTCCCACGCGCGACGGCCGCCGAGCAGGCGCACCAGCACGAGCGACACGCCGTCGAGCAGCGCCTCCGGGTCGTCGACGCGCGCGGGGTTGGCGAGGCGGAGGTCCAGCGCCGGCGACGGCACGGTGCGCGCGGCGAGCAGGTCGGTGTCGGCGGTCGAGAGCAGCAGGAGCGTCACCGGGACAGTCTCGCGGACCGGCGCCGCGGACGCCGGGTCCGGCCGGCGAGGTCTGCGTCCGCGGCCGTCGCAGCGCCGCGTCCACGGCGTGCCAGGGTCGGCGTGGCAGGGTCGGGGGCATGGCCGACACCGCACCGCCGACCGACCGTCCGACGCCCGGAGCGGCGCTGACGCGGGTGCTCGCCGCCCTGCGTCCGCTCGACGCGGCGGCCGCCGCGGCGGCGCGCGAGCACCAGGACCGGCTCACCAAGCCGCGCGGCTCGCTCGGCGAGCTCGAGGCGGTGTCGGTGCGCCTGGCCGGGCTGGCTGCCGTCGACCCGCCGCCGCTGCCCGAGCCGGCGGCGCTGGCGGTGTTCGCGGCCGACCACGGGGTGCACGCGCAGGGCGTCAGCCCGTGGCCGCAGGAGGTCACCGCGCAGATGGTCGCCAACCTCGGCGCCGGCGGCGCGGTCGTCAACGCGCTGGCCCGGCAGACCGGTGCTCGGGTGCTCGTCGTCGACGTGGGCGTCGCCGCCGACCTCGGCGACGTGCCCGGCGTCCTGCACGCCCGGGTCCGACCCGGCACCGGCGACCTGAGCACCGGCCCGGCCATGACGCGCGACGAGGCCGTCGCCGCCGTCGAGGTGGGCATCGCGGTCGCCGAGCAGCTCGTCGGCGAGGGGGCGCGCTGCCTGCTGACCGGCGACATGGGCATCGCGAACACGACCGCGTCCGCCGCGCTCATCGCAGCCGTGCTGGGGCTCGACCCGGCCGAGGTCACCGGCCGCGGCACCGGCATCGACGACGAGACGCTGCAGCGCAAGGTCGACGTCGTCCGCCGGGCGCTCGCGCTGCACCGGCCCGACCCGGCCGACCCGGTCGGCGTCCTGGCCGCGGTCGGCGGGCTCGAGCACGCGGCCCTCGTCGGCTTCGTCCTCGCCGCCTCGGCCGCCCGGGTGCCGGTCCTGCTGGACGGGGTCATCGCCGGCGCGGCCGCCCTGGTCGCCGCGCGCGTGCACGCCGACGCGCTGGTCAGCTGCTTCGCCGGCCACCGGTCCGCCGAGCCGGGGCACGCGCACGCCCTCGACGCGCTGGGCCTGCGTCCGCTCGTCGACCTCGACCTGCGCCTCGGGGAGGGCTCCGGCGCCGTGCTCGCCCTGCCGCTGCTGCAGAGCGCAGCGCGCGTGCTGCGCGAGGTCGCGACCTTCGACAGCGCGGGCGTGGCCGACAAGGCCTGACGGTCGCGCACGTCACTGGTCGGCTGCCCCGGGCCGTGGGAAGGGGCGTCGGCATGGACGACTTCGAGCTGCAGCGCTTCGTCACGGCGCAGAACAGCGGCGGCACCTACGACACGGCGCTGCGCGAGCTGCGGGCGGGACGCAAGCAGAGCCACTGGATGTGGTTCGTGTTCCCGCAGCTCGCCGGCCTCGGGCGCAGCGCGACGGCGCAGCGGTACGCCGTGACGGGGGTGGCCGAGGCGCGGGCGTACCTGGCGCACCCGGTGCTCGGCCGGCGCCTGGTCGAGTCGGCGTCCGCACTGCTCGACCTGCCCGGCAGCGACGCCGACGCCGTCCTCGGCAGCGTCGACGCGCAGAAGCTGCGGTCGTCCATGACCCTGTTCGCGGCGGCGGACGCCGACGAGCCCGTGTTCGCCGCCGTCCTCGACCGCTTCTTCGCCGGGCCGGACGACCTGACCACCCGACTGCTGCAGCCCGCGACGTAGCCCGCTCCGGCCGCCCGCACGGCGATCGTGCAGCGCCTGCAGAGCCGACCGGCGGACGGGTCGGGGCGGGACTGTCTGGGGCGACGCGGGCGGGGTAGGGCGGCGCCGTGCGAGGCATCGTGCGGCCCTGCCGCTCACACCTGGGACCCGAGCTCGCCGAGCGGTGGCAGGCGCACCTGTGCGGCCTGTGCCTCACCCTGCGCGACGTCGCGGGGCAGCCCGAACGGGTGCTCACCGGCTACGACGTGCTGCTGCTGAGCGTCCTCGTCGAGGCCCAGGCCGAGCCGGGGGCGGTCGAGACGACGACCGCCGCGCCCTGCCCGCTGCGCGGCTTCACGACGGCGACCGTCGTCGCGAGCAGCAGCGACGCAGGACGCCTGGCCGCCGCGGGAGCGCTCGTCAGCGCCGCTGCGGGGCTCGCGGACAAGGTGCACGACGGCGACCTCCCCCGGCCGGTGCGCGGGCCGGCCCGGTCGGTGGCCGCCCGGCTCGACCGCTCGGGCTCGGCGCTGGCGGCGTCCGTCGGCCTCGACCCGTCCGTCGTGCTCGGCGCCCCGGCCGCGTCCGCCGAGGCCGAGCGGGCGGAGGCGCCGACCCTCGACGCGCTGCTCGCAGCCTCCGGCGAGGCCGTCGCGTCGCTGTTCGCCCACACGGCGATCGTCGCGGGCACGCCCGCCAACGCCACTGCGCTCGGCGACGCCGGCCGCGCCTTCGGCCGGCTCGTCCACCTGCTCGACGCCGTCGAGGACCGGGCCGCCGACGCCGCGGCCGGGCACTTCAACCCGCTGGCCGCGACCGGCACCGACGACGACGGCGCCCGCACGCTGGCCGAGGCGCTCGTCGCGGACGTCCAGGCCGCCCTCCGCCGCGCCGAGCTCGTCGACCGCGCGCTCGTCGACGTGCTGCTCGGCCGTGAGCTCGTCCGTGCCGTGCACCGCGTCCTGCCGCAGGCCTGCCCGACGAGCCCGGCCGTCCCGGCGCAGCGCTCCGGCGCCGGCGCGCTGCTCGCGGCGTGGGCGCTGCTCGCGCCGGCCGTCTTCATCGGGGGCTGGAGCAGCGGCGGAGGCGGCTGGGGACCGCGCCGCCGGCGGCGCCGCGGCGGACCCCCGCCGATGTACGGCTACCCGCCCGGCTACGGCCCGCCGCAGCGCAGCTACCCGCCCGGCTACGGACGCGGCTACGGCTACCGCAGCGTCGGCCCGGGCTGCGGGCAGCTGCTCGCGTGCAACTGCTGCGCGAACCTCGCCTGCAACGCCTGCTGCTGCGGCAGCGAGTGCGCGAACGGCTGAGCTGCCTCAGGGGTCGCGCGGGACGGGGCAGCCGCGCGGGAACGTCCCGAGGGCGCTGAGCTCGAAGCCGTCCGGGTAGCCGCGCACCGCCGACGACATCCGGAACCACCGCGGACGGGTGCGGGGCGGCAGGTGCCGGACGACGGCGCCGCGCAGCCGCAGCGCCCGGTGCACCGCCCGGCGGACGACCGGGTGCGGCCGCGGGAAGCCGAGCGCGTCGAGCAGCGGGTCGTCCATCACGGCGTACGAGGCGGCCCGCACCAGCCGGGCGGGCAGCCGCGACTGCGGCGGCAGCTGCGTGAACAGCTCGAGGGTGGCGCGGGCGACGGCCCGTCCGCCCTCGTCGGGACCGAAGTGCGCGAGCTCGTAGGCGTCGAGCAGGGCGGTGGACTCCTGCCAGGTGGTGGGCAGGTCGCGGATGCCCATCCGCCGGCCGAGCTCGCGGTTGTAGCGCGCGCAGGCCCGCTTCTCGGCCTCGGTGAACGGGCGCCAGCCGAAGGCGTCCATCCAGCGGATCGGCACCGCGACGAAGGTGCACAGCACGTAGCGCAGGTCCTCGTCGCTGGTGTCGTAGGCGGCGTGCATCGCGTTGATGCGGCGCAGCGCGGTCCGTCCGCCGGGGCTGTCCGGCCCGTGCTCGAGCACCGCGTCGAGCAGCAGCCCGGTGTCCTCGTAGCGCTTGGCCGTGCGGCTGACCAGCTCGCCGGTCTCGGCGAGCAGCCGGCCGATGCTCGGCACCGCGTAGGTCCGGAACAGCGCGAAGCTGAGCGCCTGCTGGACGTCCCACGGGAACTCGTGCGCGCACACGAGCCGGTACAGCTCGAGCGCGTCGACCTCCGGGTCGAGCTGCTCGAGCCTCGCCGCCCACGGCCTGCGCTGCACCCGGGCACCGTACTGTCGCCGCGTGCTGATCGTCCCCCTGGCGCCCGAGCGCGCGGCCGAGGCGGTGGCGCTCTGGCGCGAGACGGGCCTGACCCGGCCGTGGAACGACCCGGTCGCGGACCTGCACCGCGCGCTCGACGGGCCGGCCTCGACGGTGCTGGCCGGGCTCGGCGACGACGGCGCGCTGCTCGGCACGGCGATGGTCGGCTCCGACGGCCACCGCGGCTGGGTCTACTACCTCGCCGTCCGTCCTGCGCACCAGGGCGCAGGGCTCGGCCGTCAGCTGGTGGGCGCGTGCGAGGACTGGGTCCGCGCGCGAGGCGTGCCGAAGGTGCAGCTCATGGTGCGCGGCGACAACGCGGCAGCACGGGGCTTCTACGCCCGGCTCGGGTACGCCGACGCGGGCGTCGTGGTGCTGGGACGCCGGCTCGACTGACCGGCGGTGAGGGCCGTCTCGACCGCCGCCCGCAGGGCGTCGTCGTCCGCGCCGAGCAGCCGGGCCGACTGCACGAAGGCCGCCGCGCGCTCCGCGAGCTGCCGGCTCACCTGCCGCTGCGAGCGCAGCGCCGGGACGCGCTCCACCCGGGTGCCGGCACCCCGGCGCGAGACGACGAGCCCCGACTGCTCGAGCTCGCGGTAGGTCCGCGCCACCGTCCCGACCGCGAGGCCGAGGTCGGCGGCCAGCTGCCGCAGCGGCGGCAGCCGCTCCCCCGGTCCCAGCACGCCCGCGCCGATGAGGTCGGCGAGCTGGCGGCGCAGCTGCTCGTAGGGCGGCGTCGGGTCCTGCGTGTCGACGACGAGCGCCGGACCGCTCGCGGTCACGCGCGGACGGCGGTCGCCACGCGGGGGCGGGGCGCCAGGACCAGCACCGCGCCGCACCAGGCGCCCACGACGACCGCGGCCGGCACCACGGCGAGCAGCGCCCAGCCGACGGCGGTCCACCACAGCGGCGCCGCGCAGATCTGCAGCAGGCCGACGCTCGCGACGGCCCCGACCCCGGCGAGCGGGACGGTGACGAGCAGCCCGACGGCCGCGGTGACCGCCGTGACCGACGACCGGCGCAGGGCGTCGTCGACCGCGAGGTCCTCGCCCGACCGGGGCCGGCGGACGACCCGCTGCACGGCGACCAGCGCGACGGCGAGCCCGACGACGAGCACCGCGGCGAGCGGCGCGCTGTAGAACGAGCCGGGCCACGGCCCCCGCCCCTCGGAGGTCACCGCGGAGCACGAGCGCACCAGCGAGCGTCCGGCCCGGCCCAGGTCGTCGGGCGACCCGAGCGCCGTCGTGAGCACGAGCAGCGCGCCGAGCAGCGCGGTGGCGGCGCCGACGGCGCTCGCGAGCCCGCGCGGCAGGTGGTCGCGCACGCGGCGCACCTCGAGCAGCGCCGACCGGGTCGCGC
>CAXTFU010000290.1:0-5962 GCA_964243385.1 uncultured bacterium | reverse complement strand
GAGCCGGCCAGCCCGCCGCGGCGGACGGCGCCGACGGCACCGTCGCCTGGTACGACGAGGACAAGGGCTTCGGCTTCATCACCCCGGACGGCGGCGGCGAGGACGTCTTCGTGCACGTCCGGGCCCTGGCCGAGGGGCTGACCTGGCTGGTCGAGGGCGACCGCGTGGCGTACGAGACGGTGCCGGGCGACAAGGGCCTGCAGGCCCGCGACCTGCACCTCGTGCAGGGCGCCGCCGCCGACGACGCCCCGTCCGCTCCTGCTCCTGCGGCGGGGACGGCCGGTGCGCCGGCCCGCGCCGGCGAGGGCGTCGTCGCGCGCTACGACGCCGAGCGCGGCTTCGGCTTTCTCACCCCGGACGCCGGCGGTCCCGACCTGTTCGTGCACATCTCCGTCCTCGTCGGCGGCAACGAGCCGCTCGAGCCGGGTCAGCGGGTCCGCTTCGCCGTGCGGCAGAGCGACCGCGGACCGCAGGCCGACCGCGTCGAGCGCCTCTGACCCGCAGGACCGAGCCGAGCACTGCCCGAACAGCAGACGGTCCGTCCCCGTCAGCACGGGATCGAGGGTGCCGGAGTCGGGCGCGACGGCGTCGTCGACCGAGCTTGCCGGACGGGTGCTGGACGGGGCTCCTCGGCGATAGCGTGCTGCCGCCCGGTCGCCACACCTGACGAGGAGCTCCCCGATGCCTCCGATCTCGCGCGGCTTCACCGGTCGCCGCCGCGCTCCAGCGTCCGACCGGCTGCCGCCCGGCCAGTACGACACCGGCAGCAGCTTCCCGGTGCTGAGCGCCGGCCCGACGCCCCGCGTCGACCTCTCCACGTGGGACTTCACGGTGCAGGGCCAGGTCGACGAGGTCGCGCGGTGGTCCTGGCCCGAGTTCTCGGCGCTTCCCCGCGAGAGGATCACGGTCGACCTGCACTGCGTCACGACCTGGTCGAAGTTCGACACGCACTGGGCGGGCGTCTCGCTCGACGTCCTGCTGGCCGAGGTCGAGACCGCTGCGGAGTTCGTCACGGCCTACAGCGACGGCGGCTACACGACCAACCTGCCGCTCGAGGACCTGACCGGTGGGCGGGCGTGGGTCGTCGACACCTACGACGGCGCGCCGCTGACGGCCGAGCACGGCGGCCCCGCCCGGCTGCTCGTGCCGCACCTGTACCTGTGGAAGTCGGCCAAGTGGGTCCGCGGCCTGGCCCTGACCGTCGACGACGAGCCGGGGTTCTGGGAGACCTTCGGCTACCACTCCTACGGCGACCCGTGGCGCGAGCAGCGCTACGCCGGCGACTGAGCAGCTCCGTGACGACGCCTGCCGTCCTGCCCGCCGGACGGCCGCCGCGCGGCCGGCTGCAGTGGACGCTGTCGCGCGTCCGCTCGGTCGAGCCCGAGACCGAGCGCGCCAGCCGGCTCGTGCTGGACGTCCCCGGGTGGACGGGGCACCGCCCCGGCCAGCACCTCGACGTCCGCCTCACCGCCCCGGACGGCTACCGCGCCCAGCGCAGCTACTCCATCGCCTCGGCGCCGGAGCACCCGTCGGTCGACCTGGTCGTGGAGACGCTGCCCGACGGCGAGGTCTCCCCGTACCTGACCGGTGAGCTGCGCGCCGGGGACGAGCTCGAGGTGCGCGGGCCGGTCGGCGGCTGGTTCGTCTGGGACACCTCCCTCGGCGGACCGCTGCAGCTCATCGCCGGCGGCTCGGGCGGCGTGCCGTTCCTCGCCATGCTCGAGCACCGGGAGACGGCCGGCAGCAGCGTGCCGGCCCGGCTGCTGTACTCCGCCCGCACGCTCCCCGACGTCATCGGCGCCGAGCGGCTCGCGGCGACCAGCGCCGAGGTGGTCCTGGTGCTCACCCGGCAGGCGCCCGACGGCTGGACCGGTCCGACCGGCCGGGTCGACGAGCAGCTGCTGCGCGAGCACGTCCTGCCGGCCGAGGCCGAGCCGCAAGTGTTCGTCTGCGGTCCGACCGGCTTCGTCGAGGCCGTCGCGGACGCCCTGCTGGCGCTCGGGCACCCGCCCGAGCGGGTGAAGACCGAACGCTTCGGATCATCCGGTGGAGGCGCGACATGACGACGTCCGACCCGACCTCGGCGGGCACCGACCCGCGGCGCCTCGACGGCAACGCCGCAGCCGGCGTGCTGCGTGAGGTGTTCGCCGTCGACCTCGTCGCCGCCAGCTGCACCTGCGCCTCGTGCGGCGGGACGACGGCCCTCGCCGAGCACCTGCTCTACGCCGACGCCCCGGCCCTCGTCCTGCGCTGCCCCGGCTGCAGCGGCGTCGTCCTGCGCTGCGCCAGCGCCGGCGGCCGGGTGCGGCTGGACCTGTCCGGGGCGCGGCTGCTGGTGCTGGACCTGCCGGGGACCGACGGCTGACCGGCCTGCGACGACCGCAGCACGCACTGCTCGCAAGTCGGCGGTCGCGCCTGGACCAGACGCGTCCGGACGGACAGCCCAGCCGCCGCGCAGTGGGCGAGCGGTCGTCTTCTTCCGCCTCCCGGGTCGGAACTCGGTCCCCGTGCGTTCTCGAGCGGTCATCACTGCGACCCATCGACAGCGTCGTCTGGGAGGTTCCGGCTCACGCGACGGGGGTCGGGGGTCACTGCCGCGAACTGCAGCTCAGTGCAGCGCAGCACCGTGTCAGCGAGGAGCGGCAGGCGGCTGAGGCGACGACCAGATCCTCGAGTACTCGTCAGCCACCTGAGACCACACGAGCCGAAGGCCGTCCTCGACGGACTGGATGTCATCGGCCAAAGGCGGGAAGGCGACGAACTCGTGCGGGATGACGCGGCCGGCGGCGTCCTGCCGGCCCAGCGGGTCGGCGAAGCGCAGCGCAACCGCCTCGGAACCGCGGCGGCAGACCTGGCGGTGGTCCTCTGCGCCCGCGAAAGCGGCGTCGTAGGTCGGCAGCGGGTCTGAAAGCCCGCCGTCACGCAGGAAGCGGAACCCCCACGTCCGCCCACGCGTCGCCCAGATGAGCCTCACCGAAGGCTCCGGAGGAGGACGTGCCGTCGTTCCCCCTCATCGAGGTCCAGCCGGAACCGGGTCAACGTCGCCGTCAGGTGGTCCTGCTTGGCCAGCGCATCGGCGTTGAGCGCCCTCAAGCGCTCCCCGGCCAGCCTCAGGGCGTCGTCGACGACATCGGGACCGAAGAGCCCGAGGAGACGACCGAATGGACCCGACATCCCGACCGTACGGCTCAGCAGCGCGGCAGCGAGAGCCGTCGCTCCGTCCAGCACGTTCTCGGCGACCTTCGCGGGCAGCTGCATCGTCTGCGCCCACTTCACGTGTCGCTCGAAGGGGAGGACGGAGGCCAGCGGCAGGATCAGGTCCAGGCCGACACGCTCGGACATCTCTATTCTGCCCTCGTCGAAGCGCGCTGAGGACAGCAGCAGGAAATCCTCGCCGACTGACAACGCCTCACTGGCCTCTACGAGGCCGGCAAGGACCTTGCGCAACTCCTCGACGTCCTCCCACGCCTTGCTGACGAGCAGGTCGCGGAAGCCGAACACGTTCAGGTCGGGCAGCATGTCGCACTTGGAGAGCGCCATGATCCAGATTCGTGGGAAGTCGACGAGCGGCTTGCCGTCCTCCAGGAGATCGTCCTTGAGGGACAGGAGCCCGTTCCGGAGGTTCGTGAACAGGAGCTTCAAGTACGCCGCTTCGTTGCCCGTGTTCTGCAGCAGCTCCCGACCGTCCACCAGCACGATCGCGACGTCTGAGGCCAACAGCGACCGGAAGGTCTCCACACGGCGCTTGGCCTCCTCCGGCCCGCTGGGATCCTGGGTGAACCACTCCCCTGGATAGTCGTGCCAGACCAGGCGGAGCGCGTCGAAGGGCCTGGCCTTCTCGGCCTTGGCGTCAGACGCCTCCTTCAGCCTCACCAGGAAGTCGTAGGACGTTGCGGAGAAGTGGTTCGGCAAGGGGACCTGCGCATCGTCCCTCATCCCGAGGTAGTTCCGGTGCAGCCGCGCTCCCTGCCCGACGCTCCCAGCGAGCACATGGAACACGTGCTCCTGCAGAAAGCGCGGTTCCTGCGTGGCGCCGTAGAACGACGAGATCAGGACGGTCTTGCCGCTGCCACTCTCACCGAACACTGCGATGTGCTGCTCCAGCGCCCTGTCGGTCTTCATCCCGGGAACGTACGTCACATGTCGGGCACGACCGCAGGGCCACCCGTCGGTCCACGGTTCGAGCGCCGAATCGTCGAGCACCCCGGCAGGTCGTCACAGCTCGCTGCCCTTGCCGCGGCTCACGGCCAGCGGGTGGATCCCTGCTGGGGAAGGCTGCCCGCGGCGAAGTCAACCGGGCACGGGGAGCATGTCGCCCTTCAGCTCCAGCCGCCGCGTGGAGGCGTCACAACCGCACCGGCACCATCTGCTCGTCGCCGGCCCGCCCATCGACGACGCCGTCATCGATGTCGGCCTGACGGACCCGGCAAGGCGGCGACACCACAGCACTTGCCGGCGTCGGCGGCGCCCCTAGCTGAATCGAGTCGCCCGTCGAGCGACTCGCGGACTGTCACGTGCGAGGACCAGCGGGAATCTTCGGCACGACTCGCACTGCCCTTCGAGCTCGCCGCGTCACAGAGTGTCGGTCAACGACAGCATCCCGCTGCCTCCTCCTCAGCTGCTGTGGCCCGGGTGATCAGCGACGGTGTCGGTCGGTGAAGCCCTGATGCGCCAGGCGCAGCCCGCTCTCCCAATCGTTGCCTTCGGTGGCCAGTGCATCCTCGACCTCCTGCACGAAGTTGGTCAGGACCTCCTGCGTGTCGCGGTCCGACCCATCCCGCGCAAGCCATCGCCCTCGAGCCTCGCGAACGGCGACGCAGGTCGTGAGCATCGCGTCGACGCGTGCGTCGCGCTGTCGATACTCGCGCCAGGAAACGAGAGCGGCGGCGACGCTGGCCGGGGCGGCCGCGTACGCGAGCATTCCGGGGCTGCGCCAGGACAAGGCGAGCAGGACCGCGGCGATGCCAGCAGTCACGAAGATGCCCGCGGCGAGCCGAGTCGCCTGTCGCTCGAAGTCGCGGGCGGCTCGTTCGTAGTGCTCAAGCTGATTGACGACTCGGGCACCGTCGTACACGCCCGCCGTGAGTCGCCCGAGCAGGCAGTCGCTGACGGGAATGCGGCCCCACAGGTGCGACGGCGGCCATGTGCCTGCGCGACCTTGAGCGTCGAGTGCAGCGAGGAGCAACCTGCCGTTCGTACGCCGGTCGATCTCGTGGAGCGCCTCGGCCAGGACCGCGCGGGAGTGCGCGGGCTCCGACGGGCCGACTGGGCGCGAACGTTCTCGGTAGATCTCCCTCACCAGCGCTTCAGCGGCGCCGCGGAGCTCGATCCAGCTTCCGCTGCGCGCGCGACGCTCCATGAGCGCCAGCAGGAGCCCGGCGACGAGCGGCAGTCCGATGACGAAGCCCCTGACGAGATCCACGGCTGCCATCGGCGCGCGTCCCGATGACCCGAGGCGTCCCGCGGCGAGTGCGCAGAGGACGGTGAGGGCAGCCAGGCCGACGACCGAGCCGGCCAGGAGCGTCGTCGGCTTCTTGCGGCCGACTGCCGCTACATCGGCGGTCGCGAACCGCGCCCACGCGTCCTTCAGGACGCGCTCGTCAGAAAGCCCCCAGCGCAGAGCGCGTCGCACGGTGTCGCGTGCTTCTATGTCCGCCGCTGCATGCAGCCCGGCGCGAGCAGCTTCGAGCACCTCTTTCGACTCGCGGTCCGGGCGCCCGCGGAGTGCCGTCTCGAGGTCGGCGGACTCGAGGTCGCGGCTGAGCCGGTCCGCTCCACCCAGAGAGGGTGGCTGGGACTTCAGCCGGAGAGCGGACGCGACTGCGTCGCTGGTCCCGCCGTGGCCAGTGAGAAGGAGCACGGGCCAGCCACGGCGAGCAGCAAGGGTGACCTCTCGTGCGGTCCCGTCCCAGTGGTGTCCACCAAGGTGGTGTGCGTGGGCCGGCCCGGTGAGGGCGTGGCG
>CAXTFU010000289.1:0-6038 GCA_964243385.1 uncultured bacterium | reverse complement strand
CGGCCCGCGGCGCCACGCTGGTCCTGCACAGCTGCGCCTCCTGCGGCCGCCACGTCTGGGAGCGCGACGGCGTGCAGGCCGACCGGGCCGAGCTGCTCGACGGGGTCAAGACCTTCCTGGAGCAGCCGCGGCTGCCGACCAAGCGCCGGCGGCGCCGGGCCGTCTGACCGCGGACCCCCGCCCGTGAGCGCCCGGCCGTGAGCGTGCTGCGGGTGGTCAGCTGGAACGTGCGGTCGCTGCGTGACGACGCCCGCGGGGTCGCGGCCGTCCTGCGCGCGCTGCAGCCCGACGTCGTCCTGCTGCAGGAGGCGCCGCGCCTGCTGGGCTGGCGGACGTCCTGCCGCCGGCTCGCCCGCCGCGCCGGCCTGCGGGTCGTCGTCGGGGGAGCGCCGGCCGCGGGCAACCTGCTGCTGGCCGCGCCGCACGTCCGGCCGGTCGAGGCCCGGGCGGTACGGCTGGCGCGCCGGCCGGGGCTGCACCGCCGCGGCGCCGTGACCGCCGTCCTCGCGCTGGCCGGCGGCGGACGGCTCGGGCTGCTCGGCACGCACCTCGACCTCGACCCGGCGGCCCGGGCGGCGTCCGCCCGGCAGCTGCGGGCGCTGCTGCCGGACGGCGTGCCGCTGCTCGTCGCGGCCGACGTCAACGACGAGCCGGGCAGTCCCGCCTGGCTCGCCCTGTCGGCCGGGCTCGTCGACGTGGCCGCGGGCTGCGGCCCGACCTTCCCGCTGCGGGCACCGCGCCGCCGCATCGACGGCGTGTTCGTCGACCCGGCGCTCGAGGTGCTGCGGGTGGACGTGCCGCGGCCCGGCCCGGTCACCGACCACCTGCCGGTGGTCATCGACGTGGAGGTCAGGCCGGGCTGAACCCCGGCACCAGCTCGCGGGCGAGGCCCTCGAGGAACAGCCCGATGTCGGTGACGATGCCCACCGCCTGCGCCGACCCGCGGTCGGAGAGCTTCGTGACGGTCGCCGGGTTGATGTCGACGCAGACCAGCGGGACGGAGGCGGGCAGCAGGTTGCCGGTCGCGATCGAGTGCAGCATCGTCGCGACCATGATCGCGAAGCCGACGCCCGGCAGCTCGTCCCGCATCGCGCGCTGACCGACGATGACGTCGGTGTGGACGTCCGGCAGCGGTCCGTCGTCGCGCACCGAGCCGACGAGCACGAACGACTTGCCGTGCGTCACGAGCGCGTGCATGACGCCGCTGGTGAGCACGCCCTGCTCGACCGCCTCCCGGATCGAGCCGGCGCGGCGGATCGTGTTGATGGCGCGGATGTGGTGCTCGTGGCCGTGCTCGACGCCCTTGCCGGCAGCCAGGTCGACGCCGAGCGAGGTGCCGTAGAGCGAGGCCTCGATGTCGTGGGTGGCGAGCGCGTTGCCGGCGAAGACCACGTCGACGAAGCCCGCCTCGACCAGGGCGACCATGGCCGGTGCGGCGCCGGTGTGCACGACGGCCGGCCCGCCGACCCAGAGGATCCTGCCGCCCTCGGCCTTGACCTCGCGCATCTGCTCGGCGATCTGGCGCAGCAGCAGCGACTGCGGCTTCTCGCTCGAGACCGTCGAGCTCATGAAGGAGAACTCCTCCGTCGAGTGCTCGACGTGGGGCAGCACGACCTTCACCCCGCCCGCGCCGCAGACGACCGACTGCCCGGCCCGGACGTCGCTGACCGGCACCGTGCGGACGCGCCCGTCCTCGACGACGAGCCCGCAGTCCATCTCGGGGTGCTCGACCGGGACCCAGGTGGCCCCCAGGCGGACGACCGTCTCGAGGTTCGTCGTGGAGTAGAAGTCGTCCGGGAAGACGCCGTCGCGCTCGACCTCGCGCAGCAGCGCCTCGCCCGGGTCGACCTGGTTGATGCCGTGCGCCTGCAGGCGCATGAGCAGGCGGGCCAGCGCGTCGTCGTCGGCCGCCGACACCTCGATGCGGGCGTACGACTCGTCGTCGTGCGCCCGGCCGACGTCGAGCCGGTCGATGCGGTAGTCGCCGCCATAGGCCAGCACGTCGTCCAGGACACGCGCCAGCACGCCGGTGTCCATGAGGTGTCCTCGGGTCTCGAGGACCTCGCTCGCGCTCACGCTGCTCCGATCTGCTGCACTGCTGAGGGGGTGGGGGCGCGGACGGCCGGCTCGGTCAGACGACGGCGCCGTCGTCCGGCCCGCGATCGGTGGGCGGGGCGTCGCGCATGAGCCAGACGAGCGCGCAGGCGCCCGCGACGGTGAGCAGCACGCCGAACGTGCTGACGCCGACCGTGCGGGGCTGCAGCAGCAGCCCCGGCGAGAACATGAGCAGCAGGCCGGCGAGCAGCGTCAGCGCGGCGGCCAGCTTCTGCGGGGCGAGCCGCGGCACGGGCGGGGGCGGCGGCGGGACGTAGTGCCCCTCGTCCTCGAGCGCCTCGGGCTCGACCCAGTCGGGCAGGGCGGCCGGCGGGTCGGTGCGCCGACGCCGCGGGGGCGGACCGTCGGCCGGCGGGCTGGTGCGCGGCGGCCGCAGCCGGCCGGGCGGCGGGTCGACGTCCTCGACGACCGGCCACGGCGGGACCGGCGAGCTGACCTCGGCGTCGAAGCCGGCGACGATCTGGCGCCAGGCCTCCTCGTCGTCGACCGGCGGGAGGTCGCTCGGCGCCTCGGGGCTGCGCACAGCGGGCCGGTCGCCGGCGGGCGGCGCGGCGGCGTCCGGCTGCCGGTCCTGCGCGTCCGCAGCGGGCCCGGCGGGCGCACCGGGCACGGCGTCGTCCGGTGCCGGCTGCCCGGGTGCCTGCTGGGCTGCCTGCTGATCGGGTGCCTGCTGCTCGGCTGCCTGCTGCTCGGGTGCCTGCTGCTCGGCTGCGCGGTCGTCGGCTGCGCGGTCGTCGGGGGCGCGGTCGTCGGGCGCGCCGGCCGCGACCAGGCGGGACGACGTGGCGGGCGGCTCGTCCGCCGCTGCGTCGTGGGCGGACGGGGCCGGCCGCTGTGCCCGCGGGCCCTCGCCGGCGGCGGCGTCGTCGGCGGGCAGCAGCAGGTCGCGCTCGCGGCGGGAGGGGAGCTCGGGCAGCCGCGGCGGAGGCAGGACGCGCACGGCCGCCGAGCGGGGGACGGCCTGGACGAAGCCGTGGGCGGTCGCGCCGGGCTCGTGCTCGGCCAGCAGGGCGGACAGGTCGGCGACCTCGGCCGCCACGACCTCGCGCGCGGTGTCGGCCTTGCGCGGGTCGACCCACAGCCGGTGCAGCGGCCGGCCGGGCAGCTGCGCGGCGCGCGTCCACACGTCCGAGCCCGCGGCGGGCTCGACGAAGGCCGCGACGTCGGCGCTCGCGAGGCTGTCGAGCAGCGCCTCCGACAGGCGCGGGTCGAGGTCGACCAGCGCGCCCCAGTCGGCCGAGACGAGGCCGTTGTCGCGGCGTCCCGGCGAGGAGCCGGACGGCACGGAGGCGTCCACGACCGTCCCTCAGCCCGCGGCCGCGGGCGCGTGCGAGCGGACGAACGCCAGGCTGCCCGCGAAGACGGCCTCGGCGTCGTTGTCGAGCGTGGCGACGTGGTAGCTGTCCTCGAGCACCCGCTCCTCGACCGTGCCGCCGGCGAGGCCGTCGAGCAGGGTCCGGCCGCTGACCGGCGGGACGACGTGGTCGACGCGGCTGCGGTAGGCGAGCACCGGGCAGGTGATCCGCGCGAGGTCGCCCGCGACGACGGGCCAGGCCGCCTGCAGCGAGGCGAAGGCCTTGAGCGGCACCCGGTCGTAGGCCAGCTCGGTGACGCCGGGCCGCTTGACGTCGCTGGCGATGCCGGGGAACGACGGCAGGACCCGGCTCAGCACGGGCGCCAGCTTGGCGTCGCGGCGGTCGGTGCCGAGCGAGGCGTTCACGACGACCACGCCGGCCACCTCCTGCGCGCGCAGCTCGGCGAGCCGCAGCACGAGCGTGCCGCCCATCGACAGGCCCATGACGAAGACCGTCTCGCAGCGCGCGCGCAGGTCGTCGAAGGCCGCCTCCAGCTCGCCGTACCAGTCGGCGAACCCGGTCCGGTTCAGGTCCTGCCACCGGGTCCCGTGGCCGGGCAGGCGCGGCGCGCGGACGGTGAGGCCGGCGGCCGCCAGGTGCTCGGCCCACGGCCGCATGCTCTGCGTCGTCCCCGTGAAGCCGTGGCTCAGCAGCACGCCGACCGGCCCTCCGGGCAGGTCGACCGGCTCGGCCCCGGGCAGGACGGTCGGCGGGACGGGCGCTGGCACGACGGGCTCCTCGCAGGTCGAACGGGGTCGAGCAGGGGGGCAGGTCGGGACAGGTCGATCAGGGGCGCCCGTCACGGGGAGCAGGACGTGAGCAGCAGCACGGACGGGGGGACCCCGCCTGTCCCTGGCATGGTCGCACGCAGGGCGGCCTCCCGTCCCGGAGCGGCGGTCGTTGCTCCGCCGGGGCGCGCGCAACTAGGGTCACGGCGTCACCAGGGGAGGAGGAGTCATGGGCTACTGGCTGGTCAAGGCCGTCCTCGCGCCGTTCCTCCGCCTGCTGTTCCGCCCCTACGTCACCGGCGCGGAGCACCTGCCCGCCGAGGGCGCGGCCATCCTCGCCGGCAACCACACCACGTTCCTGGACAACTTCATCATCCCGGTCGTGGTGCCCCGCAAGGTGACCTTCCTCGCCAAGAGCGACTACTTCACCGGCGGCGGCGTCAAGGGCAAGATGCAGAAGTCGTTCTTCGCCGGCGTCGGGATGATCCCGATCGACCGGTCCGGCGGCGCTGCCAGCGAGGCGGCGCTGCGCACGGGCCTGCAGGTGCTGCGCGACGGCGAGCTGCTGGGGCTCTACCCGGAGGGCACCCGCAGCCCGGACGGCCGGCTCTACCGCGGCAAGACCGGCGTGGCCCGCATGGCGCTCGAGGTCGGCGTCCCGGTGATCCCCGTCGGCCTGATCGGCATGTTCGCGCTGCAGCCCGCGGGGCGCCGCTGGCCCAAGCTCGGCAAGGTCGAGGTGCGGGTCGGCCAGCCGCTCGACTTCAGCCGCTACGCGGGCATGGAGGGCGACCGCTTCGTCCTGCGGTCGATCACCGACGAGATCATGTACGAGCTCATGGTGCTGTCCGGCCAGGAGTACGTCGACCAGTACGCCACCAAGGCCAAGGCCGACATCGACGACGCCCGCCGTGCGGCGCGCGAGGCGCTCGTGAGCGACGCGCCGCTGCCCACCCGCCGCGCCAGCTGAGCCCGCGCGCCGTGCGGCTCGACACCGCGCTGTGGCGCGCCGTGGCCGTCTACCGGCTCGCCGCGTGGGTCTACGCCGCCGGCTCCATGGCGGTGTTCTCCGACACCTACCGCCGTCCGGCGCTCGGCTGGGCGGTGCTGGCCGCGATGGCCGTCTGGACGGCGGTCGCCGCGTACGCCTACTCGCGGGCCGAGCTGCGCGGGCTGCCGCTGCGCCTGCTCGACCTCGGCCTGACGGTCGCGGCGCTGCTGAGCTCGGTCGCGGTGCTCGAGGCGGGGCGCATCGCGGACGGCGACCCGACGCTGACCGTCAGCTGGGCGGCCGCCCCGGTGCTGGCCTGGGCGGTTGCCGGCGGCTGGCCGGGCGGCGCCGTCGCGGCGGTGGCGGTCGGTGCGGCGGCGGTGCTCGAGCGCGGCGGCTGGTCGCAGGCGACCGTGAACAGCCTGGTGCTCCTGCTGCTGCTGGGCGTCGTCGTCGGCTGGGTCGTGCAGCTGGCCCGCCGGGCGCAGGCGGCGTACGCCTCGGCGGTCGCCCTGCAGTCGGCCGCCGCCGAGCGCGAGCGGCTGTCTCGCTCGGTGCACGACGGCGTGCTGCAGACCCTCGCGCTGGTCGCGCGCCGGTCCGCCGACCCGCAGCTCGCGGCACTGGCCGCGCAGCAGGAGGCCGAGCTCCGGCGCCTGGTGAGCGGCCGCACCGCCGTCGTGCCGAGCGGGACGGCCGACCTGCGCCCGCTGCTGCCGAGCGGCGCCGACGTGCCGAGCGGCGACCTGCACATGCCCGGGCTGTCGGGCGCCGCGGTCGCCCGGCAGCCGGCCGGTACGGTCGGGGTGGCCGTGGACACGGCCGGCGGGGACCAGCGGGACGCCCTGT
>CAXTFU010000288.1:0-6068 GCA_964243385.1 uncultured bacterium | reverse complement strand
TGACATCGTGGTCATCCCGCCACGGTAGACGGCGATCGTCCTGACGGGAAGCCCCTGTCCGGGCGATCCGCCGCTGAACGACCGGGTCTTAGGCTCGGCGCGTGACGACCACCCTGTACCGCCGCGGGCGCGTCCGCAGCCCCGCCGACCCGTTCGCGACCGCCCTGCTCGTCGACGGCGGCACGGTCGCCTGGGTGGGCGGCGAGGGCGCCGCGGACGCGTTGCAGGCCGACCGGACCGTCGACCTCGACGACGCCTGGGTCGCCCCCGCGTTCGTCGACGCGCACGTGCACGCCACCTCGACCGGGCTGGCGCTGACCGGGCTCGACCTCACCGGGGCGCCGTCGCTCGCCGTCGCCCTCGACCGGGTCGCCACGGCGGCGCGGGCGGCCCGCGGCGGGGTGCTGCTCGGCACCGGCTGGGACGACACGACCTGGCCCGAGGGCCGTCCGCCGACCGCCGCCGAGCTCGACCGGGCGTCCTACGGCGGCGTCGTGTACCTGGCCCGCACCGACGTGCACAGCGCCGTCGCCTCGAGCGCGCTGCTGGCCGCCGCTCCGGAGGCCCGCGCCGCCGCGGGGTTCGTGGGACAGGGGCTGGTCCGGCAGGACGCGCACCACGTCGTGCGCCGCGCCGCGTACGCCGCCGTCAGCCCGGCTCAGCGCCGCGCCGCGCAGACCGCGACGCTCGACCGCGCCGCCGCGCTCGGCATCGGGTGCGTGCACGAGTGCGGCGGGCCGGACATCGGCGGCGAGGACGACTTCCGGGCGCTGCTGGCCCTCGAGCACGGCGTCGAGGTGCTCGGCTACTGGGGCGAGCTCGACGGCGTGGAGCGCGCCCGCGAGCTCGGCGCGATCGGCGCGGGCGGCGACCTGTTCGCCGACGGGGCGCTCGGCAGCCACACCGCCTGCCTGGCCGACCCCTACGCCGACGAGGCGACGTCCGGCCACGCCTACCTGACCGCCGAGCAGGTGGCGCGGCACGTGGCCGCCTGCACCCGGGCGGGCCTGCAGGCCGGCTTCCACGCCATCGGCGACGCCGCCCTCACCGCGGTGCTGGACGGCATCGCGCAGGCGGCCGCGGAGGTCGGCCTCGCCGCCGTGCGCGCCGCCCGGCACCGCGTCGAGCACGCCGAGCTGCTCACCCCCGCGCTCGTCGAGGCGATGGCAGCGCACGCCGTCGTCGCGAGCGTCCAGCCGGTGTTCGACGCCCGCTGGGGCGGCGCGGACGGCATGTACGCCACCCGCCTCGGCGCCGAGCGGGCCCGCACGATGAACCCGTACGCGGCGCTCGCCGCGGCGGGTGTCGCGCTGGCGCTCGGCTCGGACGCCCCCGTCACGCCCCTCGACCCGTGGGGGACGGTGCGCGCCGCGGTCGACCACCGCACGCCCGGCAGCGGCCTGTCGGCCCGTGCGGCGTTCTCCGCGCACACGCGGGGCGGGTGGCGGGCGGCGCGCGTCGAGGGCGTCGGCGAGCTGGCCCCCGGAGCGCCGGCGACCTTCGCCGTCTGGGACGTCCCGGGCGAGCTCGTCGTGCAGATCCCGGACACGCGGGTGTCGGCCTGGTCGACCGACCCGCGGGCGGGGGTCGCCGGGCTGCCCGACCTGTCCGGACCCGACCCGGTGTGCCGCAGCACCGTCGTGCGCGGGCGCACGGCCTGGTCCGCGGACGAGATCGGTCCGTCCCCAGCGCACCCCCGCTGACCTGCGACGACGCGCGTCTGCGCAGGTCAGCGACGGGTTGACAGGTGCAGCACGGGCGCCGCTACCCTCCCGGACGGCCTCTCGCGCTCGGGCGTCCGGCGCTCCGTAGACAACGGTCGACCGGCGGCTGCCTGCCGCCGGCCGACCGGACCGAAGGGCGCCGGACGCCTGCGCGGTGGAGGACTGCCGCACGAGCGGAGAGGTGCACGGCCGCGCGGCTGCCCCGCCCGCCCGGCAGCAGGCCTGCGGACGGTCCATCGGGCAGACTGGTCCAGGTGGACAGGACCGCGGACGGCGCTGCGACGTCGACGCTGCGGACCGCCCCGCCGGTGGAGGCGCCGGGTCCGCCGGGACGCTCGGCGTCCGGACGTCCTGAGGTGCCTCGCCCCGACCTCCTGCTGCGCCTGGCCGTCGCGGTCCTGGCCGGCACGACGCTGTACCTCGCCTTCCCGCCGGCCGGCGCGGAGCTGCTCGCGCCGGCGGGCGTCGCGCTGCTCGTGCTCGCCTGCCGCGGGACGACGGTCCGGCGCGGCGCGCTGCTCGGCTTCACGACCGGGCTGGCCTTCTTCCTGCCGCTGGTGGAGTGGACCGCCACGATCGCCGGACCGGCCGCGCTGGTCGCGCTGGCCGTGCTGCAGGCCGCCTTCCTGGCGCTCGTCGGCGCGGCGCTGCCCGTCCTGCTCCGGCTCCGCGGCTGGCCGCTGTGGAGCGCGGCGCTGTGGGTGCTGGCGGAGGCGCTGCGCTCGCGCATCCCGTTCGGCGGCTTCCCCTGGGGCCGGCTCGCCTTCAGCCAGGGCGACAGCCTGCTGACCCCGCTGGCCGCGCTGGCCGGCGCGCCGGGCGTCAGCGCCGTCGTGGCGCTGCTCGGGACGGTGCTCGCCTGGGCGGTGCTGCGGGTCCGGGCCCGGCCGCTGCCGGCGGTCGCCGCGCTGCTCGGCACCTGCGCGGCCGCGTTCGGCGTGGCCGCCGCCGTCCCGACCCCCACCGCGGGCGAGCCGTTGCAGGTCGCGGTGGTGCAGGGCAACGTCCCCCGCCTCGGCCTGGACTTCAACGCCCAGCGCGCGGCGGTGCTCGGCAACCACGTCGAGGCGACGGTGCAGCTGGCCGACGACGTGCGGGCCGGCCGCGTGCCGCAGCCCGACCTCGTCGTCTGGCCCGAGAACGCCTCCGACATCGACCCGTTCGGCGACCCCGACGCCTACGCGAGCATCGACGCGGCGGTCAAGCAGATCGGTGTCCCGGTGCTCGTCGGCGCCGTCCTGCAGGGCCCGGGCGAGCAGGTGAGCAACGCGGGCATCGTGTGGGACCCGGTGACCGGACCGGGGGAGCGCTACGTCAAGCGGCACCCGGTGCCGTTCGGCGAGTACATCCCGTGGCGCTCGTTCGTGCGGCGGCTGACCGCCAAGGTCGACCTCGTCCCGCGCGACTTCGCCTCCGGCACGACCGTGGGCGTTCTCGACGTCGGCCCGGCGCGCCTCGGCGACGTCATCTGCTTCGAGGTCGCCTACGACGACCTCGTGCGCGACGTCGTCACGGGAGGAGGCAGTCTGCTCGTCGTGCAGACGAACAACGCCACCTTCGGGCGCAGCGCCGAGACGACGCAGCAGCTGGCCATGGGCCGCCTGCGGGCCGTCG
This sequence comes from uncultured bacterium, assembly GCA_964243385.1. Lineage (GTDB taxonomy): Bacteria > Actinomycetota > Actinomycetes > Mycobacteriales > SCTD01 > SCTD01. Next base: position 2,730 of record CAXTFU010000288.1, on the reverse strand, counting down.
AGCACGGCCGGGCGGTCCTGGTCGGCGCGACGAGCGGGATCAGCGCGGTCATCAGCCCGGACGGCGAGCTCGTGCAGAGCGCCCCGGTGTTCACGCGCGAGGTGCTGTCGGCGCAGGTGCCCACCCGCACCGGCCGGACGCTCGCCACCCGGCTCGGTGCGCTGCCGGAGGTGCTGCTGTCGGCGCTGGCCGTGCTCGGCGTCGCTCTCGGCGTGCGGGCGCGGCGGAGCGCCCCGTGAGGGCGCCGCTCGGTCAGGTGCTCGTGGTCGTGCCGACCTACGACGAGCGCGAGAACCTCGAGCCCATCGTGCGCCGGCTGTTCGCGTCGGTCCCGAGCGCGCACCTGCTGGTCGTCGACGACGCCAGCCCCGACGGCACCGGCGAGCTCGCCGACGAGCTGGCCGGGGCCGACGCGCGCATCGCGGTGCTCCACCGCGCGGACAAGGCCGGGCTCGGCGCCGCGTACGTCGCGGGCTTCGCGTGGGCCGCGGAGCGCGGCTACGACGTGGTCGTCGAGATGGACGCCGACGGCTCGCACTCGCCCGAGCAGCTGCCGCGCCTGCTGGCCGCCCTCGAGCACGCCGACCTCGTGCTCGGCAGCCGGTGGGTGCCGGGCGGCGAGGTGCTCAACTGGCCGACCTCGCGCAAGCTGCTCAGCCGCGGCGGCAACGCCTGGACGCGCCTGGTGCTGGGCCTGCCGCTGCACGACGCCACCGGCGGCTTCCGCGCCTACCGGCGGACGGTGCTCGACGCGCTCCCGCTGTCGGAGGTCGCCTCCCAGGGCTACTGCTTCCAGGTGGACCTCGCCTGGCAGGCCTGGCAGGCCGGCTTCGAGGTCGTCGAGGTGCCCATCACCTTCGTCGAGCGGGTCCGCGGAGCGTCCAAGATGAGCCGCGCCATCGTCGTCGAGGCGCTGTGGCGGGTCACCTGGTGGGGCCTGCGCGGCGCCGTCCGTGGCCGCCGGCGCGATGCGAGCCGAGCGGAGGCCTGAGCCGTGCCCGCACTGCTGGTCCTCGCCCTCGTGGCGGTCCCGATCATCGAGCTGTACGTGCTGCTCCAGGTCGGCCAGCTGCTCGGCGTGGTGCCGACGCTCGTCCTGCTCGTCGTCATGTCGCTGCTGGGCGCCGCCCTGCTGCGCCGGGAGGGCCGGCGCACCTGGACGGCCTTCCGGGAGGCGCTCGCGTCCGGCCGGCTGCCCGCGGCGGAGATCGCCGACGGCGGGCTCGTCATGCTCGGGGGCGCCCTGCTGCTCACCCCGGGCTTCGCCACGGACCTGTTCGGCCTGCTCTGCGTGCTCCCCCCGACCCGGGCGGTCCTGCGCCGGCTGCTCACGCGGGTCGTGGCGCGGCGGCTGGGCGTCGGCGCACTCGGCCCGCTCGGGCCGTCCGCCGCCCGGGGTCGTCCGCCCGGACGGCCGTCGTCCTCCCGGGTGCGGGACGGGCGCATCGTCGACGGCGAGGTCCTGCGGCCCGACGACGACCCCCCGCGCGGCACGTAGGCAGGCACGGGCTCCGGGACGAGGACGGGGCGGACACGACGACGGGCCGCCCCCGCGAGGGGACGGCCCGGTCGGCGCGTGTGCGGTCAGGCGGTCTTCTTGTCCTTGGCGCGCTCGCTCTTCAGGGCGGCCTTGACCTTGCCCTGGTGGTCGTGCAGCACGGCCAGCCGCTCGGCCAGGACCTCCTCGAGCTCCTCGGTGGAGCGGCGCTCGAGCAGCATGTCCCAGTGGGTGCGGGCGGGCTTGCCCTTCTTCTCCTCCGGCGGAGCCCCGTCACGCAGCAGCGCCGGTGCGCCGCAGACCCGGCACTCCCAGGTCGAGGGGATCTCGGCCTCGGCCGCGAACGGCACCGCCGTCTCGTGGCCGTTCGGGCAGTCGTACGCGGTCCGCAGTCGGGGGGCGAACTCGGTGTGGCGGTCGCTCTCGTAGCTCACGGCGCCGAGGCGTGTGCCTCGAAGGACGCGGTCGCTCATGGTGCCTCCCGGGTCAGGACGTCTGCTCAGGAGAACGTGCAGACGCAGTGTTCGATTCCCGTTGACGCCCGACCGGACACCTGTCAAGCGCGGCGCACGGTCGTGTGGCGTGCGCCACGCCGGCCAGCCTCCGCTCAGGCCCGCGCGCGCGGCTGCCGACGCCGGAGGGGACACCTGTCGCTCCAGCACCGGGAGGCGAGCCGTGAAGGCCGTCCACGACCTTCGCACGGGCCTGCGCGCCGTCGTCCTCGTCGCCACGGCGGCGGTGCTCGCGCTCGGCGCGCCCAGCGCCTCGGCCGGCAGTGCCTCCAGCGCCTCGGCCAGCGGTGCCTCCAGCGCCTCGGCCGGCGACGCGTCTGACGCCTCGGCGGCGCCCGACCGGGCAGCCGCGAGCGTGCTCGCCGCGGTGCGCGCCCAGCTCGGCGACACCTACGTCTACGGCGGCAACGGGCCGGACGCGTGGGACTGCTCCGGCCTGACGTCGCTGTGGCGGACGGTCGGCGGCGCGAGCGGCATGCCCCGGACCTCCCGCGACCAGCAGGCGTGGGCGGTGCCGCTGCCGGTCGAGCAGGCCGTCGCCGGCGACCTGGTGTTCTTCGGCTCGCCGGTGACGCACGTCGGCCTGCTGACCGGCGAGGCCCGGATGATCGACGCGGCCGCCTCCCGCGGTCAGGTCGTCGAGCGCGGTGTCTGGGCCGCCGACGTCGTCCGCTACGGGCGCGTCCCGCGCGCGACCATGACGCGCGTGCGGCCCTGGAC
>CAXTFU010000287.1:0-6158 GCA_964243385.1 uncultured bacterium | reverse complement strand
CTCGAACACCGACGCACGACCGCCCGCGGCCGGACCGCCCGACCACCCGACGCCGATCAAGACCGCCCGACGCCCGACGGCCGACGGCCAACGGCCCGACGCCCCGACGCCCGACGCCACCGCCGACGCCAACCGCCGACGCCAACCGCCGACGCCAACCGCCGACGCCTGACTCCAGTGCCCACGCCCACGCCCACGCCCGGTCCCACGCCCGACGCCCGACGCCCGGTCCCACGCCCGACGCCCGACGCCCGACGCCCGACGCCCGACGCCCGACGCCCGACGCCCGGTCCCCGACCTGCCACCTCGCACACATCGGTCGTCCTCGCCGCGGCGCCCGCCGCTCGGTGCGGCGCCATCGACCTCGCCTGCGATCACGACGTGTGCGTGGTGGTCGGCGCGGCGGCCCCGGCGCCCTACCGCTGCACGCGGGTGTCCACCGGCGACTGGGGACGGGTGCGCTGCTCGGGCAGGTGCGGCGGCTCCGGCCCGCTGAGCGGAGACGGCTCGACGCGCAGCAGGCGGGCCAGCCAGTCGGGCAGCCACCAGTTCCAGCGGCCGAACAGGCTCACCATCGCCGGCACGAGCAGCGCGCGCACGAGGGTCGCGTCGATGAGGATGCCGACGCCCAGCGCGGTGCCGAGCACCTTGATGTCGGTGCCGGGCGCGGACGCGAGCGCCGCGAAGGCGAAGAACAGGATGAGCGCTGCGGACGTCACGAGCCGGCCGGTGCGGCCGAGCCCGGTGATGACCGCGGCCGGCGTCGAGCCCGTCGCGTCGTACTCCTCGCGCATGCGCGCCAGGATGAAGACCTCGTAGTCCATCGACAGGCCGAACAGGAACGCGAAGATCAGCACCGGCAGCCAGAAGGTGATCGCGCCGGTCGGCGACACGTCGAACAGCGCGTCGGAGCCGTGGCCCTGCTGCCAGAACAGCACGACGGTGCCGAAGACGGCGGCCAGCGAGATGAGGTTCAGGACGACGGCCTTGAGCGGCAGGAGCACCGACCGGAAGGTCCGCACGAGCAGCACGAAGGTGATCGCCGAGATGAGCAGCAGGACGTACGGGAAGCGGTCGTAGACGGCGCTGCCGTAGTCCTCGACCGTCGGCCCGGTGCCGGTGAGGCCGCTGGGGCCGGCGACGGCGTCCTGCACCGCCGCCCGGACCGCCTCGACGACGACCGTCCCGTCGCTGTCGACCGTCTCGCGCTGCGGCAGCACGTCGACGGCGACCCGGCCGTCCCGCTCCTCGGCAGGCACGGCCGCGTAGACGCCGTCGACCCCGGCCGCCGCGTCGACGGCGGCGTCGGCGTCGGCCGCGTCGACGAGGACCGTGATGGGGGTGAGCACGCCGGGCGCCACGCCGGCGTCGCGCAGGTCCTCGAGCGCGTCGTACGCCGGGCCGCTGCGGGCGAGCGAGGCCAGCCCGGACTGCCCGATGCGCAGGTCGAAGACCGGCACGACGAGCGCGCCGAGCGCGACCAGGGCGACGAGGGCGGCGAGGAAGCGGCGGCGGACGATGAGCCGCGCCCACGCCGACCAGCCGCGGGCGGCCGTGCCCTCGTGGCGGATCCGCGGCCAGTCGACCCGCGGCCCGATGCCCCCGAGCAGGGCGGGCAGCAGGGTGAGCACGACGGCGACGCTGACGAGCGGGATGAGCATGCCGCCGAGCCCCATGCTGCGCAGGAACGGCACGGGCACGACGAGCAGCGCGACCAGGCTGATGGCGACCGTGACGCCGCTGGCGAGCACCGCGTGGCCCGCCGTGCGGACGGCGATGACGACCGACGTCTCGTTGTCGTGGCCGTGCGCGCGCTCCTCGCGCCAGCGCGACACGACCAGCAGCGAGTAGTCGATCGCGACCCCGAGCCCGATGAGCGACACCAGGAACTGCACGACGAAGCTGACGTCGGTGAGGTAGGTCAGCCCGAGCACGAGCAGCAGCGTCGACAGGATCGACACCGCCGCGATCACCATCGGGACGAAGGCCAGGAACGACGCGAACACGAAGACGAGGACGGCCAGCGCGCCGGTCGCCCCGATGAGCGTCTCGACCAGCACGCTCGGCCCCTCGGTCTCCCCGCCGGCGGAGAGCAGGCCGTAGGAGGTGAGCCCCGTCTCGAGACCCGCCGCGACGCCCGCCTGCTCGAGCACGCGCTCGAGGTCCGGCGCGATGCCCGGGTCGAAGCCCTCCGGCATCGGGCCCTGCACCACCGCGAAGGTGGTGCGGCCGTCGTCGCCGACGAAGCGCGGGTCGCCGGTGCTGGCCAGGTCGGTGACGCGCACGTCCGGCACCTGCTCGCGGACGGCGTCGAAGACCGCAGCCACCTCGGCCGCCCGCTCCTGCACGGTCGAGCCCTCCGGCACGGTGACCACCGGCACGTACGTGTCGAAGGTGCTCGTGCCGTAGGCCCGCTCGAGCTCGAGCTCGGCCTCGTAGCCGGGCTGCCCGGGCAGCGAGAAGTCGAAGGTGAGCCGGTCACCGACCCGGCTGGCTGCCGCGCCGCCGGCGAGGAAGGCGACCAGCCAGCCGATCATGACGATCCGGCGGTGGTGCAGGACGAAACGGGCCAGGCGTTCCACGGCGTTCCCCCCCAGGAGCAGCGGTCGGGACGGACGCTAGCCCGGACGGGGGACGGCGTCTCCCGAGTTGTGTGACGGCCCGGTGAACAGCCCGTCAGCGGTCAGACGAGCTGGTCGACCGCCACCGCGAGGAACAGCAGCGCCAGGTAGGTGATGGACCAGTGGAACAGGCGCATCGGCGCGACCGCGCCACCGGCCTTGGCCTGGCCGTGCAGCCGGTGCGCCTCGCGCAGGAACGCCACCCCGAGGACGACGGCGGTGATCCCGTAGAGCGGGCCGGACGGGCCGGCGACGAGCAGCAGCGAGACGGCCACCATGACCCAGGAGTAGGCCACGATCCGGCCGGACACCACGCGGGTCGCCGCGACGACGGGCAGCATCGGCACGCCGGCCGCGGCGTAGTCGTCGCGGTAGCGCATGGCGAGCGGCCAGTAGTGCGGCGGCGTCCAGAAGAAGATCACCGCGAACAGCACCCAGGGCACCCACGACAGCGAGCCCGTGACGGCCGCCCAGCCGATGAGCACCGGCATGCAGCCGGCCGCGCCGCCCCAGACGATGTTCTGCGAGGTGCGCCGCTTGAGCAGCATCGTGTAGACGACGACGTAGAAGGCGATCGCCGCGACGCTCAGCGCGGCGGCGAGCGCGTTCGTCGTCACCGCCAGCAGGACGGTCGACAGGACGCCGAGCACCAGGCCGAAGACGAGGGCGCTGCGCGGCGCCACGGTGTGCCGTGCCAGCGGGCGGCGGGCCGTGCGGTGCATGAGCTGGTCGATGTCGCGGTCGTAGTAGCAGTTCAGCGCGTTCGCGCTGCCCGCGGACAGCGCGCCGCCGGCCAGGGTCGCGAGCACGAGGCCCAGCGAGGGCATGCCGCGCTCCGCCAGGACCATCGTCGGCACGGTGGTCACGAGCAGCAGCTCGATGATGCGCGGCTTGGTGAGCGCGACGTAGGCGCCGACGGTCTCGCGCCAGCCGGCGCGGGCTCCGGCAGGGGCGGTCGTCGCGGGGTCCGTCGGAAGGGCAGTCCCGGCGGGATCCGCGAGCGTCGTCACGGTCCGAGCGTACCGAGCGCCCGTCGCCGTGGCCTACCGGGCGGTCCGCGCCGCGCGCCGCGCCGGACACGCGGCGTGCACGCTGCGTGCACCGGACGTCGCGGGTTGCCCAGGGCCAGCGGGGGAACGGCCAGGTCTAGGGTTCTCCGCGATCACGACGGGGAGGACCACAGGCCCCGTACGCCACCGACGGAGGGCGATCGCCCGCATGACGCAGACCTCGACCGAAGCCCCCTCGCTCGCCTGGGGCGACCTGGACCGACGCACCGTGGACGTGGCGCGCAGCCTCGCCATGGACGCCGTGGAGGCGGCCGGCTCCGGCCATCCCGGCACCGCGATGAGCCTGGCGCCCGCCGCCTTCCTGCTGTTCAGCCGGTTCTTGCAGCACGACCCGACCGACCCGGCCTGGCCGGGACGCGACCGCTTCGTGCTGTCCTGCGGCCACTCGAGCATCACCCTCTACACGCAGCTGTACCTGTCGGGCTACGGGCTCACGCTCGAGGACCTCGCGCACCTGCGCCAGTGGGGCTCGCTCACCCCCGGCCACCCGGAGGTCGAGCACACGCCCGGCGTCGAGACGACCACCGGACCGCTCGGCCAGGGCGTCGCCAACGCCGTCGGGATGGCCATGGCGGCGCGCCGCGAGCGCGGCCTGCTCGACCCCGACGCCGGCCCCGGCGAGTCGGTCTTCGACCACACGATCTGGGCGATCTGCTCCGACGGCGACCTCGAGGAGGGCGTCAGCGCCGAGGCCTCGTCGATCGCCGGCACGCAGCGCCTGGGCAACCTCGTGCTGGTCTGGGACGACAACCGCATCTCCATCGAGGACGACACCTCGATCGCCTTCACCGAGGACGTCGCCGCCCGCTACGAGGCCTACGGCTGGCACGTGCAGAGGGTCAGCTTCGTGTCCGAGGACGGCTCGTACGACGAGGACGTCGACGCCCTGGCAGCGGCCCTCGAGGCCGCCCGCGCCGAGACCGAGCGGCCCTCCTTCATCGCCCTGCACACCGTCATCGGCTACCCCTCCCCCGGCAAGCAGGGCACCGGCGGCGCGCACGGTGCCGCCCTGGGCAAGGACGAGGTCGCCCTCACGAAGAAGATCATGGGGCTCGACCCCGACGCGACGTTCTCCGTCCCGGACGACGTCCTGCAGCACGCCCGCTCGGTCGTCGAGCGCGGTCGCGAGAGCCACGCGAAGTGGCAGGAGCGCTACGACGCCTGGGCTGCCGCCAACCCCGAGGGCCTGGCCCTGCACCAGCGCCTGCGGCAGCGGCAGCTGCCCGACGGCTGGGCGACGGCCCTGCCCGAGTTCGAGGCGAGCGAGAAGGGCGTCGCGACGCGCAAGGCCAGCGGTGAGGTGCTCAACGCCCTCGCGCCGGTGCTGCCCGAGCTGTGGGGCGGGTCGGCCGACCTGGCCGAGAGCAACAACACGACGATGAAGGGCGAGCCCAGCTTCCTGCCGACCGACCGCGGCTCGAAGATGTTCCCGGGCAACCCGTACGGCCGGACGCTGCACTTCGGCATCCGCGAGCACGCCATGGGCTCGATCATGAACGGCATCGCCCTGCACGGCGGCACCCGCGTGTACGGCGGCACGTTCCTCGTGTTCAGCGACTACATGCGCGGCGCCGTCCGCCTCGCGGCCATCATGGGCCTGCCGGTCACCTACGTCTGGACCCACGACTCGATCGGCCTCGGCGAGGACGGCCCGACCCACCAGCCGGTCGAGCACCTCGCGTCGCTGCGCGCCGTCCCGGGCCTGGACGTCGTCCGCCCGGCCGACGCCAACGAGACGGCCGTCGCCTGGCGGACGATCCTCGAGCACACCGACCGCCCGGCCGGCATCTGCCTGACCCGGCAGAACGTCCCGACCTTCGACCGCAGCGTCATGGCGAGCGCCGAGGGCGTCGCGAAGGGCGGCTACGTCCTCAAGGACGCCAGCAACGGCCAGCCCGAGGTCATCCTCATGGGCACCGGCTCGGAGGTGCAGATCTGCGTCGCGGCGCAGGAGCAGCTCGAGGCCGAGGGGCTGCCGACCCGGGTGGTCTCGATGCCCTGCGTCGAGTGGTTCCGCGAGCAGGACGAGGCCTACAAGCGCACCGTCCTGCCGAACGACGTGAAGACCCGTGTCTCGGTCGAGGCCGCCGTGTCGCAGGGCTGGCACGAGTGGGTCGGCGAGGGCGGCGAGTGCGTGTCCCTCGAGCACTTCGGGGCATCGGGACCGTACGGCGTGCTGTACGAGCAGTTCGGCTTCACCGCCGAGCGCGTCGTCGCCGCTGCCCGCTCCTCGCGCTCGAAGCTCGGCAAGACCAGCGGCTCGACCACCGGAAACTAGAGGAGACGTCTCGTGTCCACCCCGAAGAGCACTGCCCTGGCCGACCTCTCGGCGGCCGGCGTCGCCGTCTGGCTCGACGACCTGTCCCGCTCGCGCCTGTCGACCGGCAACCTGGCCGAGCTCGTGGCGCAGAAGGACGTCGTGGGCGTCACCACGAACCCGTCGATCTTCCAGAAGGCGCTGTCCGAC
>CAXTFU010000286.1:0-6184 GCA_964243385.1 uncultured bacterium | reverse complement strand
GCGGCGATGGTGACCGCCCCGCCGGCGATGGAGTGGCCGACCAGCACCGCCGGGCCGCCCAGGTGGCGCACCAGGTCGAGCAGGTCACCGGCGATGTCCGTGCGCGAGTACGAGGACCACGCAGCGCTGGACCTGCCGCAGCCGCGCAGGTCGACCGCAGCGACCCGGTAGCCGGCGTCGACGAGCAGGGGGCGAGGAAGCGGTAGGCCTCGCGGCTGTCGCCCATGCCGTGGGCCAGCACCACGAGCGGACCGCTCGTGCCGGTCAGCTCGTAGTCCAGAGTGCCGTGGTCGGTGGTGAGCTCGGTCATGACTGCCTCCAGGCGTCGGCGGTGCATTGCCTTCTCGTGTTAGCCATGAACTAGGACAATTAGCCAAGCGATGCACGAGGAGTCAGCTGCTGGTCCGTCACCTGCCGCCCGAGCGGATTGCGGCGTTCGTGGTTCTTGACCCGGCAAGCACGGAACACTGCGCGGATGGATCGACCGAGTGGAGCGAGCACGAGCCTCGCCCGGCAGGAGTCGCCGCCCGGACGGCCGGACAGGACGTACCGGCGGGGGGCCACCCGGTGACCGGACCCGCGCCCACCAGCGGGGACGCGGCGGGCAGCGACGACGCCGGGGGCAGCACGCCGCCCGTCGAGCGCATCAGCGTCCCCGCGCTGCGCAGCGCCTTCGCCGAGGCGCCGATCGGCATGGCCGTCGCCACCGTCACCGGGGTGGTCACGCACACCAACCAGGCCCTCGAGCGGCTGCTGCAGCAGCTGCCCGGTGCCATGTGCGGCCGGACGTTCTTCGAGCTCACCCATCCCGAGGACCTGGCCGACGCGCTGGCCCAGTGCGAGACGATGCAGGCCGGTGCGACCCAGGTGCTGCGCCACGAGTGCCGCTTCCTGCGGCCGGACGGCACGGTCCTGTGGGTCATGGTCAGCACCTCGAGACCGGCGCAGGTCCGGGGCCGGCCACCGCACCTGATCATGCACATCGAGGACATCAGCGACCGCAAGGCGCTCGAGCACGAGCTCACCCGGCGGGCCCTGCACGACGGCCTGACCGGCCTGCCGAACCGCACGCTCCTGCTGGACCGCCTGACCCAGGCGCTGTCCCGCACCCGGCACGACGTGCCCCAGGCCTCGCTGCTGTTCGTGGACCTGGACGGCTTCAAGGCCGTCAACGACACCTACGGGCACCCCGCCGGCGACCGGGTCCTGCAGCAGCTCGCCGATCGGCTCACCGCGATGCTCCGTCCGGAGGACACCGCGGCCCGCCTGGGTGGTGACGAGTTCGTCGTCCTGTGCGAGCACACCACCGCCGACCAGGCCACCTTCATCGCCCAGCGGCTGCACGCGGCGATCGCGGCGCCGTTCACCGTCGGCGCGCACGAGGTCGACCTGACCGCGTCCGTCGGCGTCAGCACCGCCTCCGCGCACACGCACGGCCACGAGCACGCCGCCGCTGCGGCCGCGGCGCTGCTGCACGACGCCGACCGGCGCATGTACGACCTCAAGCGGGCCGGTCGCGGCAGCGCTCGCTAGCCGTGGAGCCCAGCTCGGCGCGACCGGCCGTTCCGCTCCCTCGTCGGCAGACCGCTTCGCTGTCCCGACAGCCGGCCGGTCAGCGGACGCCCGGAGGCCTCCTGCAGGCTCGACGCGATCGTGCGTCACAGGGAAAGGGCTGCCGGCACGCCGGCTGCAGCAGACCGCGCCTGTGGAGTTCCGCCTCGACCGGCCGCCGGTCGACGCGCTCAAGACGACGTCCTTCGACAGCACGACCCATGCCAGGGGCATCCGCTCGGACTCCGGCTGCTCCCGCCTCGCCCAGCCGGGTGAGCAGCGCAGCCTCCGTCAGCCCGGACAGCTCCTGCTCGGCCCAGTCCACGCGCGGCCGCTTCGCCATGAGCCGAGGCGGCGTGCCCACTCCCGACGGTGTGTCACGCGTCTCGGTAGACACCCGGTCGGGAACGTCGCAGGTCAGAGGGGGCGCTGCTTGGGACCGTCTCCACAGCCCCGTCCCGATGCCGCGTCCCGGACAGGGGCCTCGTTCGGGCACACGATCGTCTGCACCGTGGCGCTGCTGGCGGCGCCGAGACAGCGCACTGGGACGCGGTCGACGCACTGACTCTCCGGGCAGTGCGCACGGTTCTCGCCGGCCCAGATGCAGCTGCTTCTGGATCGTACGGAACGTGCTCCGGCAGCCGGAGAGTCGCGAGGCGTTGACCCCCGCCGGAGTGCCCCGTCATGGCGCGCCAACGCCGCCGAGGTCGCGGTCGATCATGTGCCGCACGAGGCCCCTGTGCGGGACTCGCAATGCGGACGGGGCTAACGGGACGACTCCGGAGCGACACCCCCTCTGACGTGCGACGTTCCCGATAGGGGTCGTCTATCGGGACGGGTGACGCAGCCGCGATCAGTACGGCGCGGCCTGGACCTCCTCGGGCTCTCCGTCCTTCGGAAAGACACCGCCTCCTGCGTAGGTGGAGCGCACTGGACCGTCAGGCAAGACGATCTCGCTGTGCTGCTCCCAGTAGTGGCGCTTGCGCCAAGGACGCAAGAAGCCACGCACTACCTCGCGGGACCACCAATACCTGCACTGTCCCCGTACGACCGCGCCCACGATCTGTTCGGTCTGTTCGTAGTCAGCTTCCGTGCCCTCCCAGAACTCGAAGTGAGGGCCATCACCGACGAACAGATGCCAGCCTCCGATCTGACCGGTCGTTTCGCCGTCGATGACGCCAACACACGCAGCACCGGCAGCCTTCGGGATCAGGCCGACGATCCGGTCCCCTTCTACCTGGTCACCAGCGAAGTCCCGATACTGCCGCTCGGTGATAACGAGGATCTCCGCACGACCGTTGGCGAGCGCTGGTGCTGCAGCGCGCTCAAGGATGGCGCGAAGTCGGGCCTCGACCGGCGACAGGTCCGCGCTCATCCGCGGAGGTTACCGCCGTCGAAGATCGCCTTGTGCCACACCGGCGAGTGCCGTTACCGACTCGCGCGGGCGGTGTCCCGTCAGCCCTTCGCCTATCGGGCCGGCGCTCCTCCAGGCACCGCGAGGCCCTCACATGCTCGGTCGGGCCGATTGGGACGGACGCCAACCGACCCGGACGACCGCTGATACTGCATCGCCGCACCATCAACGACGCAGTGCTCGGATGCTCGCATTGGTTACCCCAAGACGCGTCTCAGGGGGTGGTAACCGTAAGGGTGTCGAGGAACGCGGCCAGGGTGAGCATGGTGGGGTCGCCATGACCGGCTGCCTTGACCTGAAGAGTCAGGTCGGCGTCGGCGGGCGCATGCGGCCACGTGACAATGGCGCCTTGCGTGTACCTCGAGCGCCAAACCGGCTGCTTGCTCCCGCCGATCTGGAGCTCCCCGCGCACTTCCCACTCATCGCCCACGCTCAGGTCGTACGGAGAACCCCGTCCCTGCCACAAGATGACCGTCCGCCTCGCCCTCGTCGAGCCGTCCCTCTGGACAGGGCTGTAGTCCCGGTACCAGTGGCTCGGCGTGTCGCCCGGTGTTCCCAAGGCGTTGTGGCTGCCTTCCAAGGCCAGGTGCCAGCCCGGCGGGAGTGCGGTGGGGACGACGAGGCGCGAGCCGTCGAACGGGACCCGGGTGACGCGGCTGACGGGGTCGCGCAGCAGCCTGCCGTGAAGCGGCTCGCCCAGCTCGAGCCGGACGCTCCTCGGGTGACCTGACGCTCGGCCACCGGCCGATCCCTCGACGGTCAACAGGAGGTCGACGACTTCGGCACCAAGCTGGGCATGAACGCGCTCGTTGCTCTCGTTGCGACCGAACAGTGCGTAGACGACGAGCACCCGGTCATCCGGATCGGTACGGACCGAGGACCAGGACCTTGGCCTTCGGGGCACGAGCTCACTGCCGTCGTCGTCGCTTTGCGCGCGCACAGGCGCAAGCGTGGCAGACCTCGACCGACCTCGCCGGTGCCGCTGAACGGTTCCGCCCGGGTGCCGCTGACAAGCGACTCGCCCTGGACGGCGTCCCGTCAGACCTTCCGCTGTCGGGACGGCGCGGGCGCCAGCGGTTCCCTTGGGTCCCGCTGCCGGCTCAGTAGCCGCTCGGCCCTCGGGACGCGCGTCGCGCACGGAGGGCCGGCGTCAGTTCGGCTGCTGGCCGAACGGCTCGTCGACCAGGCGGAGCCGCTCGTCGCACAGCCGGCGGAGGGCCTCGACAGCGGGCCGGTCGAGCAGGATCTGGGTCGTCGTGTCGCCGCCCTGAGCGTCGCTGGCGGGGGCGTGGCGCAGGAACAGCTGCAGGGAGTTCGCGTCGATGCCGCTGTGCGCGGTGAGCAGGTCCTCGCGGCCGTCGGGGTAACGCTGCCGGAGGTTCAGGCCGAGGGGGTCCTGCCACGGTTCGACCGTGACCGGCGGGCTCGGCGGCCGGCGGCTGCGTCCGACGGGAGCGTCGTAGTACTCGGGCACCGCCCGACAGTAGGGCCGGAAGAACGTCGGCCGGTCCGTGGACCCTGGAAGCCTGCTCGCGGGTGTCAGCGGCATGACGGCCACGACGACGGAGGCACGGGTGTCCCGGGCGCAGGACCTGCGCGACCTGTACGCCGCTTCCTACGCCCGGCTCGTCGGGACGGTCGGCGCGGTCTGCCGGGACCGGCACGAGGCCGAGGAGGCCGTCCAGGACGCGTTCGTCCGACTCATGGGCGCCTGGCCGACCGTGTCGCGGCACGACGACCCGGAGGCGTGGTCCGCAAGGTCGCGCTCCGGCAGGTCAGCAACCGCCGCCGCAAGGCCCTGAACGGCATCCGCGCCGCGCTCCGGCACGGCCCCCAACGCGACGTCCCCGCGCCCTCCGCCGTCGAGGTCGACGCCGAGCGCGCCCTCGCCGGCCTGCCCGCGCAGCAGCGCGCCGTCGTCGTGCTGCAGCGCCTCGGCCTGGACGCCGACGCGATCGCGGACGCGCTCGGCGTCCCCGTCGGCACCGTCAAGTCCCGCCTGGCCCGCGCCCGCGCCGCGCTCGCCCCCCAGCTCCGAGAGGACACCAGCGATGCCTGACGACCTCGACCGCGCCGTCGACGCGCAGATCGACGCCCACCGCCCGGACCGAGTCCCGCCGTTCGACGCGGTCATCGCCCGCAAGCGCGGGCGCGACCGGCGGCGCCTCGCGACCGGAGGCGCGGCGCTGTCCGCCGTCGCGCTCGCCGGCGCCCCGGTCCTCGCGCCGTCCCTCGCTGGGGGCGACGGGGACCGGGACCGGCTCCCTTCGTACGCGGCCCCGGCGCCCCCGGCACCGGACTTCGATGTCACCGACGGCTACGCCGGCGAGTACAGGCAGGGGACCTGGGCGACCAGGTCGGTGTCCGCCGACCGCCGCAGCGTCGTCGTCGCCGTCGCGGGCGGCGGCTGCACGGGCTACGGCCGGCACGAGACCGTCCGGGAACGCGACCGCCTCCGGCTCAGCGTCTGGGTGGAGACGCTCGTCCCGCAGGACGACAGCCACACCTGCGCGATGAGCTCCATCGTCCAGCCCGTCACCGTCGAGCTGCCCCGCCCGCTCGGGGAGGACGAGACGCTGCTGGGAGGGTGCGAGGACCCGGCATCCGGCGCTGACCCTGCCGGCTGCCGCGGGCTCGGCGGGACGCCGGCCGAGCGCGTCGACGAGCCGGTCCCGTCACCGGTCGCGAGCATCACGCAGGCTCGCAGGGACTGCGGCGGCGGCGACAACCCGGTCTTGGTCGGCAAGGCCACCGGCATCCCCGACGGCGCGACGGTCGAGGTCGTCGACGGCGACGGACAGAGCCGGGGCACGGCCCCGGTCACAGACGGCGAGTTCACCGTCTACCTGGAGTTCCGCGGCTACATCAACCCGCAGGACGTCCCGACCATCACCCCCGGCGGAGAGCTCGTCGTCCGCGGACCCGTCAGCGCGGTCCTGACCAAGCACCCGTTCGACCTGACCGACCTGGGCGGCGTCCCGATCTGCGGCTAGACGCTCTCCGCGCCACTCAGCCCGTTGGTCGCGAGCGCCTCAAGGCGCCCGCCTGACGGGCCGAGGCACCGCGCTGGATCCCTGTGCGTCGGACCGCCGACGGGTCCGGGGTCCCCCTCGCTCAGCTCCTGGACGCAGCCAGCTGCTCGAGACGGTGTCCCGATAGCCGTTGGCGGTCTCAGGGGGTCGTTGCAACACCCCTTTGAGAGGTGTTGTCGATGTCGCG
>CAXTFU010000285.1:0-6191 GCA_964243385.1 uncultured bacterium | reverse complement strand
GGACACCTGATGGCCCGTCGTCGCAGCTCCTCCACCAACATCCCGCCCTTCGAGGGCGAGGGCACGATCATCGACACGAGCGTCGTCGACGAGATCGAGTCGAGCTACCTCGACTACTCGTACTCGGTCATCTACTCGCGCGCGCTGCCCGACGCGCGCGACGGCCTCAAGCCGGTGCACCGCCGGATCCTGTACTCGATGGCCGACTCCGGCCTGCGTCCCGACCGGCCGTACGTGAAGAGCGCCCGCGTCGTCGGCGACGTGATGGGCCGCTACCACCCGCACGGCGACTCGGCGATCTACGACGCGATGGTGCGTCTCGCCCAGCCGTTCGCGATGCGGGTGCCCCTCATCGACGGGCACGGCAACTGGGGGTCTCCGGACGACTCAGCGGCAGCTAGCCGTTACTGCGTCGTCGGTGACACACGGGTGCGGATGGTCGACGGCAGGTCGCTCAGGATCGACGAGATCGTCGGCTTGCCAGACGACGCGGAGGCCGAGGCGGATCTCGACGTCCTCGACGCCGAGGGCAAGCGCGTCCACGTCAGCCGCGTCTTCAACAGCGGCGTGCACCCGGTCCGTCGCCTGCGGACGAGCCGGGGCTTCGAACTGGCCGGTACGGGCAACCACCCGATCCTCTGCCTGGTGCCGAGCGAGTCGGGACCACCTGCGCTGATGTGGATGCTGCTTGAGCACATCCGTCCGGGCACCGTCGCCTGCATCGCGCGGAACGCGGCTACGACGGCCGTGCCGACCTCGCGGGAGTACGACCTGGGCGTCCTGCTCGGCGCGTGGGCGAGCGAGGGATGGGCCAGCGAGACCAGAGCCGGCTTCAACAACACCGACCGGTCCTACTTCGGCGAGGTCCTGCACGCCTACGACCGAGTCGTCGGGGGCCCCCGCTACGTCGCGACCCGTCAGACGCGGCGGGACCGCAAGGAGCTGGACGAGCTCGACGTGCAGAACCTCGAGCACCTCAAGGACAGCCCGTTGTCCTGCTTCGTCGGTCAACGAGCCGCGGACAAGCACGTCCCCGATCGTGTCTGGCGCGGGACCCCGGGCCTGAAGCGCGCCTTCCTCATGGCGCTCTACGAGGGTGACGGCGGGGTGCGCGGGGTCGAGCACAACTTCACGATCCACTACTCCACCTACAGCCCACGCCTGGCCCGTGAGGTCCAGGAGCTGCTGCTCGAGTTCGGCGTCGTCGCCACCCGACACAGCTACATCCGCGCGAGCGGCTCCACCGAGTGGCGGCTGATCGTCAGCGGGCTGCGCAACATCCGGACGTTCGCGACGATGGTGGGCTTCATGTCGACCAAGCAGGCTCGGCTGGCGGACGTCCTGCGGAAGAGCCCGCTGCGGCCGCACCGACTGAGCAAGGACCACGTGCCCTTCGTCTCGGACTACGTGCGGCAATCCTTGCCCGACGGCCGCGGCAGCGGCCGCAGCTGGCTGACACTGCACAACTTCGACCGGGTGGAGCGGTGGGAGACCGAGCGGCTGCGCATCATCGATCGGTTCAAGGACGACCGCCTCCTGCGCGACATCCTGCCGCTCATGGACTCCGGCTACCTCTACGACGAAGTGGTGGAGGTCACCGACGAGCAGCCGCAAGCCGTCTACTCGCTCCGGGTCGACAGCCAGGAGCACGCCTTCCTGGCCGGGGGCTTCGTCAACCACAACACCGAGTGCCGGCTGACGCCCGCGGCGCTGCTGCTCACCGACGGGCTCGCCGAGGAGACGGTCGACCTCGAGGACAACTACGACGGCTCGCTGACGCAGCCGTCGGTGCTGCCCGCGGCGCTGCCGAACCTGCTGGTCAACGGCACGTCCGGCATCGCCGTCGGCATGGCGACGAACATGATCCCGCACAACCTCGTCGAGGTCGTGGACGCGGCGCGGCACCTGCTCGAGCACCCGGACGCCTCGCTCGACGACGTCATGCGCCTCGTCCCGGGCCCCGACCTGCCGACCGGCGGGCAGCTGCTCGGCATGACCGAGGTCCGCACCGCTTACGAGACCGGACGCGGCGTCGTCCGCATGCGCGCGACCGCCGAGGTCGGGCCCCTCCCCCGCGGCAAGAGCAGCATCACCGTCACCGAGCTGCCCTACGGCGTCGGCGCCGAGCGCGTCATCGCCAAGGTGAAGGAGCTCGTCACCGGCAAGAAGCTGCAGGGCGTGTCGGACGTCAAGGACCTCACCGACCGCCAGCTCGGCACGCACCTGGTCTTCGAGGTGAAGGCCGGCTTCAACGGCCAGGCCGTGCTCGCCGAGCTGTACCGGCTGACGCCGCTCGAGGAGTCGTTCGGCATCAACAACGTGGCGCTCGTGGACGGGCAGCCGCGCACGCTCGGCCTCATCGCGCTGCTGCAGGTGTTCCTGGACCACCGCGTCGACGTCGTCACGCGCCGCTCGCGCTTCCGGCTGCGCAAGGCGCAGGAGCGCGCACACCTCGTCGAGGGCCTGCTGCTCGCGCTGGCGAACATCGACGAGGTCGTGCGGATCATCCGCGCCTCGCAGGACGTCACCGAGGCGCGCACCGAGCTCGTCGCGCAGATCGGCCTGACCGACCTGCAGGCCGGCTACGTGCTCGACATGCAGCTGCGCCGCCTCGTCGCGCTCGAGGTCGCCAAGCTCGAGGCCGAGCTGGCCGAGCTGCGGGCGACGATCGCCTCGCTCGAGGCGATCCTGGGCGACCCGGTGCTGCTGCGCCGGGTCGTCGCGGACGAGCTCGCCGAGGTGGCCGCCGAGCACGGCACGCCGCGGCGGACGGTGCTCGTCGGCGGTGACCTCAAGGCGCTCGTGACGACGCGCGCCGCCTCGACCGAGATCGTGGACGAGCCGTGCGACGTCGTGCTGTCGAGCGCCGGCCTGCTCGCCCGCACTCCCCTGCACGCCGACCCGGACGACACGTCTGGCCGCCGCCGCACCGGCCGCAGTCGGCACGACGTCGTCGTGTCGGTGGCCCGCTCGACGACGCGCGGGACGGTCGGGCTCATCACGTCCGCCGGACGGGTGCTGCGCGTCGGCGTCCTCGACCTGCCCAGCGTCCCGGCGGTGACGACCGGCGCGCTCTCGCTGCGCGGCGGCGCCCCGGCGACGGAGTTCGCGGCGCTGGAGCGCAACGAGCGGATCCTCGCCCTGTCATCGCTGCCCGAGACCGGCCCCGGCATCGCGCTCGCCACCCGGCAGGGCACGGTCAAGCGCGTCACGCCCGAGTGGCCCGCCAAGGGCGAGGCCGTCGACATCGTGGCGCTGCGGCCCGGCGACGAGGTCGTGGGCGCCGCCGAGCTGGCCGACGGCGAGGAGGAGCTCGTGCTGTTCGCCTCCACCGGCGACCTGCTGCGCTTCCCCGCGTCGGCCGTCCGTCCGCAGGGCCGGTCCGCCGGTGGCATGGCCGGCATGAAGCTCGCAGCCGGGGCCACGGTCGTCGGGTTCAGCGCGGTCGACCTCAAGGCGCCCGAGGGGGTGCTCGACGTCGTCGACGAGCCGCTCGTCGTCACCGGCGGCGGGCTGCCGCCCGAGGGACGCTCGAAGGGGCCGGGGACGGTGTCGTCGGTGAAGGTCACGCCGCTGTCCGAGTACCCGCGCAAGGGGCGCGCGACGGGCGGTGTCCGCTGCCAGCGCCTGCTCACCGGCGAGGCGCTCCTCGTCCTCGGCTGGGCCGGACGCGGACCGGCCTGGGCCGCGGCGCAGAGCGGCGACCCCGTCGACCTGCCCGCCACCTACGGCCGGCGCGACGGCTCCGGCACCCCGGTCGAGAAGCCCCCGGTCGCCGTGGGGCGCCCGCACCGCTGAGCGCTGCCGTCCGGTCCGGCAGGGTCGGGTGGTGCGGCGACTGCGCTGAGCGTGCGCCGTCGGCACGAGTCTTCGATCGCGCGGCACGGCGAGCCGCTGGACGACGGGCAGCCCTCGCGCGTCGGGCCGGCGGCTGTCCGGCCTTCGCCGAGCGGGACGACGACGTCGATCGACCGTCACGCAGTGATGTCGACCCGAGCGACGAAGGTCACGTTCTGCGACATGAGCGTGTGATCCGGACATGCCGGGGCAACAGGGCCGCGACGCAGCTCGATGCTCACCCACTTCCCCGATGACAAGGACGCTCTCATGACGCAGCCCGGACACGACCAGCAGACCTCCCACCGCGTCGGCCACGCGCCTGACGCCCCGGCTTCCGGCACCTCGGTCGGTGCGGACACCACCGCACGGATGACCGGCACGCAGACGGTGCGCCCGACCGGGTCCGACACCGGCCTGCACCCGGCCAAGACGAGCGCCGCAGCCGTGTTCGCGCTCGTGTTCGGCCTGGCCGCGCTGTTCTGCGCCCTGACCGCCATCCTGTCGCCCGCCGCCGTCCTGTTCGGCATCATCGGGATCATCCTCGGCATCGTCGGCCTCAAGATGGCCAAGCGCATCGGCGTGACCGGCCGCGGCGTCGCCATCGGCGGCCTCGTGACCGCCGTGCTCGGCCTGCTGCTCGGCGGCGCCGTCATCGGTGGCCTCAGCGCCCTGGTGAACGACGAGGGCCGCCTCGACCAGCTCCAGAGCCGCATCGACGACCTGCGCGACGACCTGCCGTCGACGAGCGAGGTCCGCAACGAGATCGAGCCCAGCTAGTCACCACCCGCTCTGCCGCGAGCCCGGACCTCCTGCGAGGTCCGGGCTCGCTGCTGTCCCATGACGTGCTGCCGGGCCGCGGTCAGCAGCCGGTCAGCACGACGTCGCTCCCGCGCCGGGTCTTGCGGACGTGCACCTGCGCCGGGATGCGCGCCCGGAGCTCGGCGACGTGGCTGACGAGCCCGACGACCCGACCGCCCTCGCGCAGGCCGTCGAGCACGTCCATGACCTCGTCGAGGGTGTCCTCGTCGAGCGTGCCGAAGCCCTCGTCGACGAACAGGGCCTCGATGCGGCTGCCACCTGCCTCGGCCTGCACGACGTCGGCCAGCCCGAGGGCCAGCGCGAGCGACGCCAGGAACGTCTCCCCGCCGGACAGCGTGCTCGTGTCGCGGTCCTGGCCGGTCCAGCCGTCACGGGCGAGCAGACCGAGCCCGGAGCGGGCCCCGCCCTTCACGGCGCCGTCGGTGTGCACGAGCGCGTACCGGCCCTGCGTCATGCGCAGCAGCCGCTGGCTGGCCACCGCGGCCACCTCCTCGAGCCGGGCGGCGAGGACGAACGAGGTCAGCGTCATCTTCAGCGCGTTCGCGCCGCCGCCGCTGCACAGGTCGGCCAGGCGGCGCACCTGCGCGGCGTGCTGCTCGAGCGGCACGAGGGCCTGCTGCGCCCGGACGAGGTGCGGCACGAGCTCCGCGAGCTGCCGTCGGCGATCGGTCGCCGCGGCCTCGACGGCGCCGGCCTCGCGCACCCGGAGGTCGGCGTCGCGCAGCGCGGCGGCCGCCGCTGCGACGTCGGCGGGCTCGGTCGGCAGGTCGTGCAGCTCCGGGTCAGCCAGGGCCGCCTCGACGGCGGCGGGGAAGTCCGGCGCGTACTGCTCCGTGTTCGCCTCGATCGCCTTCAACGTGTCGCGCAGGTCCTTGGCGGAGTGGCGGCACGGATCGATCTTGCCGTCGTTCTTGTAGTCGCTGAGCACGCGCTTGACGTTCTTGGCCACCGCCGCCGACGCGACCGTCGGCGCGACGCCGCCGAGGACGGCGAGCAGGGCGAAGAGGCAGAGCAGGCGGGCGCGCACGACCCCGATGGTACCGTCAGCCGCCCGACCCGATGGCCGTCGCCGTGCCCCACGCCCCGGCTCCCGCGCCCGCTCCGCGTGCCGCGGCGCGAGCCCCGCGCCTCCTGCTCGTCGCCCTCGCCGCGCTCCTCGTCGCGGCCGCCTTCGCGGGCGGGAGCACCGGTGTCCCGGAGGAGACCCGGATCCAGCTCGGGCTGCTGTTGGTCGCCGGCGCGGTGGCCGCCGCCTGGCTGTACGGCGGGAGCCTCGCGCCGTCCGCGTCGCGGACGGCCTGGGTGGGTGTCGGCCTGCTCGCCGCCTTCGCGGCGTGGAGCGCGATCTCGATCGCCTGGAGCGTCACCCCGGATCGCAGCTGGCTCGCGGCCGACCGGGCGCTCGCCTACGTGGTGACCGTGGTGCTCGGCATCGCGCTCGGATCCTCGCTCCCGCGCGCGCACGCGAGGACGTGCGCGGCGCTCGCCCTCGCCGCCGGCCTGGTCGCCCTCTACGCCCTGGGCGGCAGGCC
>CAXTFU010000284.1:0-6192 GCA_964243385.1 uncultured bacterium | reverse complement strand
GGCCAGGGGTGCGCGACCACCGCCAGCTCGACCGGGGCCAGCGGGTTGCCCGTCACCCCCAGCCGCTCGAGCGCCCAGCCGGCCGCGGCGGCCAGCGCAGCGGCGGCCAGCGCCAGCCGGAGCGCCGGGTAGGCGCGGGTGCGGGACGCCAGCAGCAGCGACGGGAACAGCAGGGCGACGGCCACGAGCTGCGCCAGCTCGACCCCGACGTTGAACGCGAGCAGCGCCGGCAGCGAGGTCGCGCCGTCCAGCCCGAGGTCGCGCAGGATCCCGGCGAAGGCCAGGCCGTGGACGAGCCCGAAGCCGCCGGCGATCACGACCTCGCCGGAGCGGACGAGCGGGCGCACCGCGTGCACCGCCGCGACGCCCACGGAGACCGCGATGAGCACCTCGACCAGGCCGCTCGGCAGCGACACCCATCCCAGCGCGCCGGCCAGCAGGGTGAGCGAGTGGCCGACGGTGAAGGCGGTCACGACGTGCACCACCGAGCGGACGGACGGGGCGATCCTGTCGCGCCGGTGCCAGCCGCCCGCCGTCGCGACCAGGGGCGCCACGAGCAGCAGCGCGACGAGGAACAGCAGGTGGTCGGCGCCCTCGAGCACGTGCCGGTAGCCGTGCCCGACCATGTCGGCGAGCCCCACCGCGGCGGTGCCGCCGACGTGCAGCGTGACGTCGGACGCCGTGAGGACCCCCGCCGTGGAGATGTCGCCGGCGGCATCGGTCAGCACGACGACCGCCTCGTGCGTCGGGTCGGCCTCGGTGACGGCGTCGTAGGCGATCGTGAAGCTCGACGGGTCGGCGCCGCCGGGGTCCAGGGCGACGTCGACGCTGAGCGAGGCGATGCCCTCCACCGCCTCGACGACGGGGTCGGTCCACGTCTCGGCCCACACCTCGCCGTCGGCGCCCGTGACCGTGAGGTGCTCGGCGAGGTAGGCGACCACCTCGTCCGCGTCCTGCGCCACGTCCCCGCTCGAGGCGGCGTCGGTGCCGAGCACCTCGTCGACGGTCTCGAGGGCCACGCTGACGGTGGCGTCCACCGACTGCTCCCCCACGCGGACGGAGACCGTGCTGCTGTCGAGGCTGTGCGCTGCGGCGGCGCCGGCAGGGACGAGGACGAGCGCGCTGGTCAGTGCGGCGGCGGCGGCGAGCGCCCGGCCGCGGACGAGGGAGGCCATGCCGCCGAGGCTGGCGACGCCGCCTGTGCGGGGGCTGGGCAGCGGCTGTGGGTCGGCCGGGACGAGCCGCACAGCGATCTGCCAGCAGACGCACAGGCTGCGCCCTGGTCGTCCGGCCAACGTGGTCCTCGACCGCACGACCGTCCCCGACCAGGAGCACTCCCATGCCGATCCGCACGAAGCTCGCCGCCCTGATGCTCGCCGGGCTCCTGCCCATGACCGCCTGCGGAGCCGGGACGACGACGTCGACCGCCGGCACCACCGCCACCGCCAGCAGCACCGCCAGCAGCAGCACCAGCAGCAGCGCCAGCACGGACACCGGCACGACGACCGGACAGGCGCCGGGCGGGCCCGGCGGCGTCGACGTCAGCGCGGTGTCGACCGAGGCCCAGCTCGTCGCGCTGGTGCAGCAGGCCTACGGCGACGCGGGCCTAGACCTGCACCGCGGCCACCAGGCCGTGCAGGACGTGCTCGACGAGGTGCTGAGCATCAGCCACGACGAGCTGCACGTCCGGATGGAGGCGGGCCAGAACCTCGCCGCCGTCGCGACCGAGCTCGGGCTCGACCCGCAGGTGCTGGTCGACGCGCTGGTGGCGTCGTGGAGCCCGGCGATCGACCAGGTGCTGGCGTCCGGCGAGATCACCGAGGCCGAGGCCGAGCAGTACCGGCAGGCGCTCGAGGAGGCGTTCGTCTTCCGCACCACCTGGGACGGCGCGGCGGCCACGCCCACGTTCACCGGGCTGGCCGCGTAGTCCGTGCCGCGACGACGACGAGGTGTCCACAACGACGTGTGCGAGCGGAGGTCCGCAACGCGACGCGACCGGCCGCTGCGTGGTGGGCCTCAGCAGCGGTTCTGCACCCCACCGGTCGCGGCGCCGAAGGTGAACGCGTCCACACGGGTGAAGTGGCGCTCGTTCAGCAGGTCCTGCACCGCGGCTGGTGTGCAGCCTGCTGCCTTGAGCAGCAGGGGCCGGCCGGTGATGGCGGCGTACGGCGCCAGCACCAGCGCTGCCGTCGGGTTGCCTGTTGTCGTCACCAGCGCCTGCGTCGCCTTCGGAAAGGCCACCGGCGCCAGCTCCGCGGCGAGTTGCGCACCGCGGCTCCGCGGAAGCAGGTGCTGGGCGTACGGCGCGCCGCTGGCGGCCCGCTCAGCCGCGAGTGACGTGCGCGTCGCCGTCGACACGTCCCCACCCAGCACCAGCGTCCGCACGCCCATGGCGCGCAGCGTCGTTCGCTGCACGGGGGTCAGCCCGGCCTTCGAGACGACGAGCAGCGGTGCCCGCATCCGCGCGGCCACGGACGCGACGATCGCCGAGTCAGTGACATCTGCTGCCGTGACGATGTACGCGGTCGGCGCCCGCGGAGAGGCAGCGACGGCCAGCCGAGCCGAGGTGTCCTGCGTCGTCGCCGCGCCGATACGAGTGACGCGCAGCGAGGGCCGTTGCGCTTTCAGGACGCGCACAGCCACATCGGCCACGGCACGCGTGTCGCCGATGATGACCGCCCTCTGCACCCCGAACCGGGACAGGTCGTGTGAGCTGAGCTGCGTGCCGTAGGGGCTGGCGACGCCGAGCACTCCACCTGTCCTGGCGATCAGCGGCACCGCGGCCAGCCCATCCGCCGGGCGGGCTGCGCTGACGACGTACAGCACCGGAGGCACGCGGCTCGCCGCGAACTGCCGCTGCATCATGGTGGAGGAGAGGTCCCCGAAGTGCCTTGAGCGCATCCCGTACTCGTCGATCTCGACCTGTCGCGGCGCCACGACAACCGGCGGACCGTCGTCCTCGCCCGGAGCGGGCACGTACGGAACGGCGGGCTTCTGCTCGCTGCACGTGTATCGGCCGGTTCGGTAGGGCGTGCTCGGGGGGCATGGTGGCATCCCGAGCGCTGCTGCCGGCGCGGACGCGACCGCTGAGCCGGATGCGCTTGCGGATGGCGAGGACACGGTCGTGGCGGACGCCGGCAAGGCGCCGATGGTCGTCAGAGCGGCTGAGGCCAGGGCTGCTGCGGCAAGCGCCTTCGAGGTGGTCCGGTGAGGGCGCATGCAGACTCCAGGGCTCGGCGGGCGACGCACAGAACGTCACTCGTGTGCATCGGACACCGCCCAAGCCGGACGTGACCCCGTACGCGTACGGCTGAGGCCGACTCGCATGCCTGGACCAGATCGACCAGTGATGACCGGGTGGCATGCCGACCGCACCACCGTCCGGTCGGGGCTGGGACAGCACCCACTGCGTAGGTCGGGTCGCTCTCTGCGGCGCGCGCGGCCTCCGCGCAGCTCAGCGATCCCTTGTCGGTGACGGTGATCGGCGCGGCGGCGATCACGGGCACACCCTTGCCATAACGTCGGCGGGTGAGCGGCATGAGCAACCCACCTCCTGGAACACCACGCTCGTCCGCGCGACGTCGCTACGGCCCGGTCGGCGGAGAGGCAGGGGTGCTCGTCCCGGTCCTGCTGGCAGTGCTCGCCGTCATCGCTGTCATGACGTGCCGGTTCGTCGTCCCCTGCTCCGGAGACCCCGGGTGCTTCGTCGTCGCCGGCGCCCAGTTCACCGATCCGGTGGAGGCCGGTCTGCCGGTGCTCTCCGAACCGGAGGACGACGGATATGACGGGCAGTTCTTCTGGCGGCTCAGCAGATCGCCGCACGAGCTGGGGCTTGCCCCGGTGCACGGGGTGGCCCTGGACACGCCCATACGGGTAGGACGCCCCGCCTATCCGGCGCTCGTGTGGGCCGCCTCCGGAGGCGGCCGTGCGGGCATCGTCGACTGGATGATGATCGTCGTCAACGTCGTCATGACAGGGCTGTTGTGCCTGCTGCTCGCCTCGACCGCCCGTCGCCACGGCGTGTCCCCATGGATCGGCGCCGCAGCAGCGTTGTGGCCGGGGCTGCTCTTCGCCGTCGGGCGCGACCTCTCCGAGCCGGGGTCGGCCTTCCTCGTCGTCGCCGGGCTCGCTGCGCTCCACCGCGAACGCCCGGCCCTGGCCGGCCTGGCGTGGACCGTCGCGGTCTTGTGGCGGGAGCAGGCGCTCATCCTGCCCGCGGCCTACGGCTGCTGGTGGGCGATCACCTTGCTGCGGCGGCGAGCTTCCGCACGGTCCTTCGGCGCGCTCTGGCCATGGCTCGCTCCCCTTGCAGCCTTCGTCACCTGGCAAGCCGTCGCTGCGGCGGCAGTCGGCACGCCCCCCATCCGTGCTTCCGGCGAGCAGAACGCGGTGCTGCCACTGACCGGACTCATCGCGGAGATGAGCAGTTGGACACGCCTGGAGGAAGGCGTCACCGGGCTCGTGTGGCTTCTGGAGCTCGCGATCGCGCTCACGATCGTCGTGTCGGCGATCGTCGTGGGCGCGCGGTCGCGTCGATGGGAGGTCCTCGCAGTCGTCGCGGGCCTGCTCCTCCTGCTCAGTGCCTCGTCCAACGTCTGGGGAGGGCCCGCGCATCTGCGGTACGCGACCGATCTGGTCGCCACAGCCTGGTTCGTCCTCCTGAGCCCGTCCCACCGCGCTGGGACCCTGCGACGGCTCGAGGTCGGGGACGTGGCATCGCCCAAGCAGCGCCGAACGGTAGGCGGTCTTGTCGGTTGGCGCAGCTGCCTCGTCGTCATGCAGCTCGGGGCAGCCGTGCTGGCCTGCAGCTACCTCGTGCGAACGCCCTGACGACGGAAGTCGCTGGAGCGGTCGGCGCCCTGGTCCACACGAAGTCGCCGGAGGACCGGCCTTGCGCAGTCGAAGACTCGGCCCGCATCGAGTGGGTCGGGGCACGAGCGGCGCACGACCGTGCGCACCGCGCTCAGGAGGTGAAGCCCGACAGCTGCTCGTCGAGCGTGCGGCTGACCCGCGACACGGCGTCCGCCGCCGAGCCGGTGCGCGCGGCGCCCTCGGTGGCGGAGGCGGCGGCCCGCGCGACCCCGCCGACGGTGTCGGCGATGGCGCGCGAGCCCTGCGCGGCGGAGGACAGGCTCCGGGTCATCTCCGCCGTGGTGGCCGTCTGCTGCTCCACGGCCGCGGCGATCGCGGCCTGGTGGTCGCCGATCTGCCTGGTGACGGCGTGCATCCGGCGCAGCGCCTCGATCGCGCCGTCGGCGTCGGCCCGGATCGCCGCCACCTTGTCCCCGACCTCGTCGGTGGCGGCGGCCGTCTGCCGGGCGAGCTCCTTGACCTCGTGCGCGACGACGGCGAAGCCCTTGCCGGACTCGCCCGCCCGTGCAGCCTCGATGGTCGCGTTCAGCGCCAGCAGGTTGGTCTGCGCGGCGATCGAGCCGATGAGTGCGAGGACGCCGCTGATCTGCTCGGACGAGGTCCCGAGCTGCCCGAGGCTCACGTCCGCGGCCTCGGCGATCGCGACCGCCTCCGCGGTCACCTGCGCGGCCGCGCCGGCGCTGCCGGCGATCTCCCGGACGGCGGCGGCGAGCTCCGAGGTCCCGGCGCTGACCGTCTCCACCCCGCCGGACACCGCACCGGCGGTCGCCACCACGGCCTCGGACTCGCGGGCCGACACCGCCGCGGCGGTGCGCATCGACTCCGACACCGACACGAGCTCGGCGGACGACTCGCGCAAGACCCGGCTGCTGCCGCCGACCTCGTGCAGGAGCCGCTGCAGGCGCTCGCGGGCGCCGTCGAGCGCACGTCCGATGTCGCCGTACTCGTCGGCGCCCGACGGCAGCAGCTGCGGGCGCAGGTCGCCGGCGCCGATGGCACCGGCGGCGGTCACCGTGCGGGTGACGTCCGAGCCGGTCCGCCAGATCACCGCGGCCGCGAGCCACACCGCGAGCGCCAGCCCGGTCAGGGTCACGGCCAGGGCGCGGGTCCGCTGCGCACCGAGCGCGTCGCTGCGGACGGCGAGCAGGCCGTCGAGCGCGTCGGCCACCGGGTCGACGGCCTCCGCTCCGGCGGTGGCGGCCGAGACGCGGACCGCGTCCGTCCCGGCGGCCGGCCAGGCGGCGTCGCCGCCCACGGACGCGGCCAGCGCCTCGAGCGCGTCCGCCGCGGCCTGGGCCGGGTCGAGCTCCTGGCCCAGGT
>CAXTFU010000283.1:0-6214 GCA_964243385.1 uncultured bacterium | reverse complement strand
CGCCCGAGCAGCGCGCGACCAGCCGCCCGGGGGCGGCTCAGGCGGCCGCGCCGACCGGCCGGGCCGCCGGGTCGACCGGCTCGGCGCCGTCGCCCTCGGGCTCCTCGCGGGCCTCGACGTGCAGCCCGTCGGCGCGGCCGCCCGGGTCGCTCGTGACGGTGAGCGGCACGGAGCGCTCCTGGACCGCCCGGCCGCGCGACAGGTCGAAGCCGACGGTCTGCGCGTCGACCTCCAGGCCGCTGCGCTCCTCGCCCTGCTCGCTCTTCCAGGTGTGCGCCCGCAGCGAGCCGGTGACGACGACCCGGTCGCCGGTGCGCAGCGAGGCAGCGACGTTCTCGGCGAGCAGGCGCCAGCAGCTGACGCCGAACCAGATGGTCTCGCCGTCGGACCAGGCGCCGGTCGCCTTGTCGACGCGCCGCGGGGTCGAGGCGATGCGGAAGTCGGTGACGACGGCGCCGCTGGCCAGCACGCGGGTGCGCGGCGGTGCGCCGACGTTGCCGACGACGGTGATGAAGGGCTCGAGCACGACTGCCTCCTGGGCGATCAGGGCCGGGGTCCCGGCGGTCCTGACACGCTCTGCGCAGCACGCCGTCCGCGGGGGGCTCCCGGGCGAGGCTGTGGACGGCGCCCGACCCTGTGGACGGCGAGCGCTCACGCCAGGCGGGGCGCTCAGGACAGCGCGGCGCTGAGGCCCGCGGCCTGCGAGGCCGTGCGCAGCACCAGCACGCCGGCGATCCGCTCGTCCAGCGCACCGTCCGAGAGCGCCACGAGGGCCGCGGTCGTGGTCTCGTCGACCTCACCGGTCGCGACGGCACGGGACAGCACGACACCGCCGCGCAGGGCCCGGCTGAGCGCGAGCGTCGGCGCGGTGCCCTCCTCGTCGTCGCGCTGGTGCGCCGCGAGGGTGCTGCAGACCGAGGCGGGCAGTCCGGCGCCGCCGAGCGCCTGGGCGGCGAGCTCGCCGCTGGTCGTCCCGCACCAGTGCCGCTCGGCGGCGGCCAGCTCGGCGGGCGAGCAGTCCTCGACCAGGGCCGCGTAGGCGTCGGGCGCCGCGCGGAACAGCAGCGCCTGGCCCACCTCGTGCAGCAGGCCGACGCAGAACGCGTCGCCCTGGTCGGCGCCGACGAAGGGCGCCACCAGGTGGCTGCCGGCCGCCGCGGTCGCGGCGCGCTCCCAGAAGCCGTCCGGCAGCGGTCCGTGCTCACCGGACAGTCCGAGGGCCATGGTGACCGCGAGGCCGCGCACGGTCTCGGTGCCCAGCAGGGCGACCGCCGGCGGCACCGCGGTGATCTGCCCGGGGCGGCCGTAGTAGGCCGAGTTGGCGAGCTGCAGCAGGCGGGCGGTGAACGCCGGGTCCACCGCGGCGGCGTCCGCCAGCGAGCGGGCCGAGGTGTCCGACCGGTCGGCGAGCTCGATGACGCGCAGCAGCGCCGGACGGGCGGCGGGCAGGTGGTGGACGTCGGCCAGCAGGTCGCGCACCTCGAGCGGCAGGGCGCTGGGCGCTGGAGCGGGGGTCACCGAGGTCACGTCCCCGCATCGGCCCGGCGGCGGCCGCACTTGAGCCGCCCCCCGCCGCCGAGGTGCCGGAGCCCGCGGAGCCGGCGCCACCGGGCCCGGGGCCGGACACCCCGTCCGCCCTAGAGTCCTGTGCTGACGGAGCCGGGTCGCAGCCGACCCGTCCGCCCGGCGCTCGTAGCTCAGCTGGATAGAGCAGGGACCTTCTAAGTCCAAGGCCGCAGGTTCGAGTCCTGCCGGGCGCGCCCAGCTCGTCCTGCGAGGGCCGCGCAGCACGTGCGCGGCGTCACGCTCCGTCGACCGGGCGACACGCGGAGCGGCTAGTCCCATCGGGTGATGGCGCTCACACTCCGAGGGACGTAGCGTCCGCGGCCACGGTCGGTCCGTGGCCCGGAGCCCTGGGGGAACCATGCTGCTCGTCTCACCACCCGCTGTGCGCACGGACTGCGACGGCTGCGGTCGCGCCCTCTACCCCGACTCGCTCGCCTGCTGCGGCTGCTGGGAGTCCGAGGGGCACTGCCAGTGCCGCGCCCGGCGCCCGCACAGCATCACGCTGGCGCGGCTCCGGACCGTCCTGCGCCGCGACGAGCTGCGCCGTCACGACGTGCGCCGGGCGCCGGCCGTGGGCGCCGGACGTCCGGGACGCGCCTGGCGCTGAGCGCCGAGCACCATCGGCACGCCGGACGGTCCGCTCCTGCAGGACGGCCCGGTCGTGCTAGGCGACGGGTCGCAGCGCCCACCCGCGGTCGCGGACGTTCCGGAACAGGTCCAGGCCGGTCTTGGCACGCAGCCGGCACAGCTGCACGTCGACGCGCCGTGACGGACTGGTGTCGCCCCAGCAGACCCAGTGCAGCTGCTCACGGCTCCAGACCTTGCGCGGTCCGGACAGGAACAGCGCGAGCAGCTCGACCTGCCGCGGGGACAGGTCCAGCTCCGCGTCGTCCAGCGTGACGGTGTAGCCGCTGAGGTCGACGACGAGGCCGCCGGTCGACAGCGGGCTGGTCACCTCGACGCCCACCTCGGCGGCGCGTCCGAGGAAGTCGCCGGCGGGGAGCTGGTCGACGGCGCGCAGGGGCGTGCGGGCGGACTGCCTGTTCGGCAGCGCGGCAGCGTGGGTGGTGGTCATCGGGTCCTCCGGGGTGGCCGTGGTCGTGATCACGACGCTAGGGAGAGGGGGTTCCGCTCGGGTGACTCGCACGTTTCGAGCCCGTTCCGACTTGGTGCACGTCCGGGGCGCCGACGAGGGCCCAGCCGCGACCGCGGACGGTCACGAGCGAGCCCTCGGGCAGCAGCCGGCGCAGGCGCACGAGCACGCCGTCGACCCGCCGCTCGGACAGCTCGCCGAGCCCGGCCGCGCGGGCCAGCTCGGCTCGTGAGACGACCCGTCCGCCCGCGTCGGACAGCACGGCGAGGACCGCGGCTTCGCGCTCGGGCAGGTCGACCACCGTGCGACCGTAGGAGCCGGGTGTTTCGCGGCTGCTACGCGAAGGTCACTGCCGGTGTCCCGCCCGCGGCCCGCGCTGCCCGGCGGTTGCCGGGACCGCCGGCCCTCACCACCCACCGCGGGACCGCGAGCGCGCTCGCCGTCGCGGCGCCGTCCCGAACAGCGACCGGGTGATCTCGCGTCCGGCGGCGCTCGCCGCCGACCGCGCGAAGCTGCGGATGCTGCTGCCGAGCACCTTCGCCACCGCGCCGCCGTCGTCCGTCTCGTCGTCCGCCGGCGCTCGGCGGCCGCGAGCCGGGCGGTCCGCAGGCTCCTCGGGCTCGGGCGTCACCCGCGCGAGCAGGCGCTCGTACGCCGAGTCGCGGTCGACGGGCGTGCCGTACTTCGCCAGCAGCCGGGAGGCCTCGAGCAGCCGCGCGCGCTCGGCCGGCTCGAGCGGTCAGGCCGCGGCGAGCCGCTCGGCCGTGCCGCTCGAGGCGGGTCCGCTCGCGCTCGCGTCGTCGAGGCCCGCGTCGGCGGCGGAGCTCAGGCGGACGGCGCCGTCGACGGGGCGGCGACGCCGACCACCGAGCCGCGGGCGACGTCGACCGCGGCCGAGCCGGTGACGCACACCGGCGGGCAGTTCGGCCCGTTCGGACGGCTGCGCACGACGTCGACCTCCCCCTCGTACGCGGCCTCCCGTCCGGGCAGCGTCACGGTGACCGCGACGGTGTCGCCCTCGGCGCGGCGGCCCAGCGGCACCCGCAGCACCCCGTCCTGCACGCGGGTGGCGCAGACCTCGGCCACGCAGGCGGTGCCGGCGGCGACGCCGGCCGGCAGCTGCACGGTCAGCTCGGACGCGCAGCCGATCAGCGGGCAGGCCGCGGCCCCGCCGCAGCCGGTGAGCGCCAGGAGCAGGACGAGCCGGTGCCAGCGCATGCCGGTGATCCTCGCAGGAGTCGGCCGCTCCGGCACGTAGCCTGCGCCCATGGAGCCTGCGCAGGACGGCAAGGCCGGCAAGGACCGGCTCGTCTGGATCGACTGCGAGATGACCGGTCTCGACCTCGGTGACGACCTGCTGGTCGAGGTCGCCGCCGTCGTGACCGACTCCGAGCTCAACGTCCTCGGCGACGGGATCGACATCGTCATCGGGGCGACCGCCGAGCAGCTCGAGCGCATGCCGGACGTGGTCCGCGAGATGCACGCCAGCTCCGGGCTGACCGACGAGGTGCTCGCGTCGACGACCACGCTGCAGGAGGCCGAGGCCGCCGTGCTGGCCCATGTCCGCCAGTTCGTGCCGGAGCCCAAGCGGGCGCCGCTGTGCGGCAACTCGATCGCGACCGACCGCGGCTTCCTCACCCGCGACATGCCCGAGCTCGACGACTGGCTGCACTACCGCATGGTCGACGTCAGCTCGGTCAAGGAGCTCGCCCGCCGCTGGTACCCGCGGGTCTACTTCAACGCCCCGAAGAAGGGCGGTGGCCACCGGGCCCTGGCCGACATCCTCGAGTCGGTGCAGGAGCTGCGCTACTACCGCGCCGCGCTGTTCGTGCCCCAGCCCGGGCCGACGTCCGAGCAGGCCGCCGCCCTCGCCGCCGGACTCGGCGCGGGCGATCCCGACGGCGCCTCCCGGCTGCCCACCGTCGCCGAGAGGGTCCCCGACTAGCACCGGTACGCTCTCCGCCGGTCCCGGTACGCTGGGACCCGCACCATGGTGGGTGTAGCTCAGCTGGTAGAGCACCGGGTTGTGATCCCGGTTGTCGCGGGTTCGAGCCCCGTCACTCACCCCACGCAGGACCGCAGGTCGAGGCACGCACGGCCGACGACGGCTGCTCGCCGGCCAGTGCCCGGCCAGCAGCGCAGCACCGTCCGGTCGGGGCGCCGACCGGCTCCTGCGACGTCGGCGGACCGGGCAGGCATCGTGGTCGCTCGTGGACGACCACCCCAGACCCCAAGCCGTGTGCCCGGCGTCCGGGGGACGCGTGGCGGCGCGGGCGGCCCGCCCCGAGTTCGGGTGCGGGCTCCGGTGACCGGGCCGCAGGAGGCGCAGCTGCAGCAGGCGCTGCAGGACAACGCCGCGCACGTGGCGGCGCTCGAGCGGCAGCACGACGAGATCGTCGCGGCCTCGCAGGACTCGAACGCCGACGACGAGCACGACCCCGAGGGCGCGACGATCGCCTTCGAGCGCGAGCAGGTGTCAGCGCTGCTCGCCGCCGCCCGGCACCGCCGGACCGACCTGCTGCAGGCCGTCGAGCAGCTGCGCGCGGGCGCCTACGGGCGGTGCCAGCGGTGCGGCGAGCCGATCGGCGCCGAACGGCTGGCGGCCCGGCCGACGGCCCGCACCTGCATCCGCTGTGCCTCGGCGGGCCGGTCGCGTCCGGCGCGCTGACCGGACAGAGCGCCGGCTCAGGTCGCGAACTGCGAGCGCAGGACCCGCTCGGTGAGCGTGTCGACCGCGTCGAACAGCAGCGTGGCGGCACGCTCGGGCGCCTCCTCGACCTCGACGAGCGTCGTCGCGTTCTCCCCCCGCGCGTCCGCGGCGACGGCGACCGGGCGGTGCTCGTCGTCCAGCACCTCGATCTGCACGCGCGACTTCCGCGCGACGAGCGCCCCGGGCCAGCGCTGGGGCCGCAGCGCGCAGATCGGGGTGACCGGCAGGACGCCGCTGCTCAGCGGCACGACCGGGCCGCCCGCCGAGCGGTTGTAGGCGGTCGAGCCGGCGGCCGTCGCGACGATGAGCCCGTCGCCGACGAGCAGCGGCAGCCGCTCGACCCCGTCGACGAGGATGCGCAGCCGGGCGCTCTGCGACGACGTCCGCCGCAGCGCCACCTCGTTGTAGGCGAGCACCGGCGCCAGCACCGCGCCGCCCGGCCCGCGCGAGGACAGCCGCAGCGGCACGACCCGCTCCGGGACGGCGGTGCGCAGCCGTGCCGCGAGGTCGTCGTCCGGCCCGAGCCAGTGGTTGATGAGGAAGCCGGTGGTGCCGCGGTGGAGCCCGAACACCGGGACGCTGCGGTCGGCGGCGACGAGCTCGTGCAGCGCGTGCAGCAACGTGCCGTCGCCGCCGACGGTCACCAGGACGTCGGCCTCCTCGACCGGCACCCACCGGTGCCGGGCCGACAGCTCGGCCAGGGCGGCCTGGGCAGGTGCCGCCGGGCTCGCGAGGACGGCGAAGCGCGGCGCGTCCGGCAGCACGAAGGGGACGGCCCGGTCACCGGCCCGCCGCCGGGGCGTGACCCCCCGCGGGACGGAGGGCTGGTCGCGGGGCGCGCTGGC
>CAXTFU010000282.1:5750-6274 GCA_964243385.1 uncultured bacterium | reverse complement strand
CCTCCCGCTCGCTCGCCCCGCCTGCTGCCTCGCCCGTCCCCCACTCCGTCCTGCCTCGCCCGTCCCCCGCCGCATCTGCCGCCGGGGGACAGGACGGCAGCCCGTCCACAGCCTGCGACCTGCATCCACACCGGCGACCCGGAACGGCCGGCAGACCCCGTCGCGGCGGCACCGTCGTCGTCGCCGGGCGACCGTCCGGCACCCCGCGCCCGGCTGCTCCGGGCGCCGTCGAGGAGGTCCCCGTGCGCGCTCTCGCGTCCGTCCGCAGTGCCCCCGTCCGCCTGTCCGCGCGTCTGCACGGGGAGGACCGCGAGGCGGGCATGACCACCGCCGAGTACGCCGTCGGCACGGTCGCCGCCTGCGGGTTCAGCGGCGTGCTCTACAAGGTCATCACCAGCCCGCAGGTCCTCGGGCTGATGCGTGACGTCATCGCCAAGGCCTTCAAGCTCGCATCTTGACCCCGGCCAACAGCGCCTCGGGGCCGCCGTAGAAGACCTGCACCGGCACCTTGAAGTAGGCGGCCA
>CAXTFU010000282.1:0-5740 GCA_964243385.1 uncultured bacterium | reverse complement strand
GCGCACGCGCACCGGCCCGGGCCTGCCGGGAGGAGTCCGGTGATGCGCTCGAACCCCGTCCGGCCGCTCCGGCGCGCGCCAGGTCCGTCCGGCTCCTGCGCCGGACGGCGCGCACGTCCGCCTCGGCGGGCTGCTCCAGAGGCGCGACGCCAGCGGGGCAGCGTCACGGCCGAGACCGCCGTGCTGCTGCCGGTCCTGATGGTGGTGCTCGCGGCGGCCGTCTGGGCCCTGGCCTGCCTCGCCGCGCAGCTGCAGTGCGTCGACGCGGCGCGTGCCGCAGCGCGGGCGGCCGCCCGCGGCGACGCCCCCGCCGACGTGCGCACGACGGCCGAGCGCGTGGCGCCGCAAGGCGCGCGCGTCCGGGTGGACGGGTCCGGCGACACGGTCGAGGTCGAGGTGCGGACGACGGTGAAGCCCTTCGGCGGCCTCCTGCGCGGCCTGCCCAGTGTGCCCGTCAGCGGACGCGCTGCCGCCGCCGTCGAGCCGGGCCAGCCGTGACCGGCTCCACCGCGCGGAGCGGGGACCGGCGCCGGGACACGCGCCAGGGCTGGGGCCTGGTGTCGGAGCGCCGCCGGCCCGGTGGTGCAGCCGCCCGCGTGCCGGGCTCCCCGGGCCGAGCTGGCCGAGGGCAGCGGGCCTGCGGCTCGCGGCGGGTGCCGGCGTCGGCCCGTGACGAGGGGACGGCCGGCGTCCTGGTCCTCGCCATGGTGCTGGTGCTCGTCGCGGTCGGCTCGGTCGTGACCGGTCTCGCGTCGGTCGCGGTCGCCAGGCAGCGTGCGGCGTCCGCGGCCGACCTCTCGGCACTGGCGGCGGCCGCTGCGTCCCTCGACGGCCCGGCGGCCGCCTGCCGCCGGGCGACCGAGCTGGCCGCCCAGGTCGCGGCGCGGCTGGTGTCCTGCACCCTCGACGGCGACGTCGCGGACGTCGTGGCCGAGGTCCGGCCCGCCGGCGCGGTCGGCCGCTTCGGGGCTGCCTCGGCCCGCGCCCGCGCCGGTCCGGTCGGCGTCCCTCCCTAGGAGGGAGGACCGGGGCGTGGGTCGTCGCGGGGCGTCAGACCCGTCCGCGCCCCGGTCCGTCGAGCGTGCTGCCGCCGTCCGGCATGCCCGCGGTGCGCTCGCGCTCGAGCTCGCTCTGCAGGCGGGCGTTCTCCTCGGCGAGGGTCTCGCGCCGGCCGCGCTCGCTGCGGACCTCGCGCTTGAGGGCGGTCTTCTTGTGCCGCTTGCGGGCCGAGCCGACCAGCACGAGGCCGAGGCCGAGCATCGCCAGGGCCCCGACGGTGACGCCGACGAGGAACAGGCCGCCGATCGACACGTTGTCGAGCGTCACGCCGAACGCCTCGAACGAGGCGGGGTCGGTGTTCGGCAGGTAGATGCCTGCGGCGAGGAGCAGGCACAGGACGAGGAGGAGGACTCCGACGAGCACCACGGCAAGCTCCGAGGGTGAGGAGGACGGCAGGGTCAGGGCAGGCCCCGGCGGGGGCGGCTGCACGATCTTCCTACCCGCGCGCCACCTCGGCCAGACCGCTGGCGAGGACCACGTCGAGCAGGACGACCGCCTGCGCCTTGTCGAGCGGCTCGTTGCCGTTGCCGCACTTGGGCGACTGCACGCACGACGGGCACCCGGCGGGGCACTCGCAGGACGCGATCGCCTCGCGGGTGGCACGCAGCCAGGCGGCGCCGCGCAGGTAGCCCTGCTCGGCGAAGCCCGCACCTCCTGGGTGGCCGTCGTAGACGAAGACGGTGCAGGTGCCGGTGTCCGGGTGCAGCGCGGTCGAGACGCCGCCGATGTCCCAGCGGTCGCAGGTCGCGAACAGCGGCAGCAGGCCGATCGCGGCGTGCTCAGCAGCGTGCGCCGCGCCCGGGACGTCGGCCCAGTCGATGCCCGCGGCCTGCAGCCGCTCGAGCTCGACCGTGTACCAGACCGCACGGGTCCGCAGCTGGCGCGGCGGCAGGTCGAGCGGCTCCTCGCCGAGCACCTCGCCGCTGCCCACCCGCTTGCGCAGGTACGACACGACCTGGTGCGTGACGTCCACCGTGCCGAAGACCAGCTCGACGCCCTCGTGCACCGTCGTCCGCAGCGCCTCGACGATCGCGATGTCGGTGACCTCGCGGGCCGACGTCGTGTGGTCGGGCTCCTCGGCGTGCACGAGCGCGACCGCCTCGTCGAGGTCGAGGCGGTCGACGACCCACGACTCGCCCTGGTGCAGGTACACCGCGCCGGTGTGCGCGGACGTGTGCGAGGCCGCGGCGTCGACCGTGCCGAGCAGCCGGCCGGTCCCGGCCTCGACGAGGCGCACGGGCGGGCCGCCGGTGCCGCGGATGTCGACGTCCGGCCGGTCGCGCGAGGTCCAGAACCAGCCCTTCGGACGGGCGCGCAGCACGCCGCGGCGCACGAGGTCGGCCAGCAGCAGCCGCACCGCGTCCTCCTGCTGCGGGGTCTCGGCGAACATCGGCAGGTCGGCCTCGGTGAGCGGCAGCTCGGCGGCGGCGCAGCCGAGGTGCGGGCCGAGGACGTACGGGTTCGCGGGGTCGAGCACGGTCGCCTCGACGGGCCGGCCGAACAGCGCCTCCGGGTGGTGCACGAGGTAGGTGTCGAGCGGGTCGTCGCGCGCGACGAAGACGGCGAGCGCACCCTGCCCGGCGCGCCCGGCCCGTCCGGCCTGCTGCCACACCGAGGCGACCGTGCCCGGCCAGCCGGTCAGCACGACGGCGTCCAGACCCGACACGTCCAGCCCGAGCTCGAGGGCGTTGGTCGCGGCGAGGCCGACCAGGTCGCCCGACTGCAGGCGCCGCTCGAGGGTGCGCCGCTCCTCCGGCAGGTAGCCGGCGCGGTAGGCCGCCACCCGCTCGACCAGCGACGGCGCCGCCTCGTGCAGCGCCCGCCGGGCCGACAGCGACACCGACTCGGCGCCCCGCCGCGACCGGACGAAGGCGATGGTCCGGGCCCCCTCCACGACGAGGTCGGCGAGCAGGTCGCCCGTCTCGGCGGTCGCCGAGCGCCGCACGGGCGCCCCGTGCTCGCCGCCGCCCTGGCCCGAGGCGTAGGCGGGCATGAGCGGCGGCTCCCAGAGCGCGAACTCCGTCGTCGCGCGCGGGGAGGCGTCGTCGGTGACCGGGACCACCGGCACGCCGGTGAGCCGCGAGGCGGCCACCTCCGGGTCGCGTGCCGTCGCGCTCGCCAGCACGAAGACCGGGTCGGCGCCGTACTTGGCGCACAGCCGGCGCAGCCGCCGCAGCACCA
This sequence comes from uncultured bacterium, assembly GCA_964243385.1. Classification (GTDB taxonomy): domain Bacteria; phylum Actinomycetota; class Actinomycetes; order Mycobacteriales; family SCTD01; genus SCTD01. Next base: position 2,500 of record CAXTFU010000282.1, on the reverse strand, counting down.
GCGCGACGTGCGAGCCGAAGACCCCGCGGTAGGTGTGGCACTCGTCCACGACCACGTAGCGCAGGTGGCGCAGGAACGAGGCCCAGTCGGCGTGCCGGGGCAGGACCCCGCGGTGCAGCATGTCGGGGTTGGTGAGCACGAAGCGGCCGTGCCGCCGCACCCAGTCGCGCTCCTCGCGCGGCGTGTCCCCGTCGTAGGTCGCCGCCCGCACGGCCGCGAGGTTCAGCGCCCGGACGGCCCGCAGCTGGTCGGTCGCGAGCGCCTTGGTCGGGGCGAGGTAGAGCGCGCCCGCCCGGTCGTCGGCGAGCAGGTCGGTGAGCACCGGCAGCAGGTAGCCCAGCGACTTCCCGCTGGCCGTGCCGGTGGACAGCACGACCGACGAGCCGCCGTGCGCGAGCTCGGCTGCCTGCACCTGGTGCTCCCAGGGCCGTTCGACGCCGGCGAGGCGCAGCCGGTCGACGAGCAGCGGCGCCGTCCAGGCCGGCCAGTCGGCGTGCCGGCCGGTGCGGGCCGGGATGTGCTCGACGTGGGTGACCCGGTCGGCCCGGCCGGGGTCGAGCAGCAGCCGGGCGAGGAGGGTGTCGGGGCGGCTGCTCACGGGCGTCCAGTGTCGCTCAGGTGTTCGGCTCGCGCCTGCAGGCCGGCGCGGCCGGGGGGTCCGTGGCCCGTGCGGTTAGATCGACGAGCGCTCGGGTACGGCGCGGCAAGGCCCCTGCGGGGGCCCTTTCGTGTGACGTCTGCTCGACGTCCGGCTGACGGTACGACCAAGGAGAAGCCCGTGGACCTGTCCCTTTCGACCCGCTCGGAGAACGGCCCGGCGGGTGACCGCACCGTGGTCGTCGTGGGTGGCGAGATCGACGTCTACACGGCTCCCAAGCTCCGTGAGCAGCTCATCGACCTCGTCAGCAGCGGCCAGTACCACCTCGTCGTCGACATGGAGGGCGTCGAGTTCCTCGACTCCACCGGGCTCGGTGTCCTGGTCGGCGGCCTCAAGCGCGTGCGCGCCCACGAGGGGTCGCTCCGCCTGGTCTGCACCCAGGAGCGCATCCTCAAGATCTTCCGCATCACCGGCCTGACGAAGGTCTTCCCCATCCACACCTCCGTCGAGGAGGCCGTGGCCGCGACGGACTAGTCCGCGCCACCCCTCACCTCCCATGGCCCTCGTCGAGCTCCTGCTCAGCCCGCTGCCCTCGCACGTCCGCACCGCGCGTCTCGTCGTGCTCGCCGCGGCGCGGCGGGCCGGCGTCGAGGACGGCCTCGTCGACGAGCTCCGCCTCGCGGTCAGCGAGGCGTGCTCCCGGGCCGTCGGCCTGAACGCCCGGCACGCGCCGGACGTCCCGGTCAAGCTGCTCATCTCGGACGACCCGACCGGACTGACGCTCAGCGTCACGGACGCCGGCCCGGCAGCCGGCCCTCCGCCGGACGACCTGTCGGCGTCGCTGGTCGGGCCCGAGGACGACGCGGACGGCGAGAGCGTCGACCCGGACGTCGCGCTGGCCGTCCTGACCGGTCTCGTGGACGACGTCGAGGTCACGCCGAGCGCGACGGGCACCACCGTCACCATGCGCTGGGCGCTGCCGCCGGGGGCCGACGGCCCCGGGGCCACTGCAGTGTCACAGTCCTGACACGCAGGGCGACCTTCGTGTGACGCCCATCTCCTGATCGGTATGCTCCGGCGGCCCGGTGCGCCGGGTGCCTGCGCCCCGACGCGCCTCGCAGGGGCGCGGTCGCCCGGAGCCCCTGGTCGACGGGGCGCCCGTGCGGCGGGCTCGGGCCCGCGCCCCCACCGGGGTCACACCCGTACCAGGAGGACCTCCGTACGTGATCAGCCCAGTGCTCGACCTCGCCGTCGACGGGGAGACGCTCGCCTCGGTCGACGGTTCCGACAACGTCATCCTCTACCTCATCCTGCTGGTCTCGCTCGTGGCGCTCGGCTTCGCGGCCCTGTTCGCCCGGGAGGTCCTCGCTGCCGGCCAGGGCACGCCGAAGATGATCGAGATCGCCAAGGCGGTGCAGGAGGGCGCAGCGGCCTACCTCGCCCGGCAGTTCAAGACGCTGGCCGTGTTCGCGGCCCTCGTCTTCCTGCTGCTGTTCCTGCTGCCCGCCGACACGACCGCCGTGAAGGTCGGACGCCCGATCTTCTTCCTCGTGGGCGCGGGGTTCTCGGCGCTCGTCGGGTTCATCGGCATGACGCTCGCGACGCGCACCAACCTGCGCGTGGCCAACGCCGCCAACGAGTCCGGGACCAAGAAGGCGCTGCGCCTGGCGTTCCGCGCCGGCGGCGTCGTCGGCATGTTCACCGTCGGCCTGGGCCTGCTCGGCGCGACGATCGTGCTCATCGTCTACGACGAGGACGCCCCCCGGGTGCTCGAGGGCTTCGCCTTCGGCGGCGCGCTGCTCGCGATGTTCATGCGCGTCGGCGGCGGCATCTTCACCAAGGCGGCCGACGTCGGCGCCGACCTCGTCGGCAAGGTCGAGCAGGGCATCCCCGAGGACGACC
>CAXTFU010000281.1:0-6299 GCA_964243385.1 uncultured bacterium | reverse complement strand
ATGAGGCAGTGGCCGCTCACGATGAGGGTCCTGACGCGGCCTCCTGATGCCGAACCACCGGGGGCACAATTGAGGGCACCGGGCAGGGCGTGAGTTTTAAGCCGAGAGTTGCAGCGGTAGACGCCTGGTGCGCTCGCGTTCATGAGGATAGCGGGGTGGTCGTTCTGCTAACTCAATGGCGGCGGGTTCCAGCGAACGGTTCACGGCCGCCAACACCCAGCCCTCCTGTGGGCTGCCGCCGGGCGCGATTGGACCAAGCGCCGGACCGGGATGTTCCCGATCGTCGCACCCCCGATCCCGGTAGCCGACGACCCTCAAGCGTCACTTGCACTCTTAGCAGCCACTCGACGTCTTAGATCTGCAGCCGATCCATGGCGTCCGTCAGCCGTGCGAAGACGAGCATTCCGGGGCGACCTTTCCGCTCGAGCCGCCCAAAGAGGTGTGCCCACTGTCGTTCCGTGACGAGAGCTCCGCAGTGTACGGCGGCCACGGACAGTGCCAGCAGGTCTTGGCGATCGTTGTCCTGCCAGGGTTGTTGCGGGTTCTCGTGCCTCAGCACCCGTAAGTCATGGAGTACTCCGAACGTGGGCATTGACCGGACGAACTCACGGACACCAGCCCTCCCGCCCACCTCGGCTAGAGCGAAGAGGACCGCGTTTGGGTTGACCCCGAGAGCAGCACACACCTCGCACAACGAGCCCCAAATCCAACCGATGTCGTTACCGGAAATGGCCTCGCCAACAGAAACAGGCCCTTGTCGATGGGCCAGGAGTCTTGCGAGACGACGCTCGTCGCTCGCAAAGTCGCTGCCCGCGCGCCGATTAAGTAGAAGATCCACATCCTGCAATCGCAGATCCCCCGGCGTTCCAGCGAGAGCAAGCCATTCGTGGACAACCCCAGGTGCATACACTGACCGTTGTGCCGGGGTGAGATCCTCCCAGGCCACCGGTGGACCTTCCTCGCCGTCCGGTCCGAGGGACTTCACGAGGCGTAGGCGGCCGGTCGGAGAGGCGAACGCGTGATTGACCCCCTGACCCAATACTTGTATGGCACCGATTCCCTCCGGGACGGGTGCACCTAACAGCCGCAAAGCGTGCGCCACTTCGGCGGGCTGGAGGACGTGCGCTGGAGCGAGCGTCGCTAGCCGACTCACGTCCCACATCAAACGCGCGAGGCCCCACCGGGACCGCCAGTCACCTCGGTGCCATGTCTCGACGTAGTGCGCTGCCGACAGGCAGACGACCACTCGGGCCTCCTCCACCGCGGAGACCAGCCGACGGTGCTGCGCAACCACGCGTTCGTCACCGGAAGACAGGCCGCGGAGCAGCCAGACCCAGACCTTCTGGTCCAGGTAGAGCAACGGCGCGCCGGTTGCGAGGCCGGGGGCCTCCGCCGGCATCGTTTGCGGGCCGCGCCAGTCCTCACCCGGCCCAAATTGGACCGTCGCGGCGGCTCCCGGTCGTTCGGTCCCCGTCATGAGTCAGTGTCGGCACACGCGCGCATGCGCTAAGTCTCTGACGGAGCATCGCTCACCGGCTAGGTGAGAGCGCTGACTGCCGGCGCTGTCCCGTGACCCACTTCACCGCTTGAGTCCTACCTGGAACGTCGCTGAGGCGAGAGCGGCGGTCAGGGCGAGGAAGGTCGCTCGTCCGTGCGGTCCCGGGTGACCGCGAGCCACCCGAGGTGCATGCGTTCGGTGTCATCGATCACACGGTCCCACGTCTGGAACTGCAGCCGGACTCCCGGCAGTGTCTCAAGGCTCTTCCTCAACTGGTCAGCCTGCGCGGTGTAGTCCTGGGCGATCATCAGGCCACGGACGGCGGGGTGATCAGTGCTCTTGGCGTAGTGGTCCTGGACGGCAAGGACGTAGGTGTGGAACTTGTTGACCTCTGCGACCTCGGCTTTCCGAGTGCGCCCCCTGGTGTCGGTTCCACGCTTGATCTCCACGACCACGACCTCGTCGAGACGTGCGGGAGCGTGGGGCTGGAGGCCGAACAGGAAGTCCATCCGAAGTCCGTCCTCGTCCTGCTCAGGGGTGAAGTCGACGCCCAGGGTGGCGACGTCGACCTCGTCCCCGAGGAGGTTCCACCGCGGGTCGAGCAACCACGCGTCAGCCACCACGACTCTGTGCAGGTCAGGGACCTCGCGCGCTCCCGACTGCAGGGCAGTCTTGAGCTTCGCGATCGTGGCGAGTCGGGCCTCGATCAGGCTGAGGTTCTTCCGCGCGTCGATGAGCCCGAACTCGTGGACCAGTGACCACAGCTGTGCCTGGACCGGGCCGTCGGTCTCTTCGATCTGCTCCATGAGCTCGCGGACCAGCCGGTCGGATTGTGCGTTGACCACCGACCTCATCGTCGACTCGATTCCCGCCTCGTCGATCTCGGGGACCTTGGAGATCTCGCTGGCGACCCGCAGCAGTCGACTGCGCTCCTTGGTGGTGAACGGTTCGAGCATCTCGGTCACCTGCGCGCTGGCCTGGAAGCTGCTGATCGCCCGGTCGCGGCGCAGCTCGGATCGCCGGCGCAGGGCCCAAGCCAGACGCCGGCGTCCCCACTGCAGGAACTCGGTCAGCCGGGTGTCCTCCAGCTGCAGCTGGTCCCGGTTCGACTGGATGAGGTCGTCCTCGATGTCACGTCCCTCGTCGAGCCAGTCCGCCTCGACCTCGCCGACGAGGTACTCCTGGCCGAGCTGACCCTCCGTGCCTTGTGATCGTTCGAACTTGAACGGACGCTGGGCCATCTTCCCGTTGGCCAGGACGGACACGCCCTGCTGCTGGTCCTCGCCGAGGGGCTGTGCGGTGAAGCCGAACCACCACCGCACCGGCTTGCCGTCGACCTCCTCCTCGGCCCAGCCGTCGTCTGCGACCGTCACCGAGTCGCCAGGCACGGCGTCGCGTGGGAAGCGGATCTCGACGGGGATGTCGTAGCGGGACAGCTCGACCCCGTTCACTTCCACCCGCATCCGACCGGAGTCGAGGGCGAACCGACGGGACATCGAGGTCATGAACTGGCTGAGGGGCACCGCTCGCTTGGTCCGCAGCCGGGTCAGACGCACCCGCGTCCCGTGGTCGATTGTCTGCCCGTCGGGCCCGGCGAGCGAGGTGCGGATGGTCTCGGGGCGGGCGTCCTCGACGGGGTAGTCCTTGTCGGGGGTCAGTCGGCGGATCTCGTCGTAGTCGAGGAGGAAGTCCGTCCTCTGGCGGTCCCGGACGGTGGTGCACTCGAGGACCCCGGCCGTCCCGAACGCGGCGAGCTTCCCGATGCCCTTCCGGCCGTGGACCCGCCGGCCGGCTCCCGGTCCGCTCGCCGACCACTCCCCGGCCCCGGTCTCGGCGAGTCGTCTCTTGCGGCCGACGACGAGGTAGGCCTCCTGCGCGTCGGCGCGGGTCATCCCGAGACCGTCGTCCACGACGACGATCTCCCCGCTGCTCGACCAGTCGGCGCCGGAGGGCATGGTCACCCAGACCCGAGTGGCCTCGGCGTCCCACGCGTTGCTGATCAGCTCGGCGACGGCAGCGGTGACGCTCGGGTACAACTGCGCGCCGAGCTGCTCGACGAGACTGCCCCCGAACCGCAGCTTGAGCGGGACGGTGTCCGAGACCTGGCACGCGATGCTGAGGGACGTTGAGGACACGGGCTGAGTCTGGCCTGCCGGATCATGAGGTGCGAGCGGGTCGGTAGCGTTACCTCGTGACCGGTCTGACAGCGATCGACCTGTTCGCGGGCGCTGGCGGGGCCACCCAGGGACTTCGGGACGCGGGCTACTCGGTCGTGGCGGCGGTGGAGAACGACCGAGACGCGGCCGCCACCTGGCGGCTCAACCACCCAGCGACCATGGTCGAGGAAGACATCCGCCATGTCTCACCGACCAGGCTCCTCAGCGAGACAGGTCTTCGCCCCGGTCAACTACATCTCCTCAAGGCGTGCCCGCCTTGCCAGGGCTACTCCTCGCTGCGTGGCAGCGCAGCACCCGACATCGAGCGGAACGACCTCGTTCTCGACCTTCTCCGCTTCGTCCGCGCGTTCAAGCCTCGGGCCGTCCTTCTCGAAAACGTCCCAGGACTGCGAGGGGACGCACGGCTTGAGGACCTCACTGGCCGCGTCCAAGGCCTCGGCTACCAGACCCGGCACTACCTGGTCGAGGCCAGCAGCCTCGGGGTGCCGCAACGTCGGCGACGCCTCGTTGTCGTCGCCATCCGCGGCACGGCAGAGTCGACGCCCCTACCTGCGGACTGGGCGCAGTTCCTCCCACAGGCACACCGCCGACCCGCTATGACAGCGGGGGAGGCCCTAAAGCTGCTCGAGACGTCCAACACAAAGGGCGACCCCTGGCACCGCTGGCGCCGCAACAGCGACCTTGTTGCACGCCGAATCCAAGCCATCCCGATCGGCGGCAGCCGTTTCGACCTACCGGTCGACCTCCAGTTGGCGTGCCATCAACGGCTCTCGGCTCCCGGTCGGCGACAGTCCCGGGTGGCCACCGGAACCTACGGCCGGATTCACCTCAACAGACCGGCCCCCACCATGACCACGAGATGCACCACGCCGTCGTGCGGGTCGTTCATCCACCCGACCGAGAACCGCGGACTCAGCCTCCGCGAGGCGGCCACCCTGCAGACCTTTCCCACCAACTACCAGTGGAGCGGTGGGTACGACTCAGTCGAACGGCAGATCGGCAACGCAGTCCCGGTCTGGATGGCCGGGGCGCTCGGTAGGGCTGTAGCTGACGTGCTCGCTGAGCAGCGACCTGCGTCCCACTAGGCCAACGCCTGCCAGGACACCCACCGGACGATCTCGCCGGCGACGTCGGCGCTGGTCGTGGTGTCCCAACAGACCCGCCCGCGTGAGTGTCCCGGCGCGGGTGGCTTCGCCGAGACGCCCGGCAGGGGGCGGCCGTGGGTCATCAGCCGATGATCGGACGGAAGGCCGCGGTCAGGGCCGGAGCGCGACGAAAGTCTCGAGTACCTCGAGGTCGAACCATCCGCCGTCGACCAGGTCCTGGTGGAGCAGCGAACTGGTCGCTCGGGCCTGGCAGCACGCCAGCGCCAACGTCGTGTCCACGTCGGCCGCGGCCGCGAAGCGGTCGATCAGCCGGGGGATCGCAGTCGACAGCCGCTCGTCTGGTGGGAAGGTCGCTCGGCGGCCCGCGACGGCGGTGAACGCGTCGTAGGCCGCGCTGCCTCTCTGACCTTTCGGGTCGATGGCCAGCCAGGGCTCGCGCTGGGCGGTGAGCACGTTGCCAGGGTGCAGGTCACCGTGGATCAGGGTGGGTGTCGCGTCGTCGCCGAGAGCGTCGATCGTTGCCAGCGCCCGCTCAAGGGCGCCCGGAGGCAGTGGGTAGGCGCTGGTCGACGCGTGGTGTCGCAGCTGTTCCGCCCATCCGTCGGCGGTGTCCGCGAGTGTCGGCGAGCTCGGAGCGGCCGGAACGGCGAGGCGGCGGGCGAGGACACCCATCACCTCGACGGCATGGTCGGTCGACGGCCCCTCGGACAGGGCCCGCGGGCCCGCGTGTTCCAATAGGAGGGCGAACCGGTCCTCGTCGGCGTTGAGCAGTCGGACCGCTCCGGAGCCCGCGAAGGACCGCAGGGCACCGGCCTCGCTGAGGTTGCCAGGGTGCGGGAAGGACACCTTCAGTGCGGCCGGCCCACCTCTGCTCTCGACCGGGAACACGAGGGCGACCTGACCGTGCCAAGCCGGTCCGACGACCTGACACGACCAGCGGGAGGTCAGGTCGGTCACCAGTTCGGGGAGGGTGCCGAGCCACTGTCGTCCGGCGTCACCTTCTCGACGCACAGTGAGTCGTGCGAACGCGTCGGGAACCACGCCCGCACGGTAGGCCGGCCCCCACCCCCGAGCAGGGAGTGGTGGTCCGCCTTCCGGTGAGCTCGCCGTCCAGTCGCACCACCTCGACTTCGGCCTTGCTCGCTCTCGGCGCGCGTACCGAGACGATCGATAACGACACGACCGGCGCGGTACGGCGCCACGCCGGCGGAGGCCGTGCCGAACAACGTGTCGAAACGTCGCCCGCGGCTCAGGACGTCGTGTGACGTTTTCGGTACGGTCATGTGCCCGCCGACCGTGACGCGGACCGCCGGCCGCTTCCCGGTGCCGAGCGCCGCCACCACGTCGTCCGAGACCTGCAGGCCCGTCGCCGTCTTCCCGCCCAGCACCACCACGGACCGGAACCTCACGAGTCGCCTGCGCCGGTCGCGTCGTCCGCTCCGGTGGCGTCGGTGTCCAGGTAGAGGCAGAACGGGTGGCCGGCCGGGTCCAGCAGCACCCGGACGTCGTCCTGCGGCT
>CAXTFU010000280.1:0-6316 GCA_964243385.1 uncultured bacterium | reverse complement strand
GCACCGGCCTGTCCTGCTCGTTCGACGGCTCGGCGTCGAGCGACGCGGAGGGCGCCGTGGCCTCGTCCGCGTGGGACTTCGGCGACGGGACCTCCGGCTCGGGGCCGACGGTGACGCGCACCTTCGCCGCCGCCGGCACCTATGCGGTCACGCTCACCGTCACCGACAGCGCCGGTCTGACCGGCACGACGGCGCGGCAGGTCACGGTCACGACCGCGCCGACGCCGACGGCGCTGGCGTCCGACGCCTTCACCCGCACCGTGAGCGGCACGCTCGGGACCGCGGACACCGGTGGTGCGTGGTCGGTCACCGGCTCCGGCACGAACGTGTCGGTGTCCGGGGGCGCCGGCCGGCTGGTGATGCGCACGCCGGGTGGCGGGCAGCTCGCCACGCTGCCGGCCGTGACCACGACGGACGCCGACCTCGGGGTGACCCTCAGCCTGGACAGGACCGGCACGGGGGCCGGCTGGTACGTGTCCGTCGTCGGCCGCCGCGTCGCGGGTGCCGGGGACTACCGCGCGGAGCTCCGGACCCAGGCCAGCGGCGCGGTCGCCGTCTCCCTGAAGCGGGTCGGACCCACCGGGACGGAGACGACCCTGGTCCCCGTCACGGCGACGGGGCTGACGTACACCGCCGGCACGCCCCTGCGGGTGCGGCTCCAGGTCACCGGGACGTCACCCACCCAGGTCCGGGCCAAGGTCTGGCGGTCCGGGAGCACCGAGCCGGCGGGCTGGGCGGTGTCGACCACGGACAGCACGGCCGGGCTGCAGGCCGGTGGCGTCGTCGGCGTGCAGACCTACCTGTCGTCGTCCGCGACCGTCGCTCCGGTCACCCTGAGCATGGACGACCTCCTCGTGACCGCGGGACAGCCGTGACCCGGCGTCGCCACCGTGCGTCCGGGCCGGCCCGGGTCCGCTACGTGCCTCCGGCGCCTGCCTGCTGGCGCCCGTCCGGCGCCGCCGCCACCCTCGCCCGCCGGACAGCCGGGTCCAGCTCGGCCAGCACGTCGAGCAGCTCGTCGCCGTAGCGCTCGACGCCGAAGCGCTGCTCGGCGCGCGTGCGGGCCGCCTCGACGCCGCGTCGCGCACCCGACCAGTCACCGAGCAGCCGCCGGACCGCGTCGGCGAGGGCCTGCGGGTCCTCGGGCGGGACCAGCAGCCCGGTGGTCTCGTGCACGACGACCTCGGCGAGCCCCTGGACGCGCGCCGCGACCACCGGCCGCCCGGCGAGGGCCGCCTCGACCGCCACGTTGCCGAAGGACTCGCGGCGCGACGGCATGACCACGATGTGCGCCGCGGCCAGGTACGGCGCGACGTCGTCCTGGTAGCCGGTGTAGTGCACCCGGTCGACGAGACCGGCTGCCTGCGCCGTCCCCTCCAGCTGCTCGCGGAACCACTCGTAGCCCGGGAAGACGTCGCCGACCAGGGTCAGCTCGGCGTCGACCCCGACCGCCAGCAGGCGCTCCAGCGCGCCGAGGGCGATGTCCGTGCCCTTGACCGGCGACAGGCGGCCGATGAGGACCAGCCGGACCCGCTCCGGCGGCGCGGGACCGAGGGGGACGACGGCCGCGCCGGGGACCGGCACGCCGTTGGGCACGACGCGGCTGCGGCGGGCCAGGCGCGGGACCGCCCGCACCACGGCGCGACCGGTGGCTGGGCTGTTCACCACGACGCGGTCCGCCAGCACGAGCGGCAGGTGGAGCGCTGTGCGCAGCACCGCACCGAGAGCGTCCTCGGTCTCGTGCACGTGCACGACGACCGGCACGCGACCCAGCCGGGCCACGAGGGCCCACGTGGGCAGGGTCAGCGTGCTGACGTAGACCAGGTCGGCGCCGGAACGACGCAGCAGCCTCGACGAGACGACCAGCGCCCGCAGCGACCTCGCCGCGAGCGCCAGCAGGCCCCGCGGCGACAGGTCGCCCCGCCGCAGGACCGGCACGTCGAGCAGCACGACGCGCGCGCCGAGCTCCTCGAGCAGCGGCACCAGCGGGCCGGTGCCCGGGAGGACCACCGTCACGTCCAGACCGGTCCGGGCCAGGACCCGGACGGACTCCAGGACCATCCGGTCCGAGCCGTACAGGTCCGCCGACGGGTGGGCGACCAGCACCCGGGACCGCTCGGCGGGGAGTGTCATCAGCGCAGTGTGGCTCACGGTCTGGGGACGGCTCAGTTGAACCGGATCCTGACCGGGGTCAACGTGTCGACCCAGAGGTCGTTGACCGCCGTCAGGACGGTGGTGCTCGGGCTGATGATCGCGCAGTCGAGCCGGCTGTCCCGGGAGAAGAGGTTGTCGCTGACCACGAGCCCGGCGATGGGGCCGCGCGCCTTCTGCGCGATGTTGACGGTGCAGCCGCCGCCTCCCAGCCAGTTGCCGGTCACCTGCAGGTCGCTGGTCACCGCGTAGTCCTGCGTCACCTGCACGGCAGCGTTCCAGGCACCCGACATGGTGTTGTTCGTGATGCGGATCCTGCTCCCGCCCTGCACCTGCACGCTGTCGTCGTGGCTGGGCGTGCCCCCCTGCGAGGGGTCGACGAGGTAGTGCCGGTTGTCGTGCAACCAGCTGTTCCGGATCGTCGTGTCGTTGCCGTAGATCAGCGCCGTGTCCACGGTGCCGGAGACGTCCAGGCGCGAGGCGGTGAAGCCGTGGCCCTTGAGGCCGTCGACGTCGACCGACGGGTGGCTGGGCAGCAGCGTGGTGTCGCTGATGATGACCCGCGCGCCGGTGCTGTGGATCAGGGACTTGTTCACCGTCGTGGGCCCGCCCCGGATGAGGGAGCGGGTGACGACGACGTCCGGCGCCTTGATGTCCAGGAACCCGTGCAGGTCGATGCCGTCCAGCCGAGCCCCGGGCGTGGTGATGGTCAGGTTGCCGTAGTGGGGGGTGAGCACCGTCCCGGCCGGGACACCGGTGTTGGTCGGCCCGGGCTTGGCGGTCGTCGGGGTGCTCGGCGGCAGCGGAGGAGCCACGACCGTCCAGGTCCGCTCGGCCGGCGAGGCGTCGACGTTGCCCGCGCGGTCCGTCGCCCGGACGGCGAACGCGTGCGTGCCCGGCTGCAGGTCCGCGAACGACACCGGCGAGCTGCAGGGGGTCCAGGCAGCCGCGTCCAGCCGGCAGCTGAAGGTGCTGGACTCGTTCGCGCTGAAGCCGAAGGTGGCGGTCGTGCCCCCGAGCGCGCTCGTGCTCGTCAGCGCGGTGTCCGGCGCCGTGGAGTCGTTGGCCCAGCTGCGCGACGCCGTCCCGGTGACGACGCCGGCGGCGTCGACGGCCGCCACGACGACGGTGTGCGTCCCGTCGGGCACGCCGGTGTACGACACGGGCGTCGAGCAGGCGACGAGCGGCCCGCTGTCCAGGCCGCAGCGGAAGCTCACGTCGGACCGCGGAGCCGACAGGTCGAACCGGAAGGCGGAGGCCCGCGAGACGCCGCCGGTCGGGTCGGTGCTGCTGATGACCGGGACGGCCGAGGTGTCGGCGAGGCCGAGGGCGAGCGTCAGCGGGCCGTTGGTGGCCGACCCGCTGAGGTGGCCGAGGGCGGCGACCCTGCCCGGTGCCTGCAGGGCCGGGGTCGAGTCGGCGGCCGTGAGCGACCAGGCGGCCGGCTCCGACGACGGCGCCTGCCACACCTTGGCCTTGAGGCTGGTCGTGCCCTGACCGGACACCACCAGGCGGACCTTGGTCGGGCGGTTCCCGTCGAGACCCGGGACCGTCACGGACTGCAGCACGGTGTCGACCCCGGACTGGAACCGGGTCAGCCTCGCCGTGACGGCACCGCCGGCCTCGTAGCGGACCACGAGGCGGTAGGTCGAGCTGGACGTGACCTGGCGGCCGACGACGTAGAGGTAGGTGCCGCCGCCGGAGTGGGCCTTGTCGGCGGACACGGTCACCGTGACGTCGTGGTCGAGGGCAGCCGCTCCGGGGTGCGCCCAGGACGCTCCCGTCCCCGCCCTGGCGAGCAGCAGCGGCACGGCGAGCTCGGGGACCGCTGCCGTCGCGACGGTCGAGGAGCCGACGGTGACGGCGGCGGCGGGCAGCACGCCCTGGCCGACCACCCCTGCCGTCGTGACCAGTGCGAGCGGGAGGACGACGCTGGCCCGAAGGCGGGAAGAGGATCGGCGAGTCATGCAGGTCGTATCGCCAGCGCCCGGACGGCCCTTGAGGGCCTGTCCTGCCGCTGAGCGCAGAACCATCCGGTCGGGCGACACCACGCGGCTCCCGCCGGACGTCACCCGGGGCTGCAGGGCCCGTCGGACGACGCGCACCAGCCGCCCGGCTCGTCCTCGTCGAGGTCCCGCTAGGCTGCCGAGGCGATCCGTCGCGCGCTCCGTCGTCAGCAGGCGCCGACGAGCCGCAGCCTGGAGGAGCAGGTCCCGATGTCACCCGACGCCAGAGGTGCACCGCTTCGACGTACCGCCCCCGGTCGCGCTCACCCGGCTGCCCGAGACGCCGGCACGATGAGCACGTCGCGTTGAGCACGGCGCAGGCTGCTGCCCGACGAGCCGCCAAGGGCACCGTCCGTCGGCTGTCGTCCGCGTGGCTGGGGGCCACCGGCGTCGACGTCACCGACGCCTTCACCGGACGCAGGACCCTGGTCGTCGCTCCGCACCCGGACGACGAGACGCTCGGCTGCGGCGCCGCCATCGCGAGGATGCGCGAGCGGGGGACGCCGGTGGAGGTCGTCTTCGTCAGTGCGGGCGGTCGCTCACCGCGACCGACCGGCATGTCGCTCGACGAGCTGCTCGCCCTGCGCCGGACGGAGGCGGTGCGCGCCCTGGCGGTGCTCGGGGTCGACAGCGCGGCCGTCGTCCACCTGGACTTCCACGACGGCGACCTCGAGCAGCGTGGTCAGGCCGTCGCCGACAGCCTCACGGACCTCCTGCGGTCGAGCGCCCCGGAGCAGGTGCTGGTCACGTCCGCGAGCGATCGTCATCCCGACCATGCCGCCGCGGCCAGGGCCGTCCGCACCGCCGCGTCGAGGTGCGAGGACCCCGTGCAGGTCTTCGAGTACCCGATCTGGCAACGGGTGCCGGCCCTCACCGCCGCCCGCGATGCCGCGCGAGGCGCTGCGTCCAGGCGCGCCGGCAGGGGAGGTCCGCTCTCGCGGCCACGTCTGGTCAGCAGCGAGGGCTTCCACGACCGCAAGGCGACGGCGATGGCGGCGTACGAGAGCCAGCTCCCGCACTTCCCGGTCGGCTTCCTGGACGACTTCCGGCTCCCCTTCGAGCCCTTCCTGGAGGTCCGGCTCCCGAGGCCGTGACCCCGCCGCTCAGGTCGAAGGGCGAGGGGGGCTCGGTCGGCGGGCGTACTCCACGACGACGTGTCCTCCGAGCGCGGTGAGCATGCCGGCCCCCCGGGCCATGGTGCGCCATCCCCTGGCCCGGTGGTGCAGGGAGCGGGCGGCGAGGCCCAGGACCACCTGGCCGGCGCCTGCGACGATCCGGACGGTCCCGTGCGCCACAGCGCTCAACCGCAGGCGCGCCCGCTGTCCGCCGCTCGTCGCGAGGGTCAGCCCCACGAGGATGCCGCCGTTGCCGCTGCGCATGGCCCGGGTCAGCACCCATCGGCGCGTGACCCGGTCCGGCGGGACGCGGTCGACGACGAGGGCCTCCGCACACCAGACGAGACGGCCGCCCGCCTGGACGAGTGCGCGCGTGAACAGCGTGTCCGAGCCGCCGCTGAGGCCGAAGCGGTCGTCGAAGCGCAGGTCCAGCGAGCGGATCGTGGGCAGGTGCAGCAGCAGGTTGTTCGTGGCTGCGACCGTGACGTCCGTGCCGGTGGCCAGCCGACGCCGGTCGAAGAAGCGGCCCGCTCGGACCCACGGGTCCGGCTGCACGACGAACTCCGACACGACCGGGCCGACGACGCCCGCACCCGTCTGCTCGTGCACGCGCACCAGCGCCGCCAACCAGCCGGCCACCGGCCGCTCGTCGTCGTCGATGAAGACCAGCAGCTCGGCACCGAGCGCCTCGTCGAGCGCCCGGTTGCGCGCCGCCGCGATGCCGGGCCGCGTCTCGTTGACGTACCGCAGCTCGACCCCCGCCCGGGGCACGAGGCCTGCCACGGGGCCGCGCGCGGTGGCGTGCGGGTCGTTGTCGACGACCAGGACCGCGCACCGGGGCTGGTCCGCTGCCTGCTCCAGGAGCTGGGGGAGCAGCTCCAGGAGCTCGCTCGGCCGCTGGTAGGTCAGCACCGCGACGACGAGCCGCGGAGCCGTGGACCACTCGGTCTCGTCGTCGCGCAGCACCACCCCACTCACCGGACGGCCCCTGCGTCCGTCGGGCGAGGCGCGTCGTCCGTGCGGCGCGCTGGGACCGGCTCGCAC
>CAXTFU010000279.1:0-6331 GCA_964243385.1 uncultured bacterium | reverse complement strand
GCCCGGCACCGTCCAGCGGGGCAACGGCCTCGCCGTGACGCGGCGACGGCTACAGCGAGGCGCGCAGCGCGGTGTCGAGGTCGCCGTGGGCGTAGGTGAAGCCGCTGCCGGTGAGCGCGCCGGGCACGAGGCGCTGCCCGATGAGGATGCCCTCGTCGGCGAACGGCCCGACGGCCAGGCGCAGGGCGGCGGCGGGCACGGGGACCGGCAGCGTCGGCCGGTGCACGGCGCGGCCGAGCGCCTTCGTGAAGACCCGGTTCGTCACCGCCTCGGGCCCGACGAGGTTCGCGGGTCCCTCGACGTCGGCGGTCAGCAGGTGCCGCATGGCCGAGACCGTGTCGTCCAGGCTGATCCAGCTCACGTACTGCCGGCCGCTGCCGAGCGGTGCACCGAGCCCGGCCTTGAACAGCGGCAGCGTCTTGCCGACGATCCCGCCGCCGCTCGACAGGACGATGCCGGTGCGCAGGTGGACGACGCGCGCGCCCGCGGCCGTCGCCGGGGCCGTCGCGGCCTCCCACGAGGCGCAGACGTCGGCGAGGAAGCCGCGGCCCTGCGGGCCGTGCTCGTCGGTGAGCCGGTCGCCGGTGTCGCCGTAGTACCCGATGGCGCTGGCCGACAGCAGCACTCGGGGCCCCGAGCCGGACGCGCGGGCGTCGGCGACGGCCTGCGCGACCGCGGTGGTGCCGTCGACGCGGCTGCCGAGCACGACGGCCTTGCGCGCGGCGGTGAGCCGCTCGTCCGCCACCCCGGCGCCGGCCAGGTGCACAAGCGCGTCGAGGTCGGCGACCGCCGCCGGGTCGAGCCGGCGGGAGGACGGGTCCCAGGACCGCTCGTCGGCCGCGGACCCGCTGCTGCGGACGAAGCGGACGACGTCGTGGCCGCCGGCGCGCAGGCTCTGCACGAGCGGGGGCCCGATCAGGCCGGACGCGCCGGTGATGCCGATCTTCATGGGCCTGATCCTGCCGGAGTCGGTGCCCGTCCGCGAGCGCGGACAGGTGCGGCCCGGCCGGCAGCGAGGGGCTGCCGGCCGGGCGCAGGAGCGCTAGAGGCCGAGCTCGGCCGCGAAGTCGCCCTCCTCCAGGCGGGTCTTCAGCGTGACGAGGAACCTGGCGGCGTCCGCGCCGTCGACGATGCGGTGGTCGTAGGTGAGCGCCAGGTAGACCATCGACCGGATCGCGACGACCTCGCCCAGCTCGGGGTCGTCGACCACGACGGGGCGCTTGACGACCGCGCCGGTGCCGAGGATGCCGACCTGCGGCTGGTTGATGATCGGCGTGTCGAACAGCGCGCCGCGCGAGCCGGTGTTCGTCAGGGTGAAGGTCCCGCCGCCGAGCTCGTCGGGGGTGACCTGGTTCGCGCGGGTGCGCCCGGCCAGGTCGGCGATCTTGCGCGCCATGCCCGCCAGGTTGAGGTCGCCCGCGTCGTGCAGCACCGGCACGAGCAGCCCGCGCTCGGAGTCGACGGCGATGCCCAGGTGCTCGGCCTCGTGGTAGGTCACGGTGCCGGCTGCCTGGTCGATGCTCGCGTTGACGACCGGGTGGGCCTTCAGCGCCTCGACCGTGGCCAGCGCGAAGAACGGCAGGAACGACAGCCGGGTGCCCTCCCGCGCCTCGAACGTCGCCTTGGCGGCGTCGCGCAGCCGGGCGATGCGGGTGACGTCGACCTCGACGACGGTGGTGAGCTGCGCACTGACCTGGAGCGACTCGGTCATGCGCTGGGCGATGACCTTGCGCAGGCGGCTCATCTGCTCGGTCTGACCGCGCACGCTCGTCGACGGGGCGGCCGCGACGGCCTGGTCGACGAAGGCGGGGGCGGGCGACGACGTGCCGGAGGCCGGCTGCGGGAGCTCGGCCCGGCCCGACGACGCCGTGTCGGCCGACGCGGCGGGTGCCTGCGCCGGAGCGCTCCTGGCGGCCTCGGCGGCGTCGAGGACGTCCTGCTTGCGGATGCGCCCGCCGACGCCGGTGCCGGACAGGCTGGCCAGCTCGACGCCGTGCTCGGCGGCCAGCTTGCGCACGAGCGGGGTGACGTACGCGCCCTCGCCGCCGTTCGGCGCAGGGGCGGCCTCGGCGGGTGCGGCGGCGGGTGCGGGCGGTGCCGCCTCCTGCGCCGGGGGAGCGGGGGTCGGTGCCGGCTCCTGCGCCGCGGGTGCTGCCGGTGCGGGCTCGGGGGCAGGCGCCGGCTCGGGCTCGGGGGCCGGCTCGGGCTCGCCCGCGGCCACCGGCTCGGGCTCCGGCTCGGCGGCCGGCTCCGGCTCCGGCTCCGGCTCCGGCTCGGGAGCCGACTCGGCGGCCGGTGCCTCAGCCGCGTCGTCGCTGCCCGCTCCGCCGCCGCTGCCGTCGTCGATCGTCGCGAGCTCGACGCCGACCTCGACGGTCTCGTCCTCCTGCACCTTGATGGAGGTCAGCACGCCCGTCGCCGGCGAGGGGATCTCGGTGTCGACCTTGTCGGTCGAGACCTCGAGCAGCGGCTCGTCGGCCGTGACCTGCTCGCCCTCCTTCTTGAGCCAGCGGGTGACGGTGCCCTCGGAGACGCTCTCACCGAGGCGGGGCATGGGAACGGAGACGGCCATGGGTGCGGGGAGCTCCTCAGGGGGTGGGTGCCGGCGGGCGGAGGGTCGGGCGTCGGTGTCGGCAGTGCCGGGTCAGGAGTGGCCGGGTCAGGAGTGGCTGTGCAGCGGCTTGCCCGCGAGCGCCAGGTGCGCCTCGCCGACGGCCTCGGACATCGTCGGGTGCGGGTGGATCAGCTGCGCGACCTCGCCGGGGAGGGCCTCCCAGTTCGTGATGAGCTGCGCCTCGGCGATGAGCTCGCCGACGCGCTCGCCGACCATGTGCACGCCGATGACCGGTCCGTCCTTGGAGGCGAGGACCTTCACCGCGCCGGCCGTCCCGAGGATGCGGGCCTTGCCGTTGCCGGCGAGGTCGTAGGTCGCCTCGACGACCTCGTAACCGCGCTGCTCGGCGACCTTGCGGGTCAGCCCGACGGAGGCGACCTCGGGGGAGGAGTAGGTGACGCGGGGGACGCCGTCGTAGTCGATCGGCGTCACGGCGAGGCCGGCCAGGCGCTCGGCGACCAAGATGCCCTCGGCGAAGCCGACGTGCGCGAGCTGCAGGGTCGGGATGAGGTCGCCGACGGCGCTGATCGTCGGGATGCTGGTCTGCAGGTAGGCGTCGACCTTGACGAAGCCGCGCTCCATCTCGACGCCGACCTGCTCATAGCCGAGGTCGGCCGACACCGGGCCGCGGCCGATGGCGACGAGCAGCAGATCGGCCTCGAGCTGCTTGCCGCCCTCGAGGTGCACCCGCACGCCGCTGTCGGTGTGCTCGACGCGCTCGAAGCGGGCACCGAGCTCCTGCGTGATGCCGCGCTTGCGGAAGGCGCGCTCGAGCAGCTTGCTGCTGGTCTCCTCCTCGAGCGGGACGAGGTGGGGCAGCGCCTCCACGATCGTCACCTCGGCGCCGAACGAGCGCCACACCGACGCGAACTCGCAGCCGATGGCGCCGGCGCCGAGGATGACCACGGAGTCGGGGATCGTGTCCATGCCCAGGGCGTCGTCGCTGGTGATGACGCGGCTGTGGTCGAGCTCGAGGCCGGGGATCGAGCGCGGCACCGAGCCGGTGGCCAGCAGGACGTGCTCCGCCTCGATGCGCCGGCCGTCCACCTCGACGGCGGTCGGGCTCACGAGCGTGCCGTGGCCCTGGACGACCTCGATCTTGCGGCTCTTGACCAGGCCGGTCAGCCCCTTGAACAGGCCCTCGACGACCTTGTCCTTGTACTTGTTGACCCCGGCCATGTCGACCGACTCGAAGGTGCCGTTGACGCCGAACTGCGCCGACTCCTTGATGACCTCGACGGTCTCGGCGGAGTGCAGCAGCGCCTTGGTCGGGATGCAGCCGCGGTGCAGGCAGGTGCCGCCGACCTTGTCCTTCTCGACCATCACGACCTGCATGCCGAGCTCGGCCGCGCGCAGGGCTGCGGCGTAGCCGCCGCTGCCACCGCCGAGGACGACGAGGTCGACCGGGTCTGCGGATGTGGACGGCTGCGTCATGCGGCTCCCTCGTGAGGCTCTCTCGTGCGCGGCGAGCGGGTCGACGCTCCCGGTCCGGCTGGGGCATCCTTCCACCCACGAGGTACAGGTGTTGCACGGACCCGCCGCATTCCCGCGGGAGCGGTCCTGCCGACGGAGGGAAGCGCATGGGGCTGCTCGACCGCCTGCGCCGGAGCGACCGGCCCGGGACCGTGCGCTCCGCGCGCTCGGACGACGTCTACCACCTCGAGGAGTGGGCGGGCAGCCGGCGCGGGGTCGAGGGGTTCGTCGAGCCCGCGACGTCGACCACCAGCACGACGCTCGTCCTGGTGGCCGGCGACGGCGAGTGGACGCGCCGCCGGGTCGACTCGCCACGGGCGGCCTTCTCCTTCGGCACGAAGACCGGCATCCCGGTCTACGACGTCGCCGCCGTCGGCTACCCGCCGCGCATGCGCGAGTGGACGGCCAAGCGCAAGGCCGCAGGGGAGACGGGCCCGCCCTCCGCGTCCTGACCCGGCCGCCTCGGCCCTGTGCCCCGTTGCAGCAGCCCCGGCACGGTGACGTCCGGCGCCGGACCCGGGGCATGCTGACCCGGCCAGGCTGTCGAGGCGGACCTGGGCTGGTGGTCGCTGACGGGCGACCCGGCGACGTGCCGAGGCGGCGCGCTCCGATCCGCGGGCTACTCGCCGGGCGCGGCGGCGAGGTCCTCGAGCACCTGTACGAAGGTGCGGACGGCCGCGCCCGTCCCGCCGTGCGGCGTGTAGCCGTACGCATCGGCCGAGTTGTAGGCCGGGCCGGCGATGTCGAGGTGCGCCCAGCGCACCCCGTCGGCCACGAACTCCCGGAGGAACAGCCCGGCGGTGAGCATGCCGCCCTCGCGCGGACCGGTGTTGACGAGGTCGGCGACCTCCGAGTCCAGGCCCTTGCGCAGGTCCTGGGGCAGCGGCATCGGCCAGGACGGCTCGCCCGCGCGGCCGGCGGCGTCGACGACCTGCGCGCGCAGGTCGTCGTCGTTCGCCATGACGGCGGCGGTGCGCGAGCCGAGCGCGACGAGCTGCGCTCCGGTGAGCGTCGCGACGTCGAGCACGACGTCCGGCCCGTCCTCGCAGGCCCGGACGATCGCGTCGGCCAGCACGAGCCGGCCCTCGGCGTCGGTGTTGTTGACCTCCACGGTCTTGCCGCCGCGCAGCACGAGCACGTCGGACGGGCGGATCGCGGTGCCGCTCGGCATGTTCTCGGCCAGCGGCACCCACGCCTCGACGTCGATCGGCACGCCGAGCTCGGCGACGGCCGAGACGGTGGCGATGACCGCGGCGGCCCCGCCCATGTCGCTCTTCATCTCCTCCATCGACGCCGCGGGCTTCAGCGACAGGCCGCCGGAGTCGAAGGTGATGCCCTTGCCGACCAGCGCGACCCGCGGGGCGGTCGAGCCCTCGCCGGCGCCGCGGTACGACAGGTGCACCAGTCGCGGCGGGTGCACCGAGCCCTGGCCCACGCCGATGATCCCGCCGAAGCCGCCGTCGACGAGCGCCTGGCCCTCCAGCACCTCGACGTCGACGCCGACCGCGCCGGCCCGCTCGGTGGCGACGGCGGCGAGGTCGGCCGGGTGCAGGTCGCTCGCCGGCGTGTTCACCAGGTCGCGGGCCAGGTGCACGGCGCCCACGACGACCTGCGCGCGCTGCACGGCCTGCTCGACGGCGTCGTCCGCACCCTCCGCGCCCTCCGGCACGACGAGCACGACGTCGGCCACCGGCGCGCGGTGGTCGGCGGCGGACGCGGTGCGGTAGCGGGAGAAGGCGTACGCACCGAGCAGCGCGCCCTCGCCGACCGCCCGGGCCGCGAGCGCCGGATCGCCACCGGTCGCGGCGAGCGTCACGGCGACGCGGCCGGAGCCGGCGAGCGCCCGGACGGCCGCGCCGGTCGCCCGGCGCAGGACCTCCGCCGGGTAGCCGCCGTCGCTGACCGGGCCGAGCCCGACCACGACCAGCACCGGCGCGGGCAGCGCGCCGAGGGTCGTCACGCGGGTGACCTCCTCGGCGCGGCCCGTCGCGCCCAGCCCGGCGAGCGCCGGCAGCAGGCCGCTGCCCAGCCCGGTCACGACGTCGTCGGCGCCGGGGGCGACGACCAGCCCGTCGGGGCCCTTCGCGACGCCGATGACGACGGCGTCGACCTCGAGAGCTGCTGCGGACGAGCGGTCCAGGGAGAGGGAGGTCACGGGGCGCGAGGCTACCGGCGGCCCGGAGACGCCGCCCTTCCCGGCTGCGGGCGCCGCGCCCGCGGCCCGGAGCCGGCGCCCCCACGCGC
>CAXTFU010000278.1:0-6369 GCA_964243385.1 uncultured bacterium | reverse complement strand
GGACGGTACCGCCCCGTACCACCCGTCACAGCGGTCACAGGCTCAGGACACGCCGCCACCGCGACCGCCACCGGACGTCCTGCGCAGCGGCCGGCGGCTGAGCATCGAGCACATGACGCACGCCCCGCCCTGGAGCGTCATGCGGAGCGGCCTCGAGCCGAGCGCGCGCCGCAGGACGCAACCGGGTGTCAGACCTCGACGACGACCGGGATGATCATGGGCCGGCGCCGGTAGGTGTCGGACACCCAGCGCCCGACGAGCCGCCGGACGCTCTGCGCGATCTGGTGCGCGTCGGCGACGCCCTCGCCGGCGGCCCGGTCGAGCTCGGCCTCGATGAGCGCCTTGACCGGGTCGAAGGCGGAGCGGTCGTCGCTGAAGCCGCGCGCCGAGATCTCCGGCCCGCCGGCGATCTTGCCGGTGACGCTGTCGACGGCGAGGGTGACCGAGATGAAGCCCTCGTCGCCGAGGATGCGCCGGTCCTTGAGCGTCGACTCGCCCACGTCGCCGACCTCGAGACCGTCGACGAAGACGTAGCCGCACGGCACGGCGCCGACGATCTCGGCCTTGCCGTCGACGAGGTCGACCACCACACCGTCCTCGGCCAGGACGATGCGCTCGGTCGGCACGCCGGTGAGCCGCGCGAGCTCGGCGTGCGCGCGCAGGTGCCGCCACTCGCCGTGCACCGGCATGACGTTGGACGGCCGGGTCGCGTTGAGCAGGTACAGGAGCTCGCCGGCGGAGGCGTGCCCGGAGACGTGCACCCGCGCGACGCCCTTGTGCACGACGCGCGCCCCCCAGCGGGACAGCCCGTTGATGACCCGGTAGACGGCGTTCTCGTTGCCGGGGATCAGCGACGACGCGAGGATCACGGTGTCCTGCGCCTCGATGCGGATCTGGTGGTGCGAGCGGTTGGCCATGCGCGACAGCGCCGACAGCGGCTCGCCCTGCGACCCGGTCGAGATGAGGACGACGCGGTTGTCGGGCAGGTGCTCGACGTCCTTGAGGTCGACCATGAGGCCCGGCGGGATGCGCAGGTAGCCGAGATCGGCCGCGACGCCCATGTTGCGGACCATCGAGCGGCCGACGAACACGACGTGCCGGCCGTGCCGCTCGGCGGCGTCGATGACGGCCTGCACGCGGTGCACGTGGCTGGCGAAGCAGGCGACGATGACGCGGCCCGTCGAGGTCCGCACGACGTCGTCGATGACCGGGGCGATCTCGCGCTCGGAGGTGACGAAGCCCGGCTGCTCGGCGTTCGTCGAGTCGCTCAGCAGCAGGTCGATGCCCTCGCGGCCGAGCCGGGCGAAGCCGCCGAGGTCGGTGAGCCGCCCGTCCATCGGCAGCTGGTCCATCTTGAAGTCGCCGGTGTGCAGGACGATGCCGGCCTGCGTCTTGATCGCGACGGCGAGCGCGTCCGGGATCGAGTGGTTCACGGCGAAGAACTCGAGCGTGAACGGCCCGTACCGCTCGACCTGCTCCTCGCGCACCGGCCGCAGCACCGGGGAGATGCGGTGCTCGCGCAGCTTGGCCTCGAGCAGGGCGAGGGTGAAGGTGCTGCCGACGACCGGGATGTCGGCGCGCTCGCGCAGCAGGTACGGCACGGCGCCGAGGTGGTCCTCGTGGCCGTGCGTGAGGACGACCGCCTCGATGTCGTCCAGGCGGTCCCGGATGTAGGAGAAGTCCGGGAGGATGAGGTCGATGCCGGGCTGCTCGACCTCCGGGAACAGCACGCCGCAGTCGACGACGAGCAGCCGGCCCGCGTGCTCGAACACGGTCATGTTGCGACCGATCTCGCCGAGGCCGCCGAGCGCCACGACGCGCAGCCCTCCTTCGGCGAGCGGTGCGGGCAGACCGAGCTCAGGGTGCGGGTGGCTCATGCAGCGACTCCAAGGGGGGTGCCGGCCGCGGCCAGGTCGGCGCGCAGGACGGCGACCTCGGCCTCGGTGGCGTCGACGAGGGGCAGGCGGACGGGCCCGCCGGGCAGCCCCAGCTCGCGCAGGCCGGCCTTGACCAGGATGGTCCCCGGGGCGCGGAACACCCCGGTGTAGGCCGGCAGCAGCTGCCGGTGCAGCGCGACGGCCTGCGCGAGGTCACCGGCGACGAACGCCTCGACGAGGCGGCGGGTGCCGCCGGCGGTGAAGTGGGTGCTCGTGCCGACGACGCCGACCGCCCCGATCGACAGCAGCGGCAGCGTCCAGGGGTCGTGCCCGCTGTAGTACGCGAGGCCGCTGTCGCGCAGCACCCAGGACGTCGCCTCGAGGTCGAGCTTGGCGTCCTTCATCGCGACGATGCGCGGGTGCTCGGCCAGCCGCAGGATCGTCTCGGTGGTCATCGCGATGCCGCTGCGGCCGGGGATGTCGTACAGCATGACCGGCAGGTCGGTGGCGTCGGCGACGGACGCGCAGTGCGCGACGACGCCGGCCTGCGGCGGCTTGTTGTAGTACGGCGTCACGACGAGCAGGCCGTCGGCGCCGGCGGCCGCGGCGGCCCGGGCGAGCTCGCGGGAGTGGGCGGTGTCGGCCGTGCCCACGCCCGCGACCACGCTCGCGCGGTCGCCGACGGCCGCGACGACGGCGCGCAGCAGGCGGGCCTTCTCCTCGTCCGACGTCGTCGGCGACTCGCCGGTCGTGCCGCTGACGACGAGGCCGTCGTTGCCCTGCTCGACCAGGTGCCGGGCCAGCGCAGCGGCCCCGTCGAGGTCGAGCGCGCCGTCGGCGGTGAACGGCGTGACCATCGCGGTGAGCACCCGGCCGAAGGGGGCGGAGGGCGGCGTCATCCGCTCAGGCTACTTCGCACGGGTCCCCGGCCCGGGCGCGCCGAGCCGTGCGGCCGTCGACGGTCGGCGCGGCTGCCCCTTCCCGAGCCGGCGCGGCTACCCCTTCCCGAGCCGGCGCGGCTGCCCCTTCCCGAGCCGGCGCGGCTGCCCCTTCCCGAGCCGGCGCGGCTACCCCTCACCGACGAGCGGGCTGGACGCGACCTCGGTGCCGTCCGGCAGGGCGCTGATCGTGAAGTCGGCGAAGGCGTTCGGGGCGACGCGCTGCAGCTCGCGCAGCATCGCGATGGCCAGCTCGCGGATCTCGACGTCGGCGTGCTCACTGGCGCGCATCGCCACGAAGTGGCGCATCGCCCGGTAGTTGCCGGTCACCACGATGCGCGTCTCGGTGGCGTTCGGGAGCACCGCCCGGGCCGCCTGGCGCGCCTGCTTGCGGCGGCTCGTGACGTTCTCGACGTCGGCGAACTTCTTCTCCAGCCCCTCGAGCAACCGCGTGTAGGAGGTGAGCGCCTGCTCGCCGGCCTCGAGGAACAGCGCGTGCAGCTCAGGGTCCTCGGCGATGACGGCCGGCTCGACCATCGCCGCGTCGCGCTCGGGGACGTACCGCTGGCTGAGCTGGGAGTAGCTGAAGTGGCGGTGCCGGATGAGCTCGTGAGTCAGCGACCGGCTGATGCCGGTCAGGTAGAAGGTGACGCTGCCGTGCTCGAGCACCGACAGGTGCCCGACCTCGAGGATGTGCCGCAGGTAGCCCGCGTTGCTGGCGGTCGCCGGGTTCGGCTTGTTCCACGACTGGTAGCAGGCGCGCCCGGCGAACTCCGCGAGCGCCTGGCCGCCGTCCGCGTCGGTGTCCCACGGGACGTCCGCCGGCGGCTCGAAGTGCGTGTACGCGATGACCTGGACCTGCAGGGGGGCGAGCGCGACCAACGTGGACTCCAGGGGGCGGGGCGGCCGCGCGGCGGGGAAGGAGCGGCGCCGTCAGCGTAGCCAGGCCGGCGGCGTCCAGACCGCGCGCCGGGCGGGCCGCAGGAGCAGGCGCAGGGATCCCGCTCGTCCCGGGCGCCCGGTCGCCCAGGGTCGCCGTCGGCCCGTCCGCGCCGGGCCGCTGTGGTGGCATGGCCCGGGTGAGCTCCCCGACCGCCCGCGACGACGACCCCGGCACCGCCGTCGCCCGGTCGGCCCGCCCGCGTCGCGTCCGGCCGTCGACCAGCGTCCTCGCTCCCCTCGGCCTGCTCGCCGTCACGGCCTCGTGGGGCTCGACCTTCTTCCTGCTCAAGGACGTCGTCGAGCGCGTCCCCGCGTCGGACTTCCTGGCCGTCCGCTTCGCCGTCGCCACGCTCGCCGTGTGGCTGCTCGCTCCCCGCGCGGTGGCGCTGCTGTCACCGGCCGAGCGCCGCCAGGGCGTCCTGCTCGGGCTGCTCTACGGCACCGCGCAGGCCCTGCAGACGGTCGGGCTGCAGACGACGTCGGCGTCCGTCTCGGGCTTCGTCACCGGGATGTACGTCGTCTTCACACCGCTGCTCGGGGCGCTGCTGCTCGGCGCGCGCCTCGGCCGCACGGTCTGGACGGCGGTGGGCCTCGCGACCATCGGGCTCGGCGTCCTGTCGCTGCAGGGCCTGGCGATCGGGCCCGGGGAGGCGCTCACGCTCGTCGCAGCGGTCCTGTACGCCGCGCACATCGTCGGGCTCGGCGTCTGGAGCCGCGGCGCGTCCGCCCTCGGCCTGACCGTGGTGCAGCTCGCCGGCACGACCGTCGTGTGCGCGGTCGGCGCCGTGCCCGGCGGGCTGACCCTGCCCCGCGCGCCCGGCGACTGGACGGTGCTCGTCTACATGGCGCTCGTCGCGGGAGCCCTCGCGCTCGTCGTGCAGACCTGGGCGCAGGCGCACCTGGCGCCGACCCGCGCGGCGATCGTCATGACGATGGAGCCGGTGTGGGCGGGCGTGTTCGCCGTGCTGCTCGGCGGCGAGCGGCTCGGCGCGCGGGTGGTGCTCGGCGGTGGGCTCGTGCTCGCGGCGATGTACCTCGTCGAGCTCGGGCCGCGCCGCCCCGACGAGCCGGACGTCGCCGGGCAGGTCGGCGGCGTCACCCACGTCGGGCCGGTCTGAGCCCGCCCCCGTTGATCGGGCACCGTCGGTCGGGCACCGTCAGCCGAGCACCTTCTGCAGCGCCGCGAGGCCGCCGTTCGTGCGGGCGCCGAGCGCCTCGTTGACGGCGATCATGAGCCCGTTCTCCCGCGCGTTCCAGGTGCTGATGAAGGTCGTGGCGGGGGTGCTGCGGGCGAGCTCCTGCAGCCCGGCCAGCTTGACGAGCGTGCCGAGGCGGTGACCGCGGTGGGCCGAGGCGACCAGCGTCTCCCACTGGTAGGCGCGCCGGGGCTCCGAGCGCGGCCAGCCCATGCAGGTGAAGGCGATCATCCGGCCGCTGCCCCGGTGCACCGCGCCGGCGCCCACCCAGCTGCGGTCCATGTCGAGGTTGAGCTGCTCGTCGCGGCGCACGCGGGCGGCGTCCCACACCTCCTCGCGCCAGTCCATCTCGTCCTTGGGCATGTCGGTCGACATGAGCCGGCTGAGCTCGGCGAGGTCGTCGACGAGGTCGTCCGGCACGCCGTCGCGCCAGACCCGCAGGTCGTAGTCGCCGGCGTGCGGGGCGGTGGCCCGTTCGAGCCGCTCCACCGTCGCGGGGTCGAGCGGGAGGTCGAGGTCACGGCGGACCTCGACCTGGACGACCGCGTAGCCGAGCGCCTCGGCGGCCCGCCGGTTGCCCGAGCACCCCTCGGTGCCCGGCGGCTCGTCGGCCGAGGTCAGCAGCGTCGTGCGGCCGGAGCGGGCTGCGCGGTGCACGACCTGCTCGTCCAGCGCCCGGGCGACCCCGCGCCGTCGTGCGTCCGGTGCGACCGCCAGGACCACCTCGCACAGGTGGGCGTTGTCGCGGCGGGGCAGCTCGAGGCGGGCGGCGCCGACGACCCGGCCGCCGTCGCGCGCGACGAGCAGCTCGCAGGCGGTGTCGGGGTCCGGCCCGGCGCCGTCGAGGCTCACCGACCGTTGCTCGTGCAGCAGCCAGCCGGGCTCGCCGGGACGGTCGAGGCGCTCCGCAGCGTCCACGACGGCGAACCACTCGGTAAAGGCGCGCTCGTCACGGGGGTCGATCTCGGCGATGTCCACGTCCCGACGGTCCTCGCCGTGTCCACCGGGTTGCGGGCGCTCGGGCTCCTCGTCACCCGGCTCACCCCCGGTCAGGGTCGACGCGACGGACCCTCGGGGCGGCGCTCAGGCGGGCGGCACGACCGGCGCCGACCGCCACGGCTGGACGTCCTCGTCGAGCGAGATCCCGAGCCCGACGAGCTCGGCCTCGCGCTCCGGGACCCCGGCCAGCACGAGCCCGACCGGCAGCCCGCGCACGTCGCGGCCGACCGGGACCGACAGCGACGGGAAGCCGCACAGCGCCCACGCCCGGGTGAGGCGCAGCGACGGTCCGGGCCCGGTGCCGTCGTCGGCGAGCAGCCCGGCCGGCTCGGGCGCCGTCGGGAACGCGACCGCGTCGAGCCGGGCGCCGGCCACGAGCGCCCGCACCTCGGCGGTCCACCGGGTCCGGTCCCGCTG
>CAXTFU010000277.1:0-6396 GCA_964243385.1 uncultured bacterium | reverse complement strand
GCTCATCCCTGTCCCTCCGGGAAGATCGGCACGGTGGGAGCGGTCGGCAGCGGCGCCGGCACCGCTTCCTGTCCCTCCGGGAAGATCGGCACGGTGGGAGCGGTCGGCAGCGGCGCCGGTATCGGGGCGGACGGCGCCGCCGACGGCGCCGGCACGCGCACGGTCGGGCGCGCCGGCGTCGTGGCCGCGCGGCGTGCGCCGGCCACCAGCCGGCGCACGTCGTATAGGCGCAGCTGGCCGGCGGTGCGGCCGGATTCGGTGTGCACCGCGGTCGCGCGGGTCGCCAGCGTCCGAAGGAACGACGGGTCGGCCAGGCCGTACCCTTGCTCGACCAGGGACGTCGAGACCAGGACGTAGTCGACCCGGTTCGCCACCAGCTGCGGCACGGTCGCCCATTGCCCGATCTCGACGCCGCGCAGCAGGAACTGCGCGGTGTCCTCGGTGGCGGAGACGACGACGCCGTCGGGCAGGTGGGCGTCAGACCAGGACAGCATGCGCGCGTACGCGTCGTCGGGGGTCTGCTGGATGCGCGTCCAGGTCACGCCGTCGCCTACGACGGCGGCCACCACGAGGGCGACCAGTACGCCGCGGCCGACGCGGCGCCGGGACCCGGCGGGGGCGCGGTCGGCGAGCAGGCTGAGCCCGACGCACAACGCAACCGTGCTGGTCACAAGCAGCGGGTAGAACATCTGCTCCTCGAGCGTGCCGAGGACGATCTCGTAGCCGAGGAACGCCGCGGCGCCGGCACACCAGGTGGCCACGGCCACCGCCGCCGTGGGGACCGGGGCGGTAGCGCGGCGACGCCACGCCGTCGCGAGGACCAGCAGGGCGGCGACCACTCCGGCGGCGATGAGGGCGTAGCTGACCGAGGTCGTCGCGACATTCGCCGCCAGGCGGCTGGTCAGGCTCGGGGCGCCGGGACGATTGAACCCGGTCTGCTGCTCGGTGCCGATCACCCGCTGGATGCCGACCGTCTTCTCCGACCACCAGGTGCCGCCGTTTCCGCCGGCGACGACGGTGCTCAGGTAGACCGCGTAGCCGACCACCGTCGAGACCACGGCGGTCGCGTGCATCGTCCGCGCCGGTCCACGGGTGACCAGCACCAGAGCCAGCGCGGGCAGGACGCCGACGAAGATGTAGAGCTCCTTTGTGATCGCCGACACCGCAAACAGCGAACCGGCGACGAGCCCCCACCCGATCGCCCGCCGATTGGCGGCGGGGGCGGCGGTGAGCACCAGCAGCCCGGCGGTCGCCGGCGCCATCGCCGGTGCCTCCAGCAACAGCCGGCTGTCGAACCGGATGAGGAACGGGTCCATCGCGAGGAGCAGTCCGCCGACGGCGGCGGCCAGCGGGCGCGCCGCGCGCAGCAGCACCACCACGGCCAGTGCGACGCCCAGCGAGCCGGCGACGGCGTCCAGTGGGCGCGCGGACAGCACCGTCTCCACCGGGCCCGCCGACGAGCGGGTGGCCCGGAAGAGAGCGGCAATCTCGACGAAGAACATCGGCGGGTGCAGGAAGAACAGCCCGCCGTTGAGCACGACGCCATCGCCGGCCTCCACCGAGCGCCCGATCGCGGCGTAAGAGACCTCGTCCACGAACACGTCATAGGTCGTGCGGACCTGGGCAAGGCGCAGTACCAGCGCGAGAGCTGTCAGCGCGGCGGTGAGCAGCAGTCCGCCTCCGACGCGCCAGCCGGCGTGCCCGCGGGCGCACGCGGCGAGCTCGTCGGGGCGGGCGGGGTCCGGGTCGGCGCCCGCCGCCCGCTCCCCGTCCATACCAGTGCGGTCCGCGCTCGCCCCGCGTGCCGTGTCTGCTGCGGTCGGCGACTCCAGGCGCGCGACCGCGCTCACCGGACCCGGGTCCCGCCGGCACCGACCCCCACGGCCGCCGGGATCGGACCGGCGCCGGCG
Source organism: uncultured bacterium (assembly GCA_964243385.1). GTDB lineage: Bacteria > Actinomycetota > Actinomycetes > Mycobacteriales > SCTD01 > SCTD01. The sequence goes on along the minus strand of CAXTFU010000277.1, from coordinate 4,486 downwards.
ACCTGCTCGCCGGCCTGGCCGGCGCTGGCGTGATGCCCCGGCCAGCCGAGCAAATCGCGGTGCCGGGCCAACCGGACGGCCCGGACCGTGTGCAGCAGGCCCATCCGGGCGACGACAGAGCGTGCCTCCTGCTCGTCGGTGCCGCCGAGGAGCACGCGAACCGTGTCGCCGGCCGCGGCCACCTGGTCCGTCAGGCGCAGGCGCTGCGCGATCGCGGCCCCGCTGGCGCGCACGGCGGCCTCGACCGGAACCCGTTCGAACTCCACCACCGTGGCCGCGTCAGAGGTGTGGCGGCGGCCCGTCGATGCACCGGCCGCGCGCTCGCTGGCGAGTACGGACAGGATTCGCTCGGTGGTCGCGGTCCAGCTCAGCGACGCGGCCCAGGCGCGGCAGGACCGGGCGAGTTCGTCGGCACGGGCGGGGTCGGACACCTCGAGGACCCCGTCGCGCAGGCCGTCGGTCATCGCCGTCACGGTGGCTGCACGGACCGCCTCCGGCGTGCCCTCCGCCGCTGGCGGGTCCAGCAGCCATCCGGTGGTCCTGTCCTGGATCGAGTCGCGCAGTCCCGGCACGGCGAAGGCGACCGCGGGCACGCCGAGGGCCGCGGCTTCGAGAACCGCGAGGCCCCAGCCCTCGCCTGCGCTCATGCTGGCAGTGACCCAGGCGGAGGCGAGGAGGCGATCGCGCTGCGGCGCCGGCAGCTTGCCGTGCAGCACCACCCGGTCCGCCACGTCAAGCCGGTCGACGAGCGCGGCCAGCGAGCCGCGAGACTCACCGGTGCCGACCAGGTGCAGTTCCAGACCCGGCACGGCGGCCACCGCCTCGATGAGCAGGTCGAACCGCTTGTGCGGGACGAGCCGTCCGACACAGACGATGCGCGGCGTCGCTGACCGGAACGCGCTGCCGGTGGGCTGATCCGGGGGCAGGTCCTGACCACAGGGTGTGACGTAGACCGGGCCCCGGAACGCCAGCTGGCGCCGGATCTCCGCGCGCGAAGACGGCGAGACCGCGCAGACGGCACGGCCGCCGTAGACGAACCGGCTGACGTCCCGCTCGAGGAACCGGCCGAGCGCAGCGAGCGGCCGGGGGAAGTACAGGCCGAACTGCTCCTGGTGCACGTGGTGGATGATCAGCGCCACTGGCACCCGGCGGCCGACGGCCAACGGGGTGAAGAACGGAATGCCGTTCTGGGAGTCGAGGACGGCGTCGACCGAGCGACGGTGCCGCCACAGCCACGCCAGCGCGCGCGGGTAGACGGTGAACCGCCCGCCACGGCGGACGACCCGTCCCCACGGGGCGCTGTCGGCCGCGCGCGCGCCGCAGTAGCCCGCGGTCAGCAGTGTGACGTCCAGCCCGAGAGCAGCGGCCTCGCGAGCGACGCTCTCGCAATAGACCTCGGCGCCGCCGGCTAGCGGGTGTCCGCCGTCGCGCCAGTTGACGACCACGAGGTGCTGGCCGGCCCATCCACCGGACGCAGCCGATGTCATGCCGCGACCCGTCCCGGGCGCGCCCCGCGGTCCTTGTCAAGGAGTGCTGGGACGGCGGGGCGGTGGTCGGGACGGGCCAGGGACCGGCGGAGCTCCTGCAGCTCTGACCACCCCCGACGGCCGTCGCGGACAATGCGGAACGTCGATCCGGCTTGGTCCTCCCAGCTCACGGGCATCTCGACGATCTGGAGACCGGAGCGGTGGGTGCGGGCGACGACCTCCAGGTCGAACGCGAACCCCTGGACCGTGCACGCACTGAACAGGTGGCGCGCCACCTCGCCGTCGAAGAACTTGAACCCGCACTGTGTGTCGGTGATCGAGCCGGCGAGGTCGCGGGTCAGCCAGCGGAACCCCGCACCGCCGATCCGGCGCAGCACCGGCTGGCGCACGGTGAACTCGGCTCCGGCGACCCTCCGCGACCCGACCACGACATCGGCCCCCGCGCCGAGCAGGGCGACCGCGTCGGTGATAGCCGCCGCAGGGGTCGCCAGGTCCGCGTCACAAAAGCCGACCCAGCGTGCTCGGGACTCGAGCACCCCACGGGACACCGCGGCCCCCTTGCCGCGGCGCGAGCACCCGATCAATGAGACCGGGTAGCCGTCGGATCGGATCCGGTCGACCGTTTCGGCCGTCCGGTCGGAGCTGCCGTTGTCGACCACCCGCACGGCCGAGGTCAGCGGCAACCTGTCCAGTTGGTCGACGAGAGCCCGCACGGTGGCCCCGATCCGACGCTCCTCGTTCAACGCTGGAACCACCACCTCGAGGTCGAGGCGGTCTAGGTCAGTAGGTGCTACGGATGGAGGCTGAGCGGCGGCGGGAGAAATGGTGGATCCTCCGGGCTGGATCGAGTCTGGCTGCGCCATGACCCGTCCACCGCACTGGCCGACGACACACTCCCTGCCGGGCACGGCCGGACGGGGCGGATGAGCGTCGGAGACGTGGGACCGGCGAGACAATCACCGACGGTGGTGACCGAAAATGGCGCTCGGGCTGTGCCGCGCGTCTCGCTGCGCAGTACTGGCCAAGGATTGCATCGCGCGCCACCGAAAGCGAGACCCTCTCTGTGCTCGCCCGCTTACAGACGGTGCAGGCGTCTGGGCGCCCGTTTGGCTCGAGTGAGGAAGCAAATGCCCTGAGTAACTGACGCCGATCACACCGAAAACGACGCACGGGTCTCTACGGGCCCGAGTCGGGCGAAAGTGTTCTGCCGGCCGGGGGCGCCCCGAATGCCTTTACCCGGCCGATCAAGACTCGGCCGTCCGCTTGTCCTTCAAGATGGCTGCGCGATAGTGCGCTAGCGTCGCCCGCCCCGGTGTCCCGGACGTCAGGTCGCGATAGTCGAGCCACATCAGGCCGGCGTAGCCGGTGTACGGCGTGGGTCGGCTGGACCGGCCGACCTGCAGCGGCAGGCCGCTGCGCGGCACCGCCTGCAGGGCCTCGGCGAACACCTCGTCCATCCCCGCGTCGTCCTCACCGCCGGTGTTCTCGCCCCACATGCGGGCGCCCTTCCCGCGCAGCGTCGCCTCCGCCGCCAGCTTTTTCCACGCCGCCTGATCGGAGTCGACGCGCACCGGGGACGCCGGGTCGCGCCCGTTGATCCACGTCGACCACGGCCAGACCTGCGGATCGTCCTTGTAGCGGCCGACGGATCGGACGAAGTCGACGCCGGAGGCCATGTTCTGCCGGTAGGCGGCGTCGGCGCGGGCCTGGTCAGCCCGGATGGACGAGCCGGGGTGCAGCACCATCAGGTCGCACCGGTAGCCGGCCTCCTTCAGGCGGGCTACGCCGAACAGCAGCCACGACTCGATGCCGTCGAGGTACCAGTCGATCCAGGCGGCGTCCTGGGCGTCAGTGCCGGTGAACGGGCGGTAGCCGGGCAGCGGGCACGCCCGCAGCAGCGGGTCCGCGGCCAGGCCGCGGCCGGTCTGCATTGCTGCGCCGAACCCGTAGTAGCTGTACGGCGTCGACACGTGCTCGGCCGGGTACTGCAGCTCGCCGTACCAGCCACCGCCCAACCGGATCCGGTCGGTCGCGGCGACCTTCGCCGCGCCTATACCGGCCGCGACACGCGCGATCAGGTCGGCGACCAGCGCGCGGCCGGTCGCGGTCCACATCCAGTTGCGGACACGCTTCCCGTGCTGCTGCGGCCCCGGAAGGTAGTCCCGCCCGGCCTGGTCACGGAAGGCCTCGACCCGGCCGGCAACCCAGTCCGGCGGGAAGTGGACGGCGTGCTCGAGGATGACGCGTAGCCCCACGGCGGCAGCCTCGTCGTACTGGGCGACGAGTGCTCGCAGCTGCCCGGCGTCCAGGGCCGACCCGGGGCCGGCCGGCTGCAGCCGGTCCCAGTAGGCCTGCACGACCACGTGGGTGCAGCCGGCTGCCCGGACGGCGCGCTTAGCCGCCGCGGTGTCCGCGCCGACGACCGCGAAGGAGTGCGCCACGATCAGCTCCCGTCCGCCGGGGTCCAGCGGGGACGGTCCCCGGCCCGCACCAGTCCGGTCGGCTCGACCCCGCTGGACGAGGCGACGGCGCGCCACCGCCGGCTGCCGGCCATAACCAGATCGTCCACCGCGTAGGTGCCGCCGGCCGTCCAGGTGCTGCGATCGACCGTCGTCCGGGCTGCCGGCGCGGGGGCCGGGTCGAACGACGTAGGTGTCAGCGGCAGCCGGAACGGGCAGGTGACGGCGCTGCCTGCTATGCGCAGCATGTAGGTTCCGGCGGGCAGGCCCGCGGTGTCCCCGGACGCGTACCCGGTGCCGGACTCCCAGGACTGCAGCGTCGCCCCGGTCACACCGGTGACGCGACAACTCGAGCCTGCGGGCAGCACCCGGAAGGCGACCACCGAGCCGGTGGAGATGTGGGCGACGGTCAGCGGGGGGACGACCGGGACGGGCAGGCGAACCCGCTCCGCGACCACGCCGATCACTCCGACCGCTCCGGCAGCAACGGCCCGCAGTGTCGCCCGCCGCGTCCAGTCCGCCACCTCGAAACCCGTCATA
>CAXTFU010000276.1:0-6440 GCA_964243385.1 uncultured bacterium | reverse complement strand
GGGTATACCTGGAGGCCGGCCTGGTCGGGATGACCCGGCCACGTCCAGCACTGAACCAGGCGCTGGCTGCGCTTCGCAGCGGGGACACGCTCGCCGTCACCGCACTGGTCCGCCTGTCCCGCTCCTCGGCTGACGCCGTTGACTTGCTCGAACGGCTGGTGGACCTGCAGGTGACGTTGGTTGTCGACCGGTTCCGCTTCCGGCCGGACCCGCAGGGGCTTCGGCTGCTCGCCGAAGGGCTGACGCTGGCCGAGCAGCGCCGCTCGGCGATGCACAGCCACCGCACGCGGGAGGGTCTGCCAGATGCGCGGACCCGGGGGCAGCTCAAGGGCCGGAGGCCGAAGACGAACCCGACCCAGGAGCAGTTCGTGGTCGAGAGTCTTCTGACGGGGCGCTTCGGTGCCGGCGACCTTGGCGAGCTGTTCGGTGTCTCGCGCTCGACGGTCTACCGGGCGCTGCGCCGGGCGGAACAAGCCGGCGCGCAAGAGCCGGTGATCACACCCGGGGCGGGGGGGAGTCGGCGCACGTTGGCGCAGCTCTCGGTGCAGACCATCAAGGGCCCAACACCTCCTGGTGTCGTGCTGCGCGGGTTCGGGCAAGGGGTCCAGTCAACCCGCTTGTGTCGCTCCGAACGTAGGGATGGGCAGCAGCGGCACGCGAGGGCCGGCTGACGGCGGCTGGACCGTTGATGACGGACGGACCAGGCCAGCCTTGCGGGCACCGACTGCTCACGCGGCGAAGCGCCCCCAAGAAGCGGGGGTCGACGAGAGCAGGGTGCCGACGGCCGCGGATCTGGTGGCCGACAACCACCAGGCGCCGCCGACACCGGCGCGGCCGGGCAGCAGTGACGAGTCGCAGGATGGCCGGGTTCGGCGCGGCGCTTGAGCTCAGCCGTGAAGCCGACGCCGAACGCCGGACCGTGCAGGTGGCCGCCGGCACTGGTGATGACGCTTCCATTCCGCCCATCGACGAGCGACGCGAACGTTCCAGCGACTTGCAAACACTCGAGCGCCCTGGCGCCGGTCCGGCCACGGCGGCGCTGCGCGGCGAAGCCGACGACGACCGCGGCGTCGGTCGTAGTCGGGGCACCTCGAACTGCCGTACTAGAACGACATAATGTGGATTATCGGCGCGCTGAGCAAGGTCATGGGGCAGCACGCAGTCACGGCAGCGGCCGAGCAACGAATGTCTTGAGTCGCTCCACCGAGGCGTCGACCGCACGCAGCACGTCGAGCGTGCCGGCCAGCGCCTTCCCGTGGGCCAGTTCGACGACCACGCCGTCGTCCCACTGCACACGCCGAGAGCCGGTCACCTTCGGGTGACCGGCGCTCGGCGTTGTCAGCGGCGGCTGCTGCTAGACGGTGAAGTCGTTGAATCCCACGGCGAGGCAGTCCTCGCCCGGGACGACGTCGGTGGCGAGGCACGGTCCGCCGGTGACGGTGATCACGGCGACCGCGGTGAACGGACCCTGCGGCAGGACGCCACCAGACGTGGCCTCCTGCAGCGTGAACCTCCTGCGCTGCACCTTGCCGGTGCAGCGCCCCGAGTCCTTCTTGGTGACGCCCGTCGACTGGTAGGTCGACCGAGCGTTGAACGCGGCGGCCGTGATCTGGTACGTGTAGCCCTTCTCACACGTGAACTCGACGGTGGACCTCAGCAGGTCGTCGTCAGCACTGAGCTGGGTCGGCGTGGCCGAGGGCTGGTCGACCGTGACGGCGACGGCGGGCGTCGAGCCGATGCCCACGATGGCGACGGCGGCCAGCGCGGTCGCGAGAGCTGTCTTCATGGACGGTCCTTCCAGGGGGCGTCGAGGTGGCGGAGGCTATACACGGCAGCACCAATGGATCGACACCCATGGAGGGAAGACTTCGTGACGACGAGGGGCGCAGGGGACGTCCTGCACCAACGCCCGGCCGGCCAACACGACCTGAGATCGATGATCGGCGGCCTCGTGACCGAGGCGAGATGCTGTCGTCGGCGGCCTCAGGCGCGGGCTGCCGGCGAGCCGCCGGCGAGCAGGCGCAGCTGCGCGAAGCACTCGGCCAGCACGTCGGTCAGCGGCCGGTCCACGGGTTCGGCCACCCACCGCTCGAAGGCCGTCCGGAAGACCAGGACGCCCGTCTCGGCGGCCAGTGCAGCCTCCGACGGCTCGACGCCACGGCGTCCCAGGGCCTCGGCGAGGGCCGTCGACAGCGCGGCGAGCTTGCGGAGCTCGCGCTCCTGCAGCTCAACGGACGACGTGACGACCGTCTGCCGGCGCCGCGAGCGCTCGCGGTCGACCAGGACGTCGCCGGCCGCCTCGAAGGCGGTCTGGACGGCCTGCCAGGCCGACCGGTCCGGCGGCTCGGCGTCGAGCGCGGCGACCACGCGGGCCTGCAGCTCCGCCCCACCGGCGAAGGCCACCTCGCGCTTGTCGCTGAAGTACCGGAAGAAGGTCCGGGACGTCACCCCGGCGCGCTCGGCGATGTCGGCGACCGTCGTCTGCTCGTAGCCCTGCTCGAAGAACAGCTCGAGGCCCGCGCGCGACAACCGCAGCTCCGCACCCGGCTCCCAGCGCCCCATCCCGTCAGCCTAGTGACGCTCCTCCGGTGATGTCAGGGCGTGTCATGAGGGTGTACGGTCATGTCACACCACGACATCACCTTGGGAGCACACCATGCGCGTCCTCGTCACCGGCGCCTCCGGCTGGATCGGCTCGGCCACCGTCTCCGAGCTGCTCGCACACGGGCACTCCGTCCTCGGCCTGGCCCGCTCGGACGCCGCGGCCGACACCGTCGCCGCACTCGGCGCCGATGTCCACCGCGGCAGCCTGGAGGACCTCGACAGCCTGCGCCGCGGCGCCGCGGGCGTCGACGCCGTCGTCCACCTCGGCTACCACCACGACTTCTCGCAGATGGCCGAGGCGGCGGACCTGGACCGCGCCGCCATCGACGCCCTCGCCGACGCGCTGGCCGGCACCGGTGCCGCTCTGGTCGTCGCCGCGGGGACGCTCGGCCTTGCCGAGGGACGGGCCGGGACCGAGCACGACACGCCCGACCCGGCCGTGTACCCCCGCGCCGTCAACGCCACCCGGGCGCTGGCCCACGCCGACCGCGGCGTGCGGTCGGTCGTCGTCCGCTTCGCCCCCACGGTGCACGGCGCAGGCGACCACGGCTTCGTGGCGACCCTCGTGGAGGTCGCCCGCGAGCGCGGCGCCTCCGCCTTCGTCGGGGACGGGTCGAACCGGTGGTCGGCCGTGCACCGCGCGGACGCCGCCCGGCTCGTGCGCCTCGCGGTCGAAGGCGCGCCCGCCGGCTCGGTGCTGCACGCCGTCGGCGAGCAGGGCGTCAGCACCCGCGACATCGCCGAGGCGATCGGCTCGGCGCTGGACCTGCCGGTGGTCTCCGTGCCGGCCGAGCGGGCGAGCGAGCACTTCGGCTGGATCGGGATGTTCTTCGGCGCAGACTGCTCGGCCGCGCACACGGTCACGCGCGAGCTGCTCGACTGGCAGCCGGTGCACCCGACGCTGCTCGAGGACCTCGCAGCCGGCAGCTACACCGGAGTCCGTCCGGCCTGAGTCCTGCAGGCCGTCGCCGGCCTCCTCGCCTCGCGGCCGCGCACCGTCGACCGCTGACCCGACGCCGGCGCGCCGGGTGCGCAGCAGCCGGTCGCGGCTGACCGGGCGGGATGCCGGCGGGTGCGTGACGCTGGACCCGACCGCAGTCGTACGCCCTGCCCGGCGCCCGACACGCCGATCCCGCGACCTCCCTGGAGCTCCCATGACCGAGACCGACCACGTCCGCCAGCTGGCCCGCCTGCTCGACGGCGAGTCCTTCGCCATGCTCACGACCTCCGCCGAGGACGGCACGCTGATGAGCCGCCCGATGGCGCTGCAGGAGGTCGAGTTCGACGGCGACCTGTGGTTCTTCAGCGCCCGCGACTCCCGCAAGGCCGGCCACGTGGCCGCGCAGCCGCACGTCAACGTCACGGTGAGCAGCGCCAGCACGTGGGTGTCGCTCACCGGCACGGCGTCGGTCGTCACCGACCCGGCCAAGAAGCGCGAGCTCTGGAACGCCGGCATCGAGGCCTGGTTCCCGGACGGCCGCGACTCCGAGAAGGTCGTCCTGCTGCGGGTCGAGGGCGAGTCCGCCGAGTACTGGGACACCCCTGGCGGCCGCGTCGCGACGGCGATCAGCTACGTCAAGGCCAAGCTCACCGGCTCGCGCGCCGCCGTCGGGGACGACGTCAAGATCGACCTCTCCTAGACGCACCCGCCCCTCGCAGGCCAGGCTGCCCCGTCCAGCACGTCGGCCGACAGGCCCGGGAGCGAGGAGCCCCACCCGCATGAGCAGCAGCACGTCCCACGTCCCGCCGCGCGGCGGGACGCCCTGATGCCCCGGACCCGCACCGAGCTGGTGGCGCACTTCCAGGACATGGCGGCGCGCCGCGAGCCCATCGTCGGCGGTGGCGCCGGCACCGGCCTGTCGGCCAAGTGGGAGGAGGCCGGCGGGATCGACCTCATCGTCATCTACAACTCCGGCCGCTACCGCATGGCCGGACGGGGGTCGCTGGCCGGGCTGCTCGCCTACGGCAACGCCAACGAGATCGTCGTCGACATGGGGCGCGAGGTGCTGCCGGTCGTCCGGCACACGCCGGTGCTGGCCGGCGTCAACGGCACCGACCCGTTCCTGCTGCCCGACTTCCTGCCGGCCCTGCAGCGCATGGGCTTCGCCGGTGTGCAGAACTTCCCGACGGTCGGGCTCATCGACGGCGTCTTCCGCCAGAACCTCGAGGAGACGGGCATGGGGTACGCGCTCGAGGTCGACCTGATCCGGCGGGCCCGCGAGCTCGAGCTGCTCACGACGCCCTACGTCTTCAGCGAGGACGACGCCGCGGCCATGGCCGAGGCCGGCGCCGACATGGTCGTCTGCCACCTGGGCCTCACCACGGGCGGCAGCATCGGCGCCGAGACGGCACTGACCCTCGACGACTGCGTCGAGCGCGTCGACCGCTGGGGCGCCGCCGCCCGGGCCGCCCGGCCGGACGTCCTCGTGCTCTGCCACGGCGGCCCCATCGCCGAGCCGGCCGACGCGGCGCACGTCCTGCAGCGGGCGCGCGGGGTGCACGGCTTCTACGGCGCCTCGAGCATGGAGCGGCTGCCGGTGGAGCGGGCGATCCAGGCGCAGACCGCGGCGTTCAAGGCGGTGACGTTCTGACCACCGTCGCCGTCGTCGGGACCCTCGACACCAAGGGCGCCGAGCACGCCTTCCTGCGCGACCGCGTGCGCGAGCACGGCGTCGACGTGCTGCTCGTCGACGTCGGCGTCTTCGCACCGCAGGTCTCCCCCGACGTGCCGCGCGAGCAGGTGGCCCGCGCGGCCGGCGCCGACGTCACCGCGCTGGCCGAGGCCGGTGACCGCGGTGCGGCCAGCGAGGCCATGGGCCGGGGCCTGGCCGCCGTCCTGACCGCGCTGCACGCGCAGGGCCGCATCGACGGGGTCGTGGGCGCGGGCGGCTCGGGTGGGACGTCGATCGTCACCGCCGGGATGCAGGCGCTGCCCGTCGGCGTGCCGAAGCTCGTCGTGTCGACGCTCGCGTCCGGCGACGTCCGTCCGTACGTCGGATCGGTCGACATCACGATGATGTACTCGGTCGTCGACGTCGCCGGGATCAACTCGGTGTCCGCCCGCATCCTCGCCAACGCGGCCGGCGCGATCGCCGGCATGGTGCAGTCGGCCGTGCCCCCGCTGGCGACCCGGCCGCTCGTCGGCGCGTCGATGTTCGGCGTGACGACGGCGGGCGTCACCCGGGCCCGCGAGCGGCTCGAGGAGCTCGGCTACGAGGTGCTCGTCTTCCACGCGACCGGCACGGGTGGCCGCTCGATGGAGGCGCTCGTCGCCGGCGGCTTCCTGGCCGGCGTGCTCGACCTCACGACCACCGAGCTGGCGGACGAGCTCGTCGGCGGCGTGCTGTCGGCCGGACCGGACCGGCTGCGGGCCGCGGCCGCCGTCGGGCTGCCGCAGGTCGTCTCCCTGGGCGCGCTCGACATGGTGAACTTCGGCCCGCGCGACACCGTCCCGCCCCGCTTCGACGGCCGCCTGCTGCACGTCCACAACCCGACCATCACCCTGCTGCGCACGACCCCGGACGAGTGCCGCGAGCTCGGCCGGCAGGTCGGCCGCCGCCTGTCGGAGGCGACCGGCCCGACGGTGCTGTTCGTGCCGCTGCGGGGCGTCTCGGCGATCGCCGTCGAGGGGCAGCCGTTCCACGACCCGGCCGCCGACGCGGCCCTGCTCGAGGGGCTGCACGAGGCGCTGGCACCGTCGGTCGAGGTGCACGAGCTCGACCTCGACGTGAACGACCCGGTCTTCGCCGTCGCCATGGCGGACCGGTTGCACGAGCTGATCACGGCGGCCGGCCCGCCCCCGTCCCGAGGAGGAGCCCGATGAGCCCGTTCGTCCC
>CAXTFU010000275.1:0-6445 GCA_964243385.1 uncultured bacterium | reverse complement strand
GGTCCGGCTCGCGAAGCGGTAGCGGGCGCCGCCGACGTCGCCGTCGTGCCGGGCCGGCAGGGCCGACGGCCGGGTGCCGCAGGCCACGACCTCCGGGCAGCGCGCCGCGCCGGCCCGCGCCACGACGTGGTGGCTCGCGCCCAGCAGGCGCAGCTCGAGCGAGCCCGCCGCGCCGGTCAGGACGAGGGCCGCCAGCGGCGCGGGGGCGTCGTCGCCGAGCCACCACGACAGCGCCGACGCGCGGGCGTCGACGAAGGGGACGGCCAGCTGGGAGAGCACGTCAGCTGTGCAGGATCGTCAGGCTCTCGGTGAGCACGGTCCGCCCCGTGCTCACCTCCCACGACCCGCTCGAGCCGTAGCGCTCGAACGACAGGCGGGCGCTGCCCCCGCCGGCCGGCAGGTAGTCGGCGTACTCGGCCGTGCCGGACTCGGCCGCCCCCGTCGTCCCGGTGGAGGCGTAGCGCGCCGTCCCCCGCTCGTCGCGGCGGTAGGCGGTGCCGTCCAGGGCGATCTCGGCGTGGTCGGGGGTGAGGTCGGACCCGGGCACGCGGTCCCACAGGACGAGCTCGAGGCCGCTCTCGCCCTCCTCGACCGACAGCCAGTGCCGCCGCTCGCCGGCCGCCGACGAGCCGTCGAGCAGGTGCTCCTTCCAGCGGTAGCCGTCCTCCTCGAACGCCAGCGTGCCCCGGACGACCCAGTCGCCCGGCTCGCCGGACAACCTGACGATGTCGCCCGGCTTGAGCCGGCTCGGGTCGCTCACCATCGGGCCGGGCGCCATCGGGTCGACGGTGCGCGCGCGCTGCGCCAGGCCCTCCTGCTCGCGGCGGCGGCGCAGTGCCGCGACGAGCAGGACGACGGCGACGGCCACGAGGACGAGCACGACGAGGAGCACGACGACGGTCCCGACCAGGCTGTCCACGGCCCGACCCTATTGCCGAGCGGCCTCCGGCGGGAGGTCGACGGGCCGCGAGGGACGGGACCGGTCGGCGGCGCGCGGTCGCGGGCTCTCGCTGCGCAGCCACCGGCTCCTGCTGTGCGGCCACCGGCCCCCGCTGTGCGGTCATAGGCTCCCGGCATGCCGAAGTGGGAGTACGCGACCGTCCCCCTGCTCGTCCACGCGACGAAGCAGATCCTCGACAACTGGGGGGAGGACGGCTGGGAGCTCGTGCAGGTCGTCCCCGGCCCCGGGGGCGGTGACCAGCTCGTCGCCTACCTCAAGCGGCCCAAGGCGTGAGCGGTCCGCGCGAGCGGCTCGCCGAGCTCGGGCTGGAGCTGCCGCCGGTGGTGCCGCCCGTGGCGGCCTACGTCCCGGCGGTCCGCACCGGCGACCTCGTGTGGACCTCGGGGCAGCTGCCGATGGTGCAGGGGGTGCTGCCGCACGTCGGCAAGGTCGGCGCGCTCGTCACCCCCGAGCAGGCCCGCGAGCTCGCCCGCACCTGCGCCCTGAACGCGCTCGCTGCCATCGATGCGCTCGTCGGGCTCGAGAGCGTCGTGCGCGTCGTCAAGGTGGTCGGCTTCGTGGCCTCCACCCCCGACTTCACCGGTCAGCCGGGCGTCGTGAACGGCGCCTCCGAGCTGCTCGGCGAGGTCTTCGGCGACGCCGGCGCGCACGCCCGGTCCGCCGTCGGTGTCGCCGCGCTGCCGCTCGACGCGCCGGTGGAGGTCGAGCTGGTCGTCGAGGTCCGCTAGCCGTGCCCGCCGCAGGGACACCCGCCGCTGGGTCGCCCGCCGCAGGGACACCCGCCGCTGGGACGCCCGCCCGAGCCGGGGTGCCGGTCCGCGACGCGGCCACGGTGGCGCTCCTGCGCGACGGTCCCCGCGGGCCGGAGACGTACCTGTTGCGCCGGGTGCAGGCCATGGCGTTCGCCGGCGGGATGCACGTGTTCCCCGGCGGCTCGGTCGATCCCGCGGACGCCGGCGCGCAGGTGGCCTGGGCCGGTCCCCCGCCGGTCGACTGGGCGCGCAGCTTCCGGTGCGCCGAGCCGCTCGCCCGGGCGCTCGTGTGCGCAGCCGTCCGCGAGACGTTCGAGGAGTCGGGCGTCCTGCTGGCCGGGCCGTCGCCGGACGAGGTGCTCGGCGACGTGAGCACCGACGAGTGGGAGGCCGAGCGGGGCGCGCTCGAGGCGCGCGAGCAGTCGCTGTCCGAGCTGCTGGCCCGCCGCGGGCTGGTCCTGCGGGCCGACCTGCTGCGCCCGCTCGCGCACTGGATCACCCCCGAGGCCGAGGCGCGGCGCTTCGACACCCGCTTCTTCGCCGCGCGCGTCCCGGCCGGCCAGGTCTGCCGCTGGGCGGGCAGCGAGGCGGACGCCCGCTCGTGGACCCGTCCGGCCGAGGCGCTGGCCGACGGGCGGGCGCTCATGCCGCCGACCCGCGCGGTGCTCGAGGACCTCGCCGCCTTCCCCGACGTCGACGCCGCGCTGGCCGCCGAGCGGGAGATCCGCACCGTCCTGCCGCGCGTCGTCGTCGGGGACGACGGGTCCGTCCGCCTCGCGGTCGACTGACCCGGCCGGGGCAGGAGGGGGGCATGGCGCTGCGTCGGGTCACGGGCACGGCCGGTGTCGTGCTCGCCTCGAACCCCGGTCCGATGACGCTGGACGGGACGAACACCTGGGTGCTGCGCGACCCGTCGAGCCCGTCGGCGGTCGTCGTCGACCCGGGGCCGCTGACCGAGGCGCACCTGGCCGAGGTGGCGGCGCTCGGGCCGGTCGACGTCGTGCTGCTCACCCACGGCCACGCCGACCACAGCGAGGGCGCCCGCCGCTTCGGCGAGCTCACCGGAGCGCGCGTGCGGGCGCTCGACCCGGCGCACCGGCTCGGCGACGAGGGGCTCGGCGAGGGCGACGTCGTCGTCGGCGGCGGGCTCGAGCTGCGCGTGCTCGCGACCCCGGGCCACACGTCCGACTCGCTGTCGTTCGTGCTCCCGGGCGCCGTCCTGACCGGCGACACCGTGCTCGGGCGCGGCACGACCGTGGTGGCCCACCCGGACGGCGTGCTCGGCGACTACCTCGCCTCGCTGCGCCGGCTGCGCGAGCTCGGTGACCTGACCGTGCTGCCCGGCCACGGGCCCGAGCTGGCGAGCGCGGGGGCGGCCGCGCAGGCCTACCTCGCCCACCGCGAGGCGCGGCTCGACCAGGTGCGCGCCGCGGTCGAGGCCGGCGCCACGACGCCGCAGCAGGTCGTCGAGGTGGTCTACGCCGACGTCGACCGGGCGCTGTGGCCGGCGGCGACGCTGTCGGTGCGCGCCCAGCTGCTGCACCTGTCCGGCGGGCGGGACGCGCCATGACCTGCCCGGCCTGCGGCACACCGACCGTCCCGGGCGCCCGCTTCTGCTTCGCGTGCGGGCTCGAGCTGCCCGCCTCGGTCGGGGCCGAGACGGGCACCGAGCGCCGCGTCGTGACGGTGCTGTTCGGCGACCTGTCCGACTTCACGAGCTGGTCCGAGGACCTCGACCCCGAGCGGGTCGGCGTCGTCACCGACCGCGTGCTCGCGACGCTCGCGGCTGCCGTGGCCGAGTTCGGCGGGCACGTCGACAAGCTCACCGGCGACGGCCTCATGGCGGTCTTCGGCGCGCCGACCACGCACGAGGACGACCCCGAGCGGGCGGTGCGGGCGGCGGCGCGCATGCAGACGGCGGTGCGGCGGGTGGTCGAGGAGGAGAGCGGCGGCGGACGGCGGCTCGGCCTGCGGGTCGGGCTGAACACCGGCGAGGTGCTCGCCGGTGTGCAGGCGCACCTGTCGTACACGGTCATCGGCGACGCGGTGAACACCGCCGCCCGGCTCTCCGACGCCGCCGGGGTCGGCGGCGTGCTCGCCGGCCGCGACACCGCCGCGGCCACCATGTCGGCGGTCTCCTGGCGCGCGCTGCCGCCGCTGCGGCTCAAGGGCAAGCGCGAGCCGGTCACCGCCTACGAGCTCGTCAGCCTGCGGCCCTCGTCGGCGCGGCTCGGCCTCGGCGACGAGGCGCCGATGATCGGCCGCGACGCCGAGCTCGGCCTCCTCATGGGCCGGTTGCTCGAGGTCGCCGAGCGCAGGCTGCCCCGCACGGTGCTCGTCACCGGCGACGCGGGCGTCGGCAAGACCCGCCTGGTGCAGGAGCTGGCGCGCTTCCACACCGAGCTGCCCGACGCGCGGGTGCTGTGGGGGCGCTGCGCTCCGTACGGCGAGGGCCGCGACCTCGCCGCCGTCGCGGAGATGGTCCGGACCGCCTGCGGCGTCGACGAGTCCGACGACGCCGAGACCGCCCGGCGGCGGGTGGCCCGGACCGTCGCGCGGGTCGGGCGCGCGCTGCCGGACGGCGGCCTGCCGCCGACCACGGCGGAGGGGCTGCGGATGCTGCTCGGGCTCGAGGCCGAGCAGGTCGTGGGGCCGCGCGAGACCTCGACCCCCGGCGTGCTGGCCGGCGGCGACCAGGTGCGCGCGGCGGTGGCGGCGCTGTTCACCGGGCTGGCCGCCGACGGCCCGCTGCTGCTCGTGCTGGACGACCTGCACTGGGCGACGACGACGATGCTCGACGGCGTCCTGGACGTCGCGGCGCAGACCCGCGGACGCGCCCTGCTCGTCGCAGCCGGCCGCCCCGACATGCTCGAGCTCAGCGGACGCGCCGGCGAGGACCCGTGGTGGCAGGGCCTGCCGGCCGTCGAGCTGCTGCCGCTCACCCCGCTCGAGGACACCGCGATCGAGCGGCTGCTGCGCGCCTACCTCGGCACGCCGATCGACGGGCTCGACGCCGCCGTCCGGTCGGCCCTGCTCTCGCGGGCGCAGGGCAACCCGTTCTTCCTGGCCGAGCTGCTGCACCTGCTCGTCGACCGCGGCCTGCTGGTGCGAGAGGGCGACTGCTGGGTGCTGCACGGCGAGCTGCCCGAGGGGGTGCTGCCCGCGGGGGTGCAGGCGGTGCTCGCGGCCCGCATCGACCGGCTGGACGGCGCCGCCAAGGGGGTCCTGCGCGACGCGAGCGTGCTGGGCCTGCGGGTGACCGTCCCGGGGCTCGTCGCCGTCGGGCGGGCCAGCGGGCACGGCGACCCGGCGGTCGTGCGCGCGGCCGTCGCCGAGCTCGTCGACCGGCGGCTGCTCGAGCCGGCCGGCGCCACCCCCGAGGACGACGGCAGCTACCGCTTCGGGCACACGCTCGTGCGCGACGTCGCGTACGCGGGGCTCGCCAAGGCCGAGCGGGCCCGCCGGCACGCGGCCGCGGCGATCTACGCGCAGTCGTCGCAGGCCGCGTCGCCCGAGGCGGCCCGCTCGGCCGACGCCGACAGCGCGGCCGCGAGCCAGGCCGAGCGCGCGGTGCGGCTCGCCCAGGAGATGGGCCTGCCGCCGTCCGACCCGGCGTGGCAGGCCCGCAGCGTCGCGTTCGGCGCCTTCTCCCGGCTCGGCCGCCGGGCGCAGGTGCGCAACGACCACGAGCCGGCCGAGGCGCTGCTGCGGCGAGCGCTGGCCCTGGCCGCGCTGCCGCAGGGGCCGGCGCTGTCGGCGGTGCAGCGCGGCACGGTGCAGGTGCAGCACGCGCAGGCGCTCGCGGCGCTGCACCGGCTGGCAGAGGCCGAGGACGAGCTCCGTGCGCCGCTCCGAGCGGACGACGACCGGCTGCGCGCCGGCGCGCTCGTCGTGCTCGGCGAGGTGCGGCGCAAGCGCGGGCAGGTCGGCGGGGCGCGGCGGGCCCTCGTGCAGGCGCTCGCCGCGGCCAGCGACGCCGGTCAGGACCGGCTGACCGCCGAGGCGCTGCGCGAGCTCGGGCTGCTCGACCACGTCGAGGGGCGGCTGCTCGAGGCCGAGCAGCGCTTCCGGCAGGCGCACGCCCTGGCCGTCCAGGTCGACGACGTGCGCGGCGCGGGGTGGGCGCTGCAGAACCTCGCGTGGACGGCGGCGACCCGCGGCGACCACGAGCTGGCCGGAGAGGTGCTCGTGCAGGCCGGGCAGCTGTTCCGCGAGCTCGACGACCCGACCGCCCTGGGCTGGATCACCGGCACGACGGCGCACCTGCGGCTGCTGCAGGGACGGCTGGCGACGGCGCGGCGCCTCGTCGCGTCGGTCCTGCCGCTCGGTGAGGCGGCCGGCGAGCAGTGGGGCATCGCGGTCCTGCTCGTCATCGACGCGCTGGCCGCCGCCGAGCTCGGCGACGTCGGCACGGCCGCGTCCGGCGCCGAGCGCGCGCGGGCCCTGTTCGCGCAGCTGGACGACCGCTGGGGGATGGCCCTGGCGCTGCTGGCGCAGGGCGCTGCGGCCCGCAGCGAGGCCCGCCCGGACCGGGCGCTCGAGCTGCTGCAGGAGGCGGTGCGGCTCACCGACGAGGGCTCCCACCCCGTCGTCGGCGCGCTGGCGCTGCGAGCCGGCGGCGAGGTGCTGCTCGAGCTCGGCGACACCGCGGGGGCCCGCGCGGCGGCGCAGCGGGCCGACGCACTGCTCGGCGACCTCGAGCTCGCGCCGCACCTCGCGCGGGGCGTGCAGG
>CAXTFU010000274.1:5246-6454 GCA_964243385.1 uncultured bacterium | reverse complement strand
GGTGAACCTGCTCGTCGACCTGTCCTACGGCGTCATCGACCCGCGGGTGAGGACGGCGTGAGCATCAACCAGGCCGAGGCGGTCGAGACCGCGCTCGCGCACCCCGAGGAGGCGCGCGGCGGGCTCTCGCGCGACGCGCTGCGCCGGCTGCGCCGCAGTCCCACCGCGATCGTCGGCGCGCTGCTGGTGCTCGTCTTCGTCCTCGTCGCGGTGTTCGCGCCGCTGCTCGCGCCGTACAGCCCCACGGCGATCGACCTCACCGACGTGCGGCCCGGCTCGTTCCCCGGCCCGTCCGCCGAGCACCCGCTCGGGCTCGACCAGCTCGGGCGCGACGAGCTGAGCCGCATCCTCTACGGGGCCCGGTACTCGCTGCTCATCGGCATCGTGTCGCTGTCGGTGGGCGCCGCCGTCGGCATCGTGCTCGGCCTGGTGGCCGGGGCGTTCGGCGGCTGGGTCGACAGTCTCGTCATGCGCCTGGTCGACATCATGCTGGCCGTCCCCAGCCTGCTGCTCGCCATCGGCGTCGCGGCCCTGCTCGGACGCAGCATCACCTCGGTGATGATCGCCATCGCGGTCGTCAACGTCCCGATCTTCGCGCGCCTGCTGCGCGGCTCGATGCTGGCGCAGCGGCGCAGCGACTACGTCCTCGCGGCGCGCTCGCTCGGCGTGACGCGCAGCCGCATCGTGCTGCAGCACGTGTTCCCGAACAGCCTCGCGCCGGTCATCGTGCAGGGCACGCTCGCCCTCGCCACGGCCATCATCGAGGCGGCCGGCCTGGCCTACCTGGGCCTGGGCTCGGAGGACCCGTCGATCCCGGAGTGGGGACGCATGCTCGCCGAGACGAACTCCTTCCTGGCCAGCGCGCCGCTGCTGGCCCTGTGGCCCGGGCTCGCCATCGTGCTGTCGGTGATGGGCTTCTACCTGCTCGGCGAGGCGCTGCGCGAGGCGCTCGACCCGAAGCTGCGCCGATGAGCAGCACGCGCGTGACCGCCGCCGAGCCGGTGCCCGGTCAGCTCACGACCGGGACGCCGCTGCTGCGCGTGCGCGACCTCGGCGTCACCTTCTCCAGCCGCGGCCGCCGCGACGTGCGCGCCGTCGACGGCGTGAGCTTCGACGTGGCAGCCGGTCACACCGTCGGCATCGTCGGCGAGTCGGGCAGCGGCAAGAGCGTCACGTCGCTCGCCGCCATGGGTCTGCTGCGCAGGCGC
>CAXTFU010000274.1:0-5236 GCA_964243385.1 uncultured bacterium | reverse complement strand
CCCCGCACCCTGGACAGCCGCGTGCTCCAGAACTTCGACGGCACCGACCTGCTGTCGATGCCCGACGACGAGCTGCGCGCGATCCGCGGCCGTGAGATCGCGATGGTGTTCCAGGACCCGATGAGCTCGCTCAACCCGGTGCTCACCATCGGCCGCCAGATCACCGAGATCCTCGAGCGGCACCGCGGTCTCGGCAGCGCGGCGGCTCGGGCGAGGGCGGCCGAGCTGCTCGACAGCGTCGGCATCGGCGACAGCGTGCGGCGGCTGCGCAGCTATCCGCACCAGCTCTCGGGCGGCATGCGGCAGCGCGTCATGATCGCGATGGCGCTCGCCTGCGAGCCGCGGCTGCTCATCGCCGACGAGCCGACGACGGCGCTCGACGTCACCATCTCGGCGCAGATCCTGGAGCTGCTGCGGCTGCTCGTGAAGGACACCGGCACGGCGCTCATCCTCATCACGCACGACCTCGGCGTGGTCGCCGGGCTGTGCGACCAGGTGCACGTCATGTACTCGGGCCGCATCGTCGAGTCGGCCCCGCGCCGGCCGCTGTTCGCCGCGCCGCAGCACCCGTACACGACGGGGCTGCTCGCCTCGGTGCCGCGCCTGGACCAGCCGCGCGGGGTGCCGCTGCTGCCCATCCCGGGCTCGCCCGCCGACACGCTCCCGTGGGCCGAGGGGTGCGCCTTCTCGCCGCGCTGCACCCGCAAGGTGCCCGAGAGCGTCGGCTGCGCACCGGCGCTCGAGCCCGCGTCCACGGCAGCGCCCGGCCACCTCGTGCGCTGCGTCAACCCGGTGCCCGCCGCCGCAGCGGAGACCGGGGCATGAGCCTGCTCGAGGTCCGTGGCCTGCAGGTGCACTTCCCGATCAAGAAGGGGATCCTGCTCGAGCGCACGGTCGGCGCGGTGCGCGCCGTCGACGGCGTCGACCTCAGCGTCGAGCGCGGGCGCACGCTCGGCGTCGTCGGCGAGTCCGGTTGCGGCAAGAGCACGCTCGGCCGCGCGATCCTGCAGCTCGAGCCCGTCACGGCGGGCAGCGTGGTGTTCGACGGCGAGGACCTCAGCACGCTGAAGCCGGCCCGCATGCGCGCCGTCCGCAAGCGCATGCAGATGGTCTTCCAGGACCCGCTCGCGTCGCTCGACCCACGGCAGTCGGTGTCGTCGGTGCTGTCCGAGCCGCTGCGCACGCACGGGGTGCGGGGTCCGCACGACGCCCGCGTGCGCGAGCTGCTCGACCTCGTCGGACTGCCGTCCACAGCGGCGAACCGGTACCCGCACGAGTTCTCCGGCGGGCAGCGCCAGCGCGTCGGGATCGCCCGCGCGATCGCCCTGGACCCCGAGCTCATCATCGCCGACGAGCCGGTGTCGGCCCTGGACGTGTCGATCCAGGCGCAGGTCGTCAACCTGCTCGAGGAGCTGCAGCAGCGGCTCGGCCTGACCTACGTCGTCATCGCGCACGACCTCGCGGTGGTGCGGCACATCAGCGACGACATCGCCGTCATGTACCTGGGTTCCGTCGTCGAGGTCGCCCCGTCGGACGACCTGTACGCACAGCCGCTGCACCCGTACACGATCGCGCTGCTGTCGGCGATCCCGATCCCCGACCCCGAGGTCGAGGACCGCCGCGAGCGGGTGCTGCTGCGCGGCGACCTGCCGTCTCCCGCGGCTCCGCCGCCGGGCTGCCGGTTCCACACGCGGTGCCCGTTCCGGCAGCCGACGCGCTGCGCCGACGAGGTGCCCGCGCTGCGCACGCCCGAGCACGCGCCGCCCGGCCACTCGGTGGCCTGCCACTGGGCCGAGCAGATCGCGCGCGGCGAGCTGCAGCCGGTGAGCGCCGACGTGACCGCCACCGAGGCGGTCGGGTAGCGCCTACGACTGGACGAGCGCCTCGAGGACGGTCAGCCGCACCCGGCGGAACAGCGGCGCGGGCTTGGCCTCCAGCGCGCCGCAGGTGAGCAGGTTCGGCTCGCCGTCGCCCTCGCGGTCGTAGCGCACGACGACGTCGACGTCGGGCCCGCCCGGACCGGCCAGCCGGACGCCCCAGCTGTCGGGCGCCTCGGTGCGCTGCTCGACGGGCAGCAGGTCGTCGGTGCCCCATCGGCCGCACTGCTCGCGCGCGAAGGCCTGCGCTGCCTGCGCCGGCAGCGAGACGCTGCTGCGGCCGCGCACCCGCCCGGCGGGCAGCGTCCCGGCGGCCAGGTCGTCGACGACGCGCACGACCTCGTCGGCCTCGACGCGGCCCAGGTAGAGCCCCTCGGGCAGCACGACGAGGTTGGCGGCGAAGCGGTCACCGCCGACGTGCGTGCACTCCCAGGTGCGCTCGGGCTCGCGGACGGCCAGGGCCCGCGCCACCGGACGGCCGCGCAGCGCGCAGCAGCGGTCGTGCCGGCCGTGCGTGCAGACGAGGTAGAGCGGGCCCTCGTACGGCGACCACCCGTCGGCCGGCCCGTCGAAGGGCAGGACGAGGTGCGCCAGCTCGGCGTCGTCCGCCACTGTGCGCACGAGCACCCGCGACTGCCCCGGGCGGCTGTCGACGGCGAAGACCGTGCGCCCGGCTGCGTCGTCCGGCGTGCCGTGCGGCCGGCGGATCAGCACGAGGCGGGCGCGCGCGGCGTTGGCAGCGCGGGCGATCGCGGTGGCGGCCGCGCGGGACATGCGGCCGGTGGGCACGGTCTGCGGTCCCCAGGCGCCGCGGTGCTCGACGACGAGCCAGCGGTCGACCCGGCTGGCGGTGGCCGTGAGCGGCTCTGCCCGGTCGCGGGAGGCGTCAGCGCACAGCGTGGTCATCGACGTCCACGGTACGGCCGTCAGGCGGGGTGCGCTGACTCGGCCGGGGCCCCGGCCAGGCGGGCGACGGCCGACCGGACCTCGTCCAGGGACAGCGCCAGCGTCGCCTCGCCGACCGGCAGCTCGACCCGCTGCACCGACGGGTCGCCGGTCGTCGCGCTGCCCGGCCAGGTCCACAGCCCCTGCTCGGCGAGCGCGCGGGCAGCCGCCCGGAAGGCGTCCGGCGACGTGCGCAGCAGCAGGTGCAGCATCGGCGCCTGCGGCGGGTCCGGGACGACCGTCACGCCCGGCAGGTCGCGCACCGCGTCCGCCACCTCGCGGGCCCGGACCAGGTAGGCGGGCATCCTGGCGAGCCGCGGCGCGAGCAGCGTCAGGGCCGAGGCAGCACCGGGCCACATGCCGAACACGGTGCCGCCCATGCGGCGGCGCCACTCGCGCACCTCGGCGACGACGTCCTCGGGACCGGCCAGGCAGCAGCCGGCCAGCGCGCCGATGCCCTTGTAGAAGCTCACGTAGGTGGTGTCGAACAGGGCCGCGACCTCGGCGGGGGAGCACCCGTACCCGGCGGAGGCCTCCCACAGCCGGGCGCCGTCGAGGTGCACCGCAGCGCCGCGCGAGCGCGCCCAGGCCGTCTGCGCGACGAGGTCGTCCCACGACGGCAGCTGCCCGCCGAGGTCGCGCTGCGGCAGCTCGAGCACGAGCGCGGCGGCGGGCTCGGCGACCTGCTCGAGGTCGTCCGCCGTCAGCAGCCGCGCGCGGTCGCCGACCGGCCGGCCGACCAGGCCGTGCAGCCGCTCGAGCGCCCGTCCCTCGTGCCGGTCGAGGTGCGACTCGGGGTGGAACAGCACCGTCCGCCGGCCGGACCGGTCGGCGTGCACGCGCAGGACCGCCTGCTGCGCCATCGTCCCGCTCGGGACGTAGACCGCGGCGGGCAGCCCGAGCAGGGCCGCCGTCGCGGCCTCGAGCTCGCGGACCACGCCGCCGTCGCCGTAGCGGTCGACCGCGGTGTCGGGCGGCACGGTCGCGAGCAGCTCGCGGGCCGTCGTCGGTCCGTGGCCGGCCAGCGCGCGCGTGCAGCCGGCCCGCAGGGCGTCGAGGTCGTCGGGTGCGGTCACCGCAGGAGCATGCCCTGCACGGCAGAGAGCGGTCAGGCCGGCAGGACGACGCCCTCGCGCAGCAGCCGCCGCGCCAGGACGACGGCGCCGGCCTCGTCGAGCCCCCCGACCGCCAGGTCGGCCGGCGTCGACGGGCCCTCGAGCACCCGGCGGACGGCCGGCTCGGTGAAGGCGGGCAGCGACAGGGTGCGTCCGGGGACAGCGACGACGAGCGCCTCGCCCTCGACGCGCAGGTCGGCGGCGAGCCCGGTGCGGGGGCGCAGGGCCGTGGCGGCGTCGAGCGTGCGCTGCGCGGCGGCGCTGGCGAGCAGCGGGACGGGCTCGACCGGCACGGCGCGGCGCAGCCGCCGGCGCACGACCTGCTCGAGCTCGGCCGGGGGCAGCTGCTCGAGCCACTGCGCCGCCTGCCGCAGCAGCCCGGGCAGGGACGACGCCAGGTCGTCGGCCGGCTGCACCGGCAGCGCGTCGCGGAACGCCTCCTCGCGGCCGGCGAGCGACAGGGCGTCGTGCAGGACGTCGTGCCAGGTCGTCGACAGCACGCCGACCGTGAGGTGCACCGAGTGCTCGTCGGTCGTGAGCGCGGCGTGCACGTAGCCGCGCGGCAGGTAGAGCGCGTCGCCGGCCTCGAGCTCGACGTCGAGCAGCGGCTCGGCGCCCTCGGCGACGAGGTGCGCCCCGGCCTGGGGCTGGCTCGCGAGCGGCAGCCGGACGGCCGGCTCGTGGACGATCCACCGCTTGCGGCCGCTGACCTGCAGGACGAAGACGTCGTGGGTGTCGTGGTGGAAGTCGAAGCCCTGGTGCTCCCCGCCGGGGGTCACGTAGGCGTTGCACTGGGTCGCGTGGCCGAGCTCGGCCGCCAGCTCGCGGCAGAAGCGCGCCACCGGCGGGTGCATGCGGTGCACCGACTGCAGGACGAGCGTCGCGCCGTCGGCGTGCTGGCGGGCGAGCGCGTCGCCGTCGACCAGGTCGCCGATGCGCCGCGCACCGGCGGTCACGGTGCGGACGGGCAGCGGCAGGCCGCCGCCCTCGCTGACGGTGCGGAAGAAGGGGGTGCGCAGCGCGCGGTCGGCGACGAGCTCGTCGACGTCGTCGACCGACAGCAGGTCGGAGAAGCCGCCGGGCAGCTCCTTGGCGCGCGACAGCAGGGGCGTGCGCGACCAGTGCTCGGTCGCGAAGGTCGCGGCGTCGACGCTGGTGCAGCGAGCCAGGGCGGTCGGTCGGCCGGTCATGCGGTGCTCCCGTGCGGCGGAGGTGCGGGTCAGGGGTGCGGGTCAGGCGGTCACGGGATGCTCCTATGGAAGTCAAGCGGTGCTGGGAGTGAGTTGTAGGTCGTTGTAG
>CAXTFU010000273.1:0-6456 GCA_964243385.1 uncultured bacterium | reverse complement strand
TGGGCGCGGGCGGACGCAATACCCTGCTCGGCTGCGCGCGCTCCGGCGGCGGCAACGGGCTCGACGCGCGCCGTCGCAGGAGGCAGAGTCGCGCGCACCGGCCCGCACCGGCGGACCCGCCACCTCCGGGAGCTGTCGTGACCCCTGACCTGTGCGGACCTCCTTCCGCCCGACGCCGCCGCCGCGCGCGGCCCACGCACGCGAGCACCCGCTGCCGACCGGCATGACGGGCCGCGCACGACGCCCGAGGAGCGCCGCGACGACCTGGGACGACGTCGCCGCGCACGTCGAGGCCGCGATCCGCTTCGGCGCCCCGGGCACCGTCGGGGCCGAGCTCGAGCTGCTGGTCGCCGACCGCACGACCCCGTCCGCACGGCCGCCGCTGGCACGCGTCGCCGCGGCCGTCCCCGAGCCCCTGCCCGGCGGCAGCCTCGTGACCGTCGAGCCGGGCGGCCAGCTCGAGCTGTCGTCGCAGCCCTTCGCCGGACCGGCCGCCGCCGTCGCGGCCCTGGCTGCCGACCTGGCCGCCACGGTCGCCGCCCTGTCGGCCGACGACCTCGTCCTCACCGGCCTGGGGGCCGACCCGCTGCGACCGCCGGTGCGCCTGGTGCGCACGCCGCGCTACGACGTCATGGAGGCGCACTTCGCGAGCGGCGGGCCGGTCGCCGGCGCCGCCGGCCGGGCGATGATGTGCTCGTCCGCCGCGGTGCAGGTCTCGCTCGACGCCGGCACGTGGGGCGGCGGCCGGCAGTCCGCCGCGTCCCGCTGGCAGCGGGCGCACGCCGTCGGGCCGGCGCTCGCGGCGGCGTTCGCCTGCTCGCCGCTGCTGCGCGGCGAGCCGACCGGCTGGCGGTCCACGCGGCAGCGGTTCTGGCGCGACCTCGACCCCTCGCGGACAGCGCCGCCGGACCCGCGGCTCGGGCCGGTCGAGGCGACCACCGAGCTGGCGCTCGCGGCGCAGGTCCTGACCGTGCGCGACGCCGACGGCACCTGCCGGCCGGCGCCGTGCGGGCTGTCCTTCGGCGCGTGGTGGCAGTCCGGCGAGCCGACGGACGGCGACCTCGCCTACCACCTCACGACCCTGTTCCCGCCGGTGCGCCTGCGCGGCTGGTTCGAGCTGCGGTTCCTCGACATGCTGCCGGACCCGCTGTGGCAGGTGCCGGTCGCGGTGGCCGCCGCGCTGCTGGACGACGACCTCGCCGCGGACGCGGCGCGCGAGGCCTGCGCGCCGGTCGAGGGCCGCTGGACCGACGCCGCGCGCCTGGCGACGTCCGACCCGGCGCTCGCCCGCGCCGCCGCCGGCTGCCTCGAGGCGGCCGTCTCGGCGCTGCCCCGCCTCGGGGCGGCCTCGCTCGTGCCCGCGGTCGAGGGCTTCGCCGAGCGGTTCACCGCGCGCGGGCGCTGCCCGGCCGACGAGCTGCTCGACGCCCGCGCCGCCGGCGTCCCGCCGTCCGAGCTGCTGCTCGGACGGGTGGGGGTGGCGGCATGAGCGACCGCAGCACGGCGGTCGGCCCGACCGGCTCCGGTGCGGGGGCGACCGGCACCGCGACGGTCGACGTCAAGGAGCGGCTGGCGCAGGAGCTGGCCGGGAGCCGGGCCCGCTCGCTGGCGCTGCTCGCCCCGCTGGACGCGTCCGACCTCGTCCGGCAGGTGTCGCCGCTGATGTCCCCGCTCGTCTGGGACCTCGCGCACATCGGGAACTACGAGGAGCTGTGGCTGCTGCGGGAGGTGGCCGGCGTCGAGCCGCTGCGCCCCGAGATCGACCCGCTCTACGACGCCTTCGAGCACCCGCGCTCGGAGCGGCCGTCGCTGCCGATCCTCGGGCCCGACGAGACCCGCTCGTACCTGTCCGGCGTCCGCTCGCACGTCCTGGACGTCCTGGACCGCACCCCGCTGGAGGGCGGTCCGCTGGTGCGCGACGGCTTCGTGTTCCGCATGGTCGTGCAGCACGAGCACATGCACGACGAGACGATCCTGGCCACGCTGCAGCTGCGGGGCGGCGAGCGGACGCTGCCGCCGGACCTGGCGCTGCCGCCCGGGCGGCCGTTCCGCCAGCACGAGGACGTGCTCGTGCCGGGCGGAGCGTCGGTGCAGGGGACGAGCACCGACCCGTGGGCGCTCGACAACGAGGGGCCGGCGTTCCGCGTCGACCTGCCGCCGTTCCGCATCGACCGGTTCCCGGTCACGAACGGCATGTTCGCCGCCTTCGTCGAGGCCGGCGCCTACGACGACCGGCGGCTGTGGTCCGACCGCGGCTGGGAGCACCTGCAGCGCTCGGGGCGGCGGGCGCCGATGACCTGGCGGCGCGAGGGCGCCGGCTGGACGTGCACCCGGTTCGGGCAGGCGGTCCCGGTCGAGCCGGACAGCCCGGTCGAGCACGTCTGCTGGTTCGAGGCCGACGCCTACGCCCGCTGGGCCGGCCGGCGGCTGCCGAGCGAGGCCGAGTGGGAGAAGGCGTGCGGCTGGGACCCGGTCGCCGGGCGGCTGCGTCGCTGGCCGTGGGGCGACGCCGAGCCGACGCCGGAGCACGCGAACCTCGGCCAGCGGGCGACCCGTCCGGCCCCCGTCGGCGCGTACCCGGCCGGGGCCTCGGCGTACGGCGTCGAGCAGCTGGTCGGCGACGTGTGGGAGTGGACGAGCTCGGGCTTCGACCCGTACCCGGGCACCCGGGCGTTCCCGTACCGCGAGTACTCCGAGGTCTTCTACGGCGGCGACTTCCGCGTCCTGCGGGGCGGCTCGTGGGCCACCCACCCCACGGCCGTGCGCACGACGTTCCGCAACTGGGACCTGCCGGTGCGTCGGCAGGTCTTCAGCGGGTTCCGGACGGCCGTCGACGCGGGCGGGGGCAGCTGATGTGCCGGCACACCGCCTGGCTCGGCCGGCCGCGCTCGCTGCACGAGCTGCTGCTCGCGCCGCCGTGCGGGCTGCTGCGCCAGTCGTACGCCCCGCGCCGGCAGCGGCACGGGACCGTCAACGCCGACGGCTTCGGGGTCGGCTGGTACTCCGGCGGCGCGCCCGTCCGCTACCGCCGGGCGGTCCCGCTGTGGGGCGACCGGTCGTTCGCCGAGCTCGCGCCTGCCGTGCGCTCGGGCTGCGTGCTGGCCGCCGTCCGGTCGGCGACCGCGGGCGGTCCCGGCGGGGAGGAGGCCTGCGCGCCCTTCCAGCTGCGGCACCCCGGCGGGACCGTCCTGCTCTCGCACAACGGCGCGCTGCCGGTGGCCGACGTCGCCCCGCTCGTCGGCTCGGCCGAGCTCGCCGCCGTGGGCTCGACGGTCGACAGCGCGTTCCTCGCTGCCCTCGTGGCGCAGCGGCTCGGCGCCGGGCTGCCGGCGGCGCTCGCGGGCGCGGTCGCCGCGGTGGCGGCCGTCGCGCCGCGGGCCCGGCTCAACCTGCTGGCCACCGACGGGGCGACGGTCGCGGCCACGGCCTGGGGCGACACGCTGTGCTGGCGCACCGAGGCGGGCGGCGCGGTCGTCGCGTCCGAGCCGGCCGACGACGAGGACGGCTGGACCGACGTCCCCGACCGCTCGCTGCTCGTGCTCGTCCCCGACGGCCTGCGCGTGACGCCGCTGGTCGAGCCGGGGCCGGACGGGCTGGCCGCGGTCGTCGACCGGGCCCTGACCGGACGCGGCCTCGCGTGACCGGGCACCCGCGGGCCGCGACCCCTGAGGCGGTGCTCCCGCAGGCGGTGGCTGCCTGGGTCGACGCCCGCAGCCCGTCCTCGGTGGTGCACCTCGACGTCGCCGGCGCCGGCCGTCCGTCGCGCGAGGTGCTGGACGCCGAGGTGGCGCACCTGCACCTGGAGGCCCGCATCGCGCCGTACGTCGCGCAGGAGCGGGCGCGCGAGCAGCTCGAGGGCCTGCGCGGCGACCTGGGCGCGCTCGTCGGCCTCGGCGCCGACGACGTGGCGCTCGTCGACGGGGCGGGGACCGCCTTCGCCACGCTGCTCGCCGCCTGGCCGCTCGGCCGGGGCGCCCGCGTCGCGACGGTGCCGAGCGAGTACGGCGCCAACGCCCGCGCCCTGCGCCGGCTGGCCGACGAGCGGGGCTGGCAGCTCGTCGTCCTGCCGGTCGACGCGCACGGCCGGGTCGTCGACGTGCCCGCCGGCCTCGACCTCGTGACCTTCCCCCAGGTCGCGAGCCAGCGCGGCGTCGCGCAGCCGGTGGCCGACGTGCTGGCCACCGGCACGCCGCTGCTGCTCGACGTCGCGCAGTCGCTCGGCCAGACCCCCGTGCCGGCCGGCTGCGCCGCCTACGTCGGCACCTCGCGCAAGTGGCTGTGCGGACCGCGCGGCGTCGGCTTCGCGCTGGCCGGGTCCGCGGTGCAGGAGGCGCTGGCCGAGCCGCCGACGCTGGCGCCGACGCAGGGCACGCACGCCCGGCGCTGGGACAGCCAGGAGGCGCACGTGGCCGGCCGGGTCGGGCTGGCCGTCGCCGTCGCGCAGTGGGACCCGGCGCTGGTGCCCGTCGTGCAGGAACTCGCCCGGTGCGCCCGCACCGTGCTCGACGGCGTCGGCGGCTGGACGGTGCGCGAGCCGGTCGACGAGCCGACGGGCATCACGACGCTGTCCGGCGGTGACCCGGCGGCGACCCGCACGGCCCTGCTGGCAGAGGGCTTCGTGACCTCGGCGGTCCCGGCGAGCCGCGCCGACGACCTGTCCGGGCCGGTCCTGCGCGTCTCGACCGCGCCCTGGGTGGGGCGCGACGAGCTCGACGTGCTCGCTGGTGCTCTGGCCAGGTGCAGCCGCTAGGTTCCTCGTCCGTGACCGACTCCGCCCCAGACGCCCCGCTCCAGCGCAGCGCGCTGCACGACCGCCACGTCGCACGGGGCGCCAAGCTGGCCGACTTCGGCGGCTGGGAGATGCCGATCGAGTACGCCGGGGGCGGCGTGCTCCGGGAGCACACCGCCGTGCGCGAGGCCGTCGGCGTGTTCGACGTGAGCCACCTCGGCAAGGGCGTCGTGCGCGGCCCGGGCGCGCTCGACTTCGTGAACGACCGGCTCACCAACGACCTGCGCCGCGTCGGGGTCGGGGCGGCGCAGTACACGCTGTGCTGCGACGAGGAATCGGGTGGCGTCGTCGACGACCTGATCGCCTACGTCCGCGGCGAGGACGAGGTGTTCCTCATCCCCAACGCCGCCAACAGCAGCCAGGTCGTCGGGCGCCTGCAGGCCGACGCGACCGCCGGCATCGAGGTCGAGGACCTGCACCGCACCCTGGCGGTGCTCGCCGTGCAGGGCCCGCGCAGCCGCGAGCTCGTCGAGGCGATGGGCCTGCCGACCGACCACGACTACATGTCCTTCGCCGGCGCCGACTGGCAGGGCCGCCCGGTCGTCGTCTGCCGCACCGGCTACACCGGTGAGCTCGGCTTCGAGCTGCTGCCGCGGTGGGACGACGCGGGCGACGTGTGGGACGCCCTGCTCGAGCGCGGTGCGGCGCTCGGGGTGCTGCCCTGCGGGCTGGGCGCCCGCGACACGCTGCGCACCGAGATGGGCTACCCGCTGCACGGGCAGGACCTGTCGCTCGAGATCACGCCGGTGCAGGCCCGCTCGACCTGGGCCGTCGGCTGGGGCAAGGAGCGCTTCTGGGGCCGCGAGGCGCTGCTGCGCGAGCGCGAGCAGGGGGCGCGGCGCCTGCTGTGGGGGCTCGAGTCGCTCGACCGGGGCATCCCGCGCTCGCACATGACGGTGCAGCGCGACGGCGCGCCGGTCGGCGAGGTGACCAGCGGGACGTTCAGCCCCACCCGGCGCCTGGGCATCGGCCTCGCGCTGCTCGAGCGCTCGGTGGCCGAGGGCGACGAGGTCACCGTCGACGTCCGGGGACGCACCTCGCGGATGCGGGTGGTCAAGCCGCCGTTCGTCCCCTCCCGGGTGCGCTGACCGGTGCACCGGGTCCTGCTGGTCGGCCTCCCGGCGTCGGGCAAGACCGCGGTCGCCGAGGCGGTGGCGAGCGCGACCGGCTGGCCCTGGCTCGACGACGACCGGCTGCTCGAGCGCAGCGCCGGCCACAGCGCCGCCCGGCTGCGCGAGCTGCAGGGCGCCGAGGCGCTGCGGTCGGCCGAGTCCGACGTGCTGACGCTGACCCTGGCCGTCCCCGGGCCGCTGGTGGCCGGCGTCGCGTCCGGGGCGCTGCTCGCCGCGCGGGACCGGCAGCGGCTGCGCGCCGGCGGGCACGTCGTGTGGCTGCGGGCTCCCGTGCCGACGCTCGCGCGACGGCTGGCCCGCTCGCCGCGCCCCGAGCTGGGCGACGACCCGGTGGCCGGGCTGCGGGCGCTCGCGGGGCTGCACGAGCCGCTGTTCGCCGAGGTGGCGCACCAGGTGCTCGACACCGACCGGCTGACCGCGGTGCAGGCCGCCCGCTCGGTCGTGGCCGCCCTCGAGGCCGGGGCGTCCCCGGGCGAGTGCCGGGGGTCCTGACGGGGCCGGCGCTCGGTGCCCTGACTCAGGACAGCTGGGGCG
>CAXTFU010000272.1:0-6479 GCA_964243385.1 uncultured bacterium | reverse complement strand
GCGGGGGCGACGCCGCCCTACGCCTGTTCCTGACTTTGTGGTTGATGGCGACCCGAGCTCCGCACACGATCACCCAGCAGGTTCCCGCACGGACTTGGGCGCTGACCCTCGGGTTGACCGATCCGGAGCAGGCCGGCGCCCGTGCCGTCGCGCGAGCCCTGCATCGACTCGAGCGCCTCCGCCTCCTGGAACTTCCGACGAAGGGTGGCGGCCAACCACCCACAATCCAGCTGCTTGACCCGACCGGTAGCGGCCAGCCCGCCAGCGCCGTCGGTGGTCGCCGTTACCTACGGGTCGGTCTCGGGCTGTGGCAGCGCGGACTGATCGCCACCCTTCCCACGGCGTCCTTGTCCACCTACCTCGCGTTGGTCGATGTCACGGGCGGCCACGAAACCACTCCCTGGTGGGCGCCCGGCTCACGGAAGAAGTCGTACGGGCTGTCGGAGGACACCTGGACCCGGGGTGTCGCCGACCTTCGTGAGCGGGGGTTCCTGACAACCGGCAGTGCCCCGGTCAGTGCTGACTTCGACTACACGCACACTCGGCAGACGTACGTCCTCCATCGCTCGGAACTAGACGACCCGGTGCGAGCGCTCGACCCCAAGATGGAATCCGCGCCCGCCACAGGGTCCCGACGCCCCGGAGCCCCATCGACACGTGGACCCCACTAGCGGTGATCGCTCGTCGACGAGGTTGTGGTCGGGGAGTCGACCGGCCGACCCGGTCTAGCTTGGTCACAAAGCGGATGCGCCGGATCTCGTCCCAGTGAGCTGCGGGTGGCTTGGTCGGTGAAAACTGCGGGCGGCAGCGCCCTCGCGGGCTAGGGCCTCGCGCTGATGTCGTCCTGCTCGCCGGGCGTGTGAGCCGCTCAGTCGTCTGCGTCGGCCAGGGCGACGATCCACGACTCGGTTTCAACACCGCGCTTCTTGTCCGCACTGACCCGCGCCCGGGCAGCCGCGCTGCGCTCGGCCTGGCTGACGTACCTGCCGGTGTTCGCACTTCGCGTGCTGCTCCCACCGTCTCGAGGTTGGCCCAACCTGCTACGGACCAACCACCGACCCGATTCGGCCGTCTTCGTGAGGAACCGGCCCGTGGTCGCGCTGCGTCCCCGGCCCGACCGTGCCGTGCCACTGGGCTTTGCCATCGCTACCTCCTCCGTCCGAGTCTGCGCCGTCGGGCCTCCGGTGGCGACCCCTGTGAGCTGAGCGCTCGGTCGGTGGCCGCTGCGACGATGTCGCCCTCGTGCTCGCCGGCCCACTCGCTGTCGGCGAGCGCCTTCAGGACGTTGAATCCGACTGTCCGTGCTTCGGTGTCCGCCTCAGCCAGCGTCAGATCTAGCGCCCACTGCGCCCGCAGCCACCACTGGTTCTTCCTTTCTGCTCGCTCCCGTTGCACCCGGTCGTCACGAGCGTTGTCACGCTGAACGCTGGCCGCCCGTCGCGCTGCTCGATAGGCGATAGCTGCGGCGAGGAGCGCAGCGACGCCACCGAACCCGGATGAGCGGATCCACGCGCTGAGCCAGTGGCCGACGTCGGTCACGATCGACTCGAGGCGAACTGCCGCTGCGAGGCTCCGGCGCTCCGGTCGTTGTACAGCTTGATGAGGGTGGCGAGTCGGTCGGCGTTGGTCGCGCGGGCGGGTAGGCCGTAGTGGTTGTCGACGAGCCGGTCGAGCGCGCGGTGCGCGCGGCGTAGGTCGGTGGGCATGCCGTCTGGGTTGTACAGGTCGGCGAGGGTCTGCCCGGAGTGCGCGGCGCGAGCCTTGAGCACCGCGGTCGCCGCGGCGCCGAGGCGTTCGCGCTCCGTGGTCGTGAGGTCGGGGAACGGGAACACGTTGTAAACCAGCGCTGGCGCGAGGGAGTAGTCGCTCTTCATGCGTCCGGTGAAGCTGTCGACCCAGGCCATCCACGCGGCGGACTGCAGAATCCCGAACAGCCACAGAGGGCAGTCGGTCAGGGTGAGCAGCTTGTTCCCGGCAATCACTTCAGGCGACTGGTAGGCGCCGGGGATGTAGTCGCGGGTCTCACCGCTGACCTCGGGCAGGGCCAGGTAGGTGCTGGTGGGTTGGCGACGTTGGGTGAACAGCGCCGGGGTGTCAGCGGCGTCTCGGACGCTCGCGGTCTTGCTGGCGGCCCGTTCGGCGCGCACCTTGGCCAGCCGGTCTCGGAGGACCGGGGAGTTGCGCAGGTCACTAGGTGGGGCATCGACGAGCCACAGGCACCAGCGGGGCTTGTCATAGAGCAGGCCCTTGCTCTGCTTGAACGGGCGCAGGTAGGCCGCGGCGATCGGGTCTGCTCGGACCTCGGCGACCTGGGCCTCGGTTACGAGTAGGTGCTCTCCATCGGTCGGCTGACTGCCCTTGGTCATCACGGGGAGACGGAGCGGTGGGGCGCTGGTCTTGGCGAGCACGATCGGGTCCGCGTCGGTGAGGTAGATGTTGATCTGGGCGGCTCGGCGTTCGACCGGTTCCCCGTTCAGGTCGGGGTAGTCGAACAGTCGGGCCGGCCGCGGTTCGGCGGTCGGGCCGGCGAACCCGATGATCACAACGTGGACGTGGGCTGCCCCGCGGGCCTCGCTGCGCCAGCGGAAGGTGCGGTGGGCGAACTCGATCCGGTACCGGTAGTAGCTGAGCAGCGGGCCGAGGCTGCGGGCCTGCTCGCCCTGGGTGATCGAGTTGGTGGACACGAACGCCGCTCGGCCGCCGCTGCGCTGCAGGTACGGCAGCGCGCGGGCGTACCAGCTGGCGACGTAGTCCAACCGCCCGGTGCGCAGCGCCTTGGCGTCAAGGGCGCTGAACGCGGACCTGTTGTCGGCCTGCTGGTCCGCGCTCATCCACGCCATCCCGACGAACGGGGGGTTGCCGAACAGGTAGGAGCACTGCTCCGGCGGCAGGTGATCGGCCCAGTCGCTGGTGATCGCATCGCAGGTGCGGATGTGGGCGGACTCCGCGATGGGGAACCTCGCGTAGTAGCGGCCGAACGCAGCCGACAGCTCGAGGTTGGCCAGGTGGTCGGTCAGATACATCGCGGTCTCGGCGATCCGGGACGGCCACTCCTCGATCTCCAGACCGTAGAACTGGCCGATCCCAACAGCGGAGACCAACCCGACGTCCAGCACCTCTCCCCCGGTCCCTTCACGGGTGGTCGTGTCGTTGATCTTGCGCAGGCAGTCGAGTTCCAGGGCGCGCAACTCCCGGTAGGCGACGACGAGGAAGTTCCCGCACCCGCACGCCGGATCGAAAAAGTTCAGCCGGGCCAGCTTGGACCGGAACTCCCGCAGCGCGGTCAGGGTACGGGCACGGACGAGTTCGGCTCGCAGGTCGTCCAGGAACAACGGGCCGATCGTCCGCAGGATGTTGGTCTCACTCGTATAGTGCTGGCCGAGCCGACGCTGGTCGGCCGGCGTGAGCGCGTTCTGGAACATCGACCCGAAAATCGCTGGACTGATCTTGGACCAGTTGAACCGGGACGCCGCCACCAACGCCGTCCGCGTTGCTCGCGACGCGTAGGCGACGTCGAGGCGATCTTTGAACAAGCCGCCGTTGATGTAGGTGAAGTCAACGAGCTCCTCGGCGAGGTTCGGTGAGCGCCGCTCCGGCGCGGTGTTCAGGACGCTGAACAGCACCTCCAGCTGCGCGCCGAGGTCGCTGCCGTCCTCGCGGGTCCGCAGCAGCAAGTAGTCCTCAAACAGGCCGCGCGGCCACACCTGCGCGTCGTCAGCGAACAGGCAGAACAGCAGCCGGCTCAGCAGCACCCGGCGCTGGTGTTCGTCGTACCCGGCAGCGTCCAACTCGTCCCCGACGGTGGCGAGCAAGTCGGTCGCGGCGAGGTTGACCGCGGTCTCATCCCCGGCCGGCTTGTGCCGGTCTCGGCCAACCAAAAAACCAAACATGTCCAGGTTCGCCGGCAGCTCCCGCAGAGGGAAGGCCCTGGTGATCCCAGCATCGAGGTCCTCGACCACCCACTGCTGGAAGTCACAGACCACGACAAGTCGGGGCACGTCGACCGCGGCCATGCTCGGCAGGTAGTCCTTCGCCTGCCGCATCGCGGCGGCCAGGTCCTCGCCCGCGGACTTCTGCTCGACGAGCAGCCGGCCCGGCCACAGCATGTCGATGAACCCCACCCGACCGGTGGAGTACCGCTTGGCGACCGCCTCGAATCGGGCGACCTGCTTGCGGTCGATGCCGAGCACCCCGAGGAACCCATCCCAGAACGACGCGGTCCCCGGGCGTTCCTTCGTCTGATCCGCCCACCGCGCAGCGAACTGGCCGGCGCTGACGGCGATGTCCTGCCAGCTGAGAGCTTCGACCACAGCCGGACTGTACGGACGAACAGAGACAACGGGTGGGCAGCACCCCGGCGTGCGGTGCTGCCCACCCCCTGCTCAGCCGGTCAGCGGTTCTCGACCACCGTCTGGGCCGGCCAACGCGCCGCGGTGGCCGGGGTGACGTACCGGCCCGTGATCGCGCTCCGAGCGCTCGGGCCACTTCCGCCCGAGCCGCCCGTCCGCTCCGTCACCGTCCGACTCGGCCACCGGGCCGCGGTCGCCTTGCTGACATACCGGCCCGAGCTCGCGCTGCGGGACCGGCTTCCTCCACCACTAGACCGTGGCATGGGCAAACCTCCTTGAAGGTCTCAAGCAGTGGAGGCGTAGCTTCGCCGTGTTCTGCCAGGAACCAGCTGCGGCCCCGACTCCACTGCGGTGGGCGGGGCCGCACTGCTACGTCCCCCGCGAGACCGCGACAGCGGCCTCACTAACACACTGACACACCGGTCCGACAAGTTGGGCACAACATGTGGTGGTGCAGCGACCCTGGGACCCCTAGGAAGGGTGAACGCGCGGCTAACGTCCTGCCGATCGGTTCAGCCGCTAGTTAAACGGCGCTCCTGGGCGGTCAACCAGCGTCGGTCGTACCCGGTCAGCGCTGCGACCCGATCCACGCTGTACCCCTGACCGAGCAGCCCGACGGCCTGCTCCGGGGACCACTCCCCCTGCGGAACCACCGCGCTACGGACCTGGACCTCACCGAACAGCTCACGCTTCGCCCTAGCCGCCACAACAGGACGGTAGGGCTGTACCTGGACCGGTCGGCCGTCCTACGTCGTCTCTTCACCGTTCTACGGCGCAGTCCCGTCGGTACCGAGCCCTACCGTCGCTTCAATGACCAGGCACCTCCCTGTCGGGCTCGTCCTGATCGGCTTGATCGTCGCGACGATCAGCGGCTGCACCAACTCGTCCTCGGCGGCGGCTCCAGGCGCGGCCAGGGGACCGGTGGCGACCGCGCGCGTAGGCGATGTCGATGCGCTGGTGGTCCGCTCGAGGACGTGGGCCGCCGGGTACTCCCGGGACGCGTTCGGTCCGGCGTGGACCCCGGGTGTCAACGCTCGCGGTGGCTGCGATACCCGAGACGTCGTCCTCGCCCGGGACCTCGTCGACGTCGAGCGCCGCGGCGGTTGCACGATCACCCGGGGAACGCTGACCAGCCCCTACACCGGTCAGCGCGTGCGGTTCGTCCGCGGGCCGGCGACCTCGCCGGCGGTGCAGATCGACCACCTGGTGTCCCTGGCCGACGCCTGGTCGGCCGGCGCCAGCCGGTGGACGGCGCAGCAGCGGGAACGGTTCGCCAACGACCCGGCCGAGCTGCTCGCCGTCGACGAGGACAGCAACCAGGCCAAGTCCGACCACACCGCGGACCAGTGGCTGCCCCGCTCCCCCACCGGCCGGTGCCGCATGGTCACCGCCCAGGTCGCGGTCAAGACGCGGTACCGGCTCACGGTGACCCGACCGGAGCAGGCGGCGATGCACCGGGTCCTCACCGGCTGCGCGTGACCGCTGAACGTGGCGCCTTCACGGCGCGATGGTGTCGAGCAGCGCCGCGGTGACGAGGTCAGCGGGGATGTGCAGCCGGTCGACGATGAGGGCCGCGAGCCGGGCTCGGTCCCCCGCCGCGGCGCCGGTGACCAGGGGTGCGACCTCTCGGACGGCGTCGACGAGCGCGACCGGGTTCCCGGTGTGAGCTGCCCACCGGTGCAGCCGGGTGGTGATGGCGGCGTCGACGAGCGGCACCGTTGCCCCCAGCGCCCGGCGCAGCCCGCGGTACCCGGTGGCCACGAGGATGTCGGCCGGGTCCGTTCCGGTCGGGAGTTGGACGACGTGGGCGTCGAAGCCGGTGAGCAGGTCCCCCGCGCGTCGGGTGGCGTCCTGCCCGGCGGGGTCGTTGTCGTAGGCGAGCAGCAGTGGGCCACCGGTGGCGGCAAACACCTGTTGCAGCTGGTGGGCGTGGTGGGTGGTGAGGCGGGTGCCGCCGGCGGCCAGGCCGATGTGCCCGGCGAGGCTGACGGCGATCGCGTCGACCGCGCCCTCGACCAGGACCAGCCGGCCGCGCCCGGCGGCAATGAGGTCAGCCTGCTGCGCGGCGCCGAACAGGTGCTCACCCTTCCGGTACAGCACGGTGGTCGGCGTGTTCACCCACTTCGGCAC
>CAXTFU010000271.1:2785-6481 GCA_964243385.1 uncultured bacterium | reverse complement strand
GTCACCGGACGCCGGCTGCCCGGCCGGCGTCGTCGGGTGCCGGTGCGCGCGCGCCCGGCCGGTCCGGGGCCCGCTGACGCCGTTCCGGCGCCCGTCCGGCCGGCGCGCAGTCAGCGGTCGCGCACCGGTGGCCGACCCGACCGGCCCGCGGCAGCACGGGAGAAGCAGAA
The DNA here is from genome assembly GCA_964243385.1 of uncultured bacterium. Taxonomy (GTDB): domain Bacteria; phylum Actinomycetota; class Actinomycetes; order Mycobacteriales; family SCTD01; genus SCTD01. Next base: position 6,311 of record CAXTFU010000271.1, on the reverse strand, counting down.
GACGGCGCCGACGACCGTCCCGTACAGGATCGGCTTGAGCCACCGGACGACTGCGGTGGCGCCGGTCGCGTCGGCGGGTGCGCCGTAGGTGACCCACACCGTCCACGACGATCCCGCCACGAGCAGGACGAGGCCGAGCGCCAGCCATCGCAGGCGTCGTCGTCGCGCTGCGCGCTGCACCGGATCGCTGGTCTGCGTCTGCTCGGTCTGCACGGCGCCAGTGTCCGAGACACGACCGGTGAGCGCAACGACCCGCCGGCGGACGGACGTGCGCCGCGGCGTGTCGAGCCCGGAGGCGATCGCTCAGTCGCAGCCGACGGCGTACGGCGTGGCGGGCCACTGCTCCCCCGCCCCGGGCCCGCTGCCGACCAGGAAGACGCGGTCGCCGGCAGCGGACGTCCAGAGCGCGATCCCGTCGTTGCGCAGCCCCGTGTCGACCGCGTCGGCAGGCAGCTCGACGTCCCTGGCGAACCCCGGCGCAAAGGCCGCGGAGAAGTGCCGGCCGGGGTCGCGGGCGAACTGGCGCCCGGTCGTGCCGGCGCCCGGACCCGTGAGCGGCCACGGCAGGTGGAGGTAGTGGACCCCCTGCTGGTCGCACTCGTCGGCCCCCTGGTACGACGCGACCGAGGACACCTCCTGGCCGTCCAGCTGCCACGGTCCGGTGGGGCCCTGCGCCGGCGTCCCGCCACCGCAGCCGGCCGTCCCGCACAGCAGCACGACGAGCCCCGCGCTCAGCCCTGGCACGCACCGGTGACGCCAGCTCGGTCCTCGAGGCACCGGTGCAGCATCCCGCCGACGGGGGCGGCCGTCGACAGCGCCAGCCTGGGAGAACACACCTCGTCGTCGGGCTGCTGCGAGCCGGCCCAGCCCGACGACTCGTCGAACGTGCGGGCACGGGCCAGGTCGGCGACGCCGAGCGTCAAAGGCTGATGCGCTGCTCCACCGGCCGAGCATCCCAGCATCGCCCTCCGGGTGCGTCACGATCGGGAGATGGACCGTCGACGGATCAGCAGCCTCGCGCACGCCGAGCACAGCATCGCGGCGCCGGTGGGCGACCAGCGGGTGGCACAGCTGCTCGGCCGGCTGCCGCTCGACCTCGGGGCCAGCGTGCTCGACCTCGGCTGCGGTGCAGGGGCGTGGCTCCTCCGGTTGGCCGCTGTCGCACCCGGCGCTCACCTCGTCGGCGTGGACATCTCGGGCATCGCGCTGCAGGAGGCGCGGAGCACGGCGGACCGCCTGGGTGTCGGTGGGCGCATCCACTGGCTGGAGGGCGACGCGGCGTCTGCCGACACCGGCCGGCACGACGCGGTGCTGTGCGTGGGCGCCAGTCACGCCTTCGGCGGGCTGGACGGGACCCTGCGCGCGGTGCGCGACCGGCTGCAGCCGGGGGGTCGGGCCCTCGTCGGCGACATGATCTGGGAGCAGCCCCCGTCGCGGGCGGCCCAGGAGGCCGTCGACGCCGGACCGGACGAGCTCCCCGACCTGGCCGGTCTCGTCGACAGGGCCGTCGCGGCGGGCTTCGAGGTCGTCGACGGGCACGTCAGCACGCTGCAGGAGTGGGACGACTACGAGTGGGCCTGGACGGGCGCGCTCGTCCGCTGGGCCCTGCAGCAGCCGCTCGGGTCGGACGACGGAGCAGCCGCGCTCGAGGCGGCCCGGGAGCACCGGCAGGCGTGGCTGCACGGCTACCGACGGCACCTCGGCTTCGCCACCCTCGTCCTGGCCGAGCTGCCGGACGCCGCCGGGACCTGACCGGGAGCCTCCCGGCCGCCGCCGCTCCCGTCGGTCCGGCCTGCTCGCGCAGCGCGGGGACGCCGAGCACGGAGGGGCTGCGCCCGGGCAGTCCGCGCGTCACCGACCGCGCAGGTGGCCGCCTCGTCCGGGCAGGACCAGCAGGGCGTCGCCGACCGGTCGCTCGCCGGTCGGGTCGGACGGCCGGCTGACCAGGCGTCCCCGCACCACCATCGCGGTGGACCCGCCGCCGTCGAGGTTGAGGGCGTCGACCATGCCGAGCGACCGGGCGACGTCCGCGGTCTCCGGGATGCTCAGGCCCAGGTCGTCGGCGCTGCGGCCGTCGACGGTGACGAGCAGCGTCCTACCGGCCGCGTCGACGCCGGCGAAGGTGCGCGGGTTGCGCTCGGCGACGAAGCCGTAGGAGAAGGTCGGGTCGGTCGGGCGCTCGAACCCGTCCGCGCCCGAGGTGATCCGCTCCCGTCCGTCCTGCACGAGCAGCGGGCCGCCGTTCACCACGGTGCCGCCGGGCGGCAGCGCGACGCGACGTCCGCGTGCGTCCTGCAGGGCGGGGCGCAGGAGCAGCCGGTCACCGACCTGCGCGGGCTGCAGCAGGCTCACCGCCTCCCCGGTCGCCTGCAGCGACGTCGTCCCCGGGGCCAGCGCCGTGCCGCGCCGGTCCTGCGCGCGCAGCACGACCCCCCGGGCGTCGAGCACGACCTCGCGGCCCGGACCGGCGGGCGTCGTCGCACCGAACTCGGGCGTGAACGTGACGACCTCGCTGCCGTCGCTGCAGGTGACGTCGTGCAGCGGACGGTCGGTCGGCAGGTCGGTCGGGTCGCCACCGCAGTTGCGGATCAGCCCCGGCACCCGGTCGATGCCGTCGAGAGGCACGGGCGCTCCGCCGCGCACCGGGCGCCGGCGCACCTCGCCCGTCCAGCGGAAGCGGCCGACGCTGCCGCGTCCGTCCGGTGCCAGCACGAGCCCAGGTCGTCCGTCGACGGGCTCGGACAGCAGCCTGCCGTCGTAGACCCCGATGCCGGCCGGGTCGCCCGGCGCTCCGGAAGCCGGGTCGAGCACGAAGTACCCGCCGTTCACGGCGGCCGTGGCGCCGGCGGCGACGGCGAGCTGCGTGGGAGTCTCCCGGCGTTCGAGGTCGGGGCCGTACGAGCCGACGAGCTCGCCCCGGAAGACCGACGGGTCGACCGTCAGCACCCGCACCGTCCACGGCCCGCGCGCCGTGCGGTCGCCGTCCCAGCCGGTGTAGACGACCCCGCCCGCACCACCTGCCGCCGACAGCGCGGACAGCGCCGCGTCCGCCTGCGACCGCGTCGGCCAGCTGCCGACCCGCACCCGGTGGCCGAGGGTGCCCGGTGCGACGTCGGCCGCCCGTGGGACGGCGACCGCCTCGACGCGGACGTCGAGCCCGAGCGCGCGGAGCCGGTCCGCCTCGGCGTCGGCGCTCGCCCGGTCGGCCAGCACGCGCGGCGGCGCGGCAGGGTCCGGTGCGCTGGCCGTCGCCGGGATGCGCACCTCGATCGTCCAGGACAGGGCCGGGTCGGCCGTGCCGCGGCGGATGACGGTCGACGTCACGCCCCGCTGCAGTCGCTCGACCGTCCGCGACTCCGGCAGGTCCTGCGGGCCGAGGTCGAGCCGCCCTGCCAGGCCGGCGCGGCCGGCGGCGGACGCCGACCGGTCCGGCTGGTCCGCGACCACTGCCGCCGGCGCGCCGAGCGTGACGACGGCGACGACCGAGGTGGCGACGCGGGCTGCCCTGCGGGGTGCGGTCATGCCG
>CAXTFU010000271.1:0-2775 GCA_964243385.1 uncultured bacterium | reverse complement strand
CCGCGTTCGTCCCGGGAGTGGTCCGGACGTGGCGCCCGGATGAACGCGGCGGTGCGCCGCCGGTCCAGGGCGACGTTAGCGCGTGCGGCGGCGGACGAGGGCCTGAGCGTCTTCGGGGAGGGCGTCGGCGACCGCGAGCCTGGGCAGCAGGTCGGGCTCGGTGGTGAGGGCGCGGAACGTCAGGGCGACCGTGACGTCGTGCTGCGGCCGGGACACGATGTGGATGGCGTCGCCCGCGCGGACACTGCCCTCGGCGACGACCCGCAGGTAGGCGCCGGGCTGCCCGGCCTGCAGGAAGCGCCTGAGCCAGTCGGGCTCCCCGAGCCACCCCGAGAACGTGGCGCAGGGGATCCGCGGGCAGGTGACCTCGAGCAGCACGTCGCTGCCGATGCGCCAGCGCTCGCCGATGAGGGCGCCGTTGACGTCGACGCCGACGGTCGTGAGGTTCTCGCCGAAGCTGCTCCCGTCGTGCAGGCGGCGGCCGAGCCGCTCCTCCCAGCTGTCGAGGTCCTCGCGGGCGTAGGCGTACAGCGCCTGGTCGGCCCCGCCGTGGTGCTGGACGTCGTGGGCGCGGTCGCCGGCGAGCCCGACGGCGCCGGTGCCCTTGGGACCGGGCGCGGTCACCGCGACCGGGTGGGAGACGGGTCGCTTGTCGATACCGGTGGCGGGCAGACCCTTCCACGGGTTCTCTCGCGGCCTGCCGACGTTCAGCGAGCGCAGGTGCACTCCCGCAGTATGCGCCGCGACGGTGCCGCGCGGTGCCTCGTCCGGCCTGCTGTCCGCCGCGGCGGCGTGGAGCGCCGTGCGTCCGCCCAGCGACGGCGAACCCGCGGGTCGCCGGACCACGCCGACCTCGCCGGTGCAGTCGGTCCGGTCGGCGAGCCAGGTGCGGACGGCGGTGATGTCGCCGACCGCCTTGCCCTGGCCGCTGGTCATGGCGGCGGTGCGCTCGAGGCAGCGCAGCGCGCCGCCGCCGGTGAACAGGCCGGGTGAGCGGCGTGGCCGCAGTCCCGCTGCGCGCCGCCGCGTCGGGGTCCGGCCGCCGGTCGGGCGGGACGCGACCCGCCGGACCGGGGCGGGCTCAGGCCGGTCGCTGGTGTGGCGGCGGGTCCGAGGGCAGCAACGCGGCCTGGTTGCCGCTGCGCCACTCCAGCACGAGCATGGTGGCGTCGTCGGACAGCTGGCCCTGCTGGTGGGTGAGCAGGGCTCGCACGACGCGGCGCATCGTCTCGGGGGTCGGCAGGCCGCCGGCGAGGTTGCGGCTGATGAGGTCGACGAGGCGCTCGGGGCCGAAGAAGTCGCCCTCGGGGGAGCGGGCCTCGGTGACACCGTCGGTGTAGAACAGCACCCGGTCGCCGGGCTCGAGCTGCTCGCTGCCGACGGTGATCGGGTCGGCGCGGGCGTACAGCTCCGTGGCGTGCGGATCCGTGGCGTGTCCCAGGCCGAGGGGCGGGGCCGGGTCGACGTGCAGCGTCTTGACCAGCTTGCCGCCGCGCAGGAGCAGGGGCTCCGGGTGGCCGGCGCTGACCCACTCGAGCCGGCCGGTGTCGGTGTCGAGCTCGGCGAGCACCGCGGTGGTGAAGGCCTCGCCGCCGAAGACGCTGAGCAGCGCGTCGTCGATGCTGCGGGCGGTCTCGGTGAGGCTGCGGTCGGAGCGGCGGGCGTTGCGGTAGGCGGCGACGGTCAAGGACGCGAGCTGGGCGCTCTGCAGCCCGTGTCCCATGCCGTCGAAGACGGCGACCCGGGCACAGCCGGGGTCGACGGCGTAGTCGACGGTGTCGCCGGCGACCTGGTAGGCCGGTTCCAGCGCGGCGGCGACCGTCACGGCGTCGCAGGCGAAGGTCAGCGGCGGCAGCAGCGACCACTGCATCTCCGCTGCCAGGCCCATCGTGCCGGTGCGGCGCAGGCGCACAATGGTGTCGCCGTACAGGGTCTTGGTCATGACGAGCTCGGCGGCCAGGGCGGCGAAGGCGCGCAGCCGGGCGAGCAGCTCGGGGTGCTCCAGCGCCTGCCGCTCGGCGACGACGGACAGCACGCCGAGGCGCTCGCTGCCGTCCAGCAGCGGCAGCCAGAGCCGCTGCTGCCCGCCGGGCAGGTCCTGGGTGAGGGCCTGCACGTGCTGGTAGGCGCGGCCGGCCACGGTGGCGTCGACCGACAGCGACCCGACGGTCTCGTCGACGCCCGGGCCGTCCGGGCCGACGAACGGCACCAGGACCTCCTGCTGCAGGTCGGCCAGGTAGGCCAGCGTGCGGGCCACGCCCAGGCGGCGGCCGTGCGCCGCCAGCAGGCCGGGGAGATCGTGCTGCGCGAGCAGGTGCGCCGCGCTCAGCAGCTCGTCGACGAGCTGCTCACCGGCGCTGCGCGGCTCGCCAGCGTCGATGGTCAGCGGCGAGGGGTCATCCGGGTCCACCGGCTGCACGCTACGTCCACGCGGCGGTCCGGCGGTGGGACGGAGGGTCTTGGCCTGACCTGCTCCACTGCCGATCGCTGCCCCGGGCCGGCCTGCACCCGGGGCAGCGATGACGGAACAGCGCTCGCTGGGCTAGGGGGCGCAGCTGACGGGGGCGGTCTTCTTCTCCACGCAGCGGAACAGCGACGGGTTGATCTCCGCCGGGGACTTCCAGGCCTGGGCGGCCTGCTCGAAGTCGTAGGCCAGGCCGATCAGCGTCGCCTCGCTGAGGGCGCCGCCGAGGAACGACAGGCCGCCCGGGCGACGCGTCGTCGGCTGGTAGCCGGCGGGCACCACGATGCTCGGGTAGGTGGCGCGGGCGCCGA
>CAXTFU010000270.1:0-6496 GCA_964243385.1 uncultured bacterium | reverse complement strand
CAACCACCCGCTGGACTGCCCCGTCTGCGACAAGGGCGGCGAGTGCCCGCTGCAGAACCAGGCGATGAGCAACGGCAACGCCGAGTCGCGGTTCTCCGACGTCAAGCGCACCTACCCCAAGCCGTTGGCCATCTCCACCCAGGTGCTGCTGGACCGCGAGCGCTGCGTGCTCTGCGCCCGCTGCACGCGCTTCCAGCAGCAGGTGGCCGGCGACCCGTTCATCGAGCTGTTCGAGCGCGGCGCGCTGCAGCAGGTCGCCATCTCCTCCGACCAGCCCTTCGAGAGCTACTTCTCGGGCAACACCGTGCAGATCTGCCCGGTCGGTGCGCTGACCGGTGCCGCGTACCGCTTCCGGGCACGGCCGTTCGACCTCGTGTCGTCGCCGATGGTGTGCGAGCACTGCGCCTCCGGCTGTGCGCTGCGCACCGACCACCGCCGCGGCAAGGTGCTGCGCCGCCTGGCCGGTGACGACCCGCAGGTGAACGAGGAGTGGAACTGCGACAAGGGCCGCTGGGCGTTCACCTACGCCAGCCAGGGCGACCGCATCGCGAGCCCGCTCGTGCGCGACTACGAGACCGGGCGCCTGCGCGAGGCGTCCTGGAGCGAGGCCTTCGAGCGCGCCGCCCGCGGGCTCGGCCTCGCCCGGGCCGAGCGCGGCGTCGGCGTGCTGCCCGGCGGCCGCCTCACCGTCGAGGACGCCTACGCCTACAGCAAGTTCGCCCGCGTGGTGCTCGGCACGAACGACATCGACTCGCGCGTGCGCCCGCACTCGGCCGAGGAGCAGGACTTCCTCGCCGCGCACGTCGCGGGGCGCTACGCCGGCCAGTCCGGGGTCGTGACCTACGCCGACGTCGAGGACGCGCGTGCGGTGCTGCTCGTCGGCTTCGAGCCGGAGGAGGAGTCGCCGATCCTGTTCCTGCGGCTGCGCAAGGCCGTGCGCCGCAGCGGGACCCGCGTGTTCACCGTCGCGCCGTTCCGCAGCCCGGGCTCGGTGAAGACCGCGGCGCGCCTGCTGCAGACCGCGCCCGGCGACGAGACCGCCGTGCTGACCTCGCTGCTCGGCGGCGCCTCCGGCGTGGCCGCCGAGGCCTCGACCGCGCTGGCCGAGCCCGGTGCGCTCGTGCTCGTCGGCGAGCGCCTCGCCGCCGTCCCCGGCGCGCTGTCGGCGGTGAGCCGCCTCGCGACGGCCACCGGCGCGCGCCTGGCCTGGGTGCCGCGGCGCGCGGGCGAGCGCGGCGCCATCGACGCCGGCACGCTCCCGGGCCTGCTGCCCGGCGGACGCACCCCCGCCGACGCCACCGACGTCGCCGCGATGTGGGGCGAGCTGCCGCAGGCGCCCGGCCGCGACCTCGACGGGATCCTCACCGCGGCGCGCGACGGGCAGCTGTCCGGCCTGCTCGTCGGCGCGGTCGACCCGGCCGACTGCCCCGACCCGTGGCTGGCGCTCGACGCGCTCGACGCCGTCCCGTTCCTCGTCAGCCTCGAGCTGCGGCGCTCGCCGGTGACCGACCGCGCCGACGTCGTGCTCCCGGTCGCGGCGGCCGTCGAGAAGGCCGGCACCTACCTCGACTGGGAGGGCCGCGCCCGCCCGTTCGACTCGGTGCTGCACCGGCTCGGCGGGCTGTCCGACAGCCGCGTCCTGCACGTGCTCGCCGACGAGCTCGACCGGCCGCTCGGCCTGCCCGACGTCGCGAGCGCGCGCAGCGAGATCGCCCGGCTGGCCGCCGTGACGACGCGGGCGCCCATGACGGCGTGGGACGCGACGGCGCCCGCCGCGCCGCAGGCCGGCGAGGCCGTCCTGTCGTCGTGGCACTGGCTGCTCGACGACGGGTCGCTCATGGACGGCGAGCCGTTCCTCGCCGGCACGGCGAAGAAGCCGCGCCTGCACCTGTCGGCCGCCACCGCGGCCGAGATCGGCGCGACCGCAGGAGCCTTCGTCACGGTGAGCACCTCCCGGGGGAGTCTCACCCTGCCGCTCGTCGTGGCCGACCTGCCCGACCGCGTCGTCTGGGTGCCGATGCGCACCGCCGACGCCGCCGTCCGCCGCGACCTCGCCGTCGTGCCCGGCTCGGTCGTGCGCGTGTCCGTGCCGGCCGACGGAGGTGCCGCGTGACCGGGATCGCCGTGCTCGCCCAGGACCTGGGCGACAACCAGCTGCCGCTGACGAGCTTCGGGAACGAGCCGTGGTGGCTCATCATCGGCAAGGCGCTGTTCGTGTTCGTCCTGCTCGTGCTCATGACGCTGTTCTCGATCGTGTTCGAGCGCAAGGTCGTGGCGCGCATGCAGCAGCGCAGCGGGCCGAACCGGGTCGGCCCCGGCGGCTGGGGGCAGTCGCTCGCCGACGGCCTGAAGCTGGCGCTGAAGGAGGACATCATCCCGAAGCTGGCCGACAAGCCGGTGTACCTGCTCGCGCCGGTGCTCTCGGCCGTCCCGGCCTTCCTCGCCTTCTCGGTCATCCCGTTCGGCCCCAAGGTGTCGGTCGCGGGCGAGGACACGGCGCTGCAGCTCACCGACCTCCCGGTCGGCGTCCTGTGGGTGCTCGCCTGCGCCAGCCTCGGCGTATACGGCATCGTGCTCGCCGGCTGGAGCAGCGGCTCGACCTACCCGCTGCTCGGCGGGCTGCGCTCGGCCGCGCAGGTCATCAGCTATGAGATCGCCATGGCGCTCGCGCTCATCGCGGTGTTCCTGTACGCCGGCTCGCTGTCGACCAGCGAGATCGTCGCCGCGCAGGCCAGCAGCGACTTCACGCTGCCGTTCACCGACCTGCAGCTGCCCCGGCCGGGCTGGTTCGTGTTCACCCTGCCGGTGTCGTTCGTGATCTACGTCATCGCCATCACCGGTGAGACCAACCGCGCGCCGTTCGACCTCCCCGAGGCCGAGGGCGAGCTGGTCGGCGGGTTCCACACCGAGTACACGTCGCTGAAGTTCGCGATGTTCTTCCTCGCCGAGTACATCAACATCGTCACCGTCTCGGCCCTGGCCACGACGCTGTTCCTCGGCGGCTGGCAGGCACCGTTCCCGTTCTCCCGGGTCGAGTGGATGGCCGAGGGCTGGTTCCCGATCATCTGGTTCCTGCTCAAGACGCTCGTGTTCATCTTCTTCTTCGTCTGGCTGCGCGGCGTGCTGCCCCGCATGCGCTACGACACCTTCATGCGCTTCGGCTGGAAGGTGCTCGTCCCCGTCGGGCTGGCCTGGATCCTGCTCGTCGCGAGCATCCGCACGCTCGTGCAGGAGGTCGACGACCGCCGCACGCTGCTGCTCGTCGTGGGCGGCGCCTTCGCCGTCGTGCTCGTCGTGCTGTTCCTGCTCCCGGCACCCAAGGAGCGCGACGACGACGCGCCCGGCACCGCCACCACCCCGCTCGACGAGGGCGGCTTCCCGACCCCGCCGATGGACCTCGTCGTCCCCGCCACGCCGCGCTCCCTGACCCGCAGCGCGGTGACGACCGGCGCCCCCGCTCCCGCACCGACTCCTGACAGGGAGGCCTGACCCATGGCCGGCTTCCTGGACCCCGTACGCGGGTTCGGGCTCACCTTCACGACGATGTTCAAGAAGGTGACCACCGAGCAGTACCCCGAGCAGGTGACGCCGACGGCGCCCCGCTACCACGGGCGCCACGTGCTCAACCGGCACCCCGACGGGCTCGAGAAGTGCATCGGCTGCGAGCTGTGCGCCTGGGCCTGCCCGGCCGACGCGATCTACGTCGAGGGCGCCGACAACACCGAGGACGCGCGCTACTCGCCCGGCGAGCGCTTCGCGGCCGTCTACCAGATCAACTACCTGCGCTGCATCTTCTGCGGGCTGTGCATCGAGGCGTGCCCGACCCGGTCGCTCACGATGACCAACGAGTACGAGCTGGCCGACGACAGCCGCACCGACCTCATCTTCACCAAGACGCAGCTGCTCGCGCCGCTGCTGCCGGGCATGGAGCAGCCGCCGCACCCGATGTACCTCGGCGAGACCGACCAGGACTACTACCTGGGCGCCGGCAACACGAGCTCGCCCGTCGGCGGCGACGCGGCGCTCGAGGGCCGGCTCGCCGGCGCGGCGGCGCGCGGCAGCGGCACCGACGTGCCGCGCGGCGGCGCCGTCGACACCGACGTCACCCCGGGCAGCGGCTCGACGCGGGTGACGCGGTGAGCGCGTCCGTCGACGTGCTCGCCGCGACCTCGACCGGCGAGGCCGTCACCTTCTGGGTGCTCGGCCCCCTGGCGCTCATCGCGGCGGTCATGATGGTGCTGTCGAAGAACGCCGTGCACGCGGCGCTGTTCCTCGCGGCCGTGATGCTCAGCCTGGCCGGGCTGTACGCCGCCCAGGACGCGCCGTTCCTCGCCGCCGTGCAGGTGATCGTCTACACCGGCGCGATCCTCATGCTGTTCCTGTTCGTGCTGATGCTCGTGGGCGTCGACTCCGCCGACTCGCTCATCGAGACCCTGCGCGGCCAGCGCGTGGCGGCCGTCGTGGTCGGCCTCGGCTTCGCGGCGCTGCTCATGGGGACCATCGGCGCCGCTGTCGTGGGCGACGACGGGAGCGTGGCTGCGGTCGGCCTGTCGGACGCGAACGAGGAGGGCAACGTCGTCGGCATCGCCCGGCTGCTGTTCACCGACTACCTGTTCGCCTTCGAGGTCACCAGCGCCCTGCTCATCACCGCCGCGCTCGGCGCGATGGTGCTCGCGCACAAGGAGCGCACGGAGCCCAAGCTGTCGCAGCGCGAGCTGTCGCGCCAGCGCTTCACGAGCGACCACCCGTGGCCGCTGCCCGGCCCGGGCGTGTTCGCGGGCACGAACTCCACGGCCACCCCGGCCCTGCTGCCGGACGGCTCCGAGGCGCCCGACAGCGTCAGCCCGTTCCTCGAGCGCGCGTCGGCCGAGCGCGCCGGCGGCACCGACAACCCGCTGCCGCGCGGCCTGTCCCGGGGTGACGACGCGTGAACGAGTCCTACTACCTGCTGCTCGCAGCCCTGCTGTTCACCATCGGCGGGCTCGGCGTGCTGCTGCGCCGCAACGCCATCCTGGTGTTCATGAGCGTCGAGCTGATGCTCAACTCGGTGAACCTCACGCTCGTGACGTTCAGCCGCACGGTCGGCACCCTCGAGGGCCAGGTCATGGCGTTCTTCGTCATGGTGGTGGCCGCCGCCGAGGTCGTCGTCGGCCTGGCCATCATCATGAGCATCTTCCGCAGCCGCCGCTCGGCGTCCGTGGACGACGCCAACCTGCTCAAGTACTGACGGTCCCCGACCGGGAGCCGCGTCCCTGACACTGTTGTGCCCGACCGGCTGCCCGACCGGGTGACCGACCGCCCAGCCAGACCAGCCAGCCCAGCCCCGCGGCGCCTGCCCCCCGCCGCGGCTCGAGAGGACGAGGACCGACCCGTGCTGCCCACGCCCCCCTGCGGAGCGGACCGATGAGCCTGCGATCAGCCGGTGCCGTCGTGCTCGCCACCGAGGCGCCCCCCGGCGGCGAGGGCCTGCCCACCGGTGCGTACCTGGCCGCGGCCGGCACGCACGAGCTGCTGTGGCTGCTCGTCGCGCTGCCGCTGCTCGGCGCGGCGGTCCTGCTGCTCGGCGGCCGACGCACCAACGCGTGGGGCCCGTACCTGGCCATCGCCGCGTGCGCTGCGTCGTTCGTCCTGGCGGTGCTGTCGTTCTTCGCGCTGCTCGACCTGTCCGACCGCACCGCGCAGCTCGAGCTGTTCAGCTGGGTCCCGGTCGGCGGCCTGCAGGTCGACTTCGGCCTGCTGCTCGACCCGCTGTCGGCGACCTTCACGCTGCTCATCACCGGCGTCGGCCTGCTCATCCACGTGTACTCGCTGGGCTACATGTCGCACGACCCGCGCCGGCGGTTGTTCTTCGCCTACCTGAACCTGTTCGTCGCGGCGATGCTCGTGCTGGTGCTCGGCGACAGCTACCTCGCGCTGTTCCTCGGCTGGGAGGGCGTCGGTCTCGCGTCCTACCTGCTCATCTCGTTCTGGTTCTACGTGCCCGCCTACGCCACCGCGGCGAAGAAGGCGTTCATCATGAACCGCGTCGGCGACGTCGGCCTGCTCATCGCGATGTTCCTGATGTTCGCGACGCTCGGCACGACGCAGTTCTCCGGCGTCTTCGAGCAGGCCGAGCTGCTCACCGCCGGGACGGCCACCGCGCTCGGGCTGCTGCTGCTGCTCGGCGCGTGCGGCAAGTCCGGGCAGTTCCCGCTGCACACCTGGCTGCCGGACGCGATGGCCGGCCCGACGCCGGTGTCCGCGCTCATCCACGCCGCGACGATGGTCACCGCCGGCGTCTACCTCATCGCCCGGTCGCTGCCGCTCTACGAGGTCAGCGAGACCGCACGGCTCGTCGTCGGCATCGTCGGGGTCATCACGCTGGTCATCGGCGCGGTCATCGGCTGCGCCTACGACGACATCAAGAAGGTGCTGGCCTACTCGACGGTCAGCCAGATCGGCTACATGTTCCTCGCCGTCGGCATCCCCGGCGCCGCGGGCGTCGCGATCCTCCACC
>CAXTFU010000269.1:0-6516 GCA_964243385.1 uncultured bacterium | reverse complement strand
TCGGACACCTGGTCAACCCGGTGCTGCACTTCCCCAGCGACGAGGAGCAGGACGGCCCCGAGGGCTGCCTGTCCCTGCCCGACCTCACCTTCGACTGCGTGCGCCGGCAGCACGTCGTCGCGCACGGGCAGAACGTCTACGGCGACCCGGTGAGCGTCGAGGGCAGCGACCTGCTGGCGCGCTGCGTGCAGCACGAGACCGACCACCTGGACGGCGTGCTGTTCATCGACCGGCTCGACGCCGAGACCAAGAAGGCCGCCATGGCCGCGATCCGCGAGGCGTCCTGGGCGGCGGCACCGCCGGTCGTCAGGACGAGCCCCCACCCGCTGTTCGGGCGCGCGCGCTGAGGCTCGTCTTCGCGGGCACCCCCGAGGCGGCCGTCCCGTCGCTCGAGGCGCTGCTGGCGAGCCGGCACGAGGTCGTCGCCGCCGTCACGCGCCCCGACGCCCCGGCCGGCCGCGGCCGCGTCCTGCGCCCGAGCCCGGTCCGCGAGCGGGCCGAGGCGGCCGGCCTCGAGGTGCTCACCCCCGCGCACCCGCGCGAGGAGCCCTTCGGCGCCCGGCTGCGCGAGCTCGCCCCGGACTGCTGCCCGGTGGTCGCCTACGGCGCGCTCGTCCCGCAGCCGGTGCTCGACGTCCCGGTGCACGGGTGGGTCAACCTGCACTTCTCGCTGCTGCCGGCGTGGCGCGGCGCCGCGCCGGTGCAGCACGCCCTGCTGCACGGCGACGAGGTCACCGGCGCCACGACCTTCCGCCTCGAGGCCGGCATGGACACCGGGCCCGTGTTCGGCGTGACGACCGAGCAGGTCCGGCCCACCGACACCAGCGGCGACCTGCTCGAGCGGCTGGCGCAGGCCGGCGCGGGGCTGCTCGTCGCCACCCTCGACGGCATCGAGGACGGCGCACTGCGCCCGGTGCCGCAGCCGGGCGACGGCATCAGCCTCGCGCCCAAGATCACGGTGGCGGACGCGCGGGTCGACTGGACCGCGCCCGCCGTCCGCGTCGACCGCCTGGTGCGCGCCTGCACCCCCGCGCCGGGCGCCTGGACGACGCTGCGCGACAAGCGCGTCAAGCTCGGTCCGGTGACGCCCACCGACGAGGTGCTGCCGCCCGGCGAGGTCGCCGGCGACCTGGTCGGCACCGCCACGACGGCCGTGCGGCTCGGCGGCGTCCGGCCCGAGGGCAAGGGCGCGATGCCCGCCGCCGACTGGCTGCGCGGCCTGCGGCTGGCGCCCGGCGAGCGGTTCGCGTGAGCACGCCCCGGAAGCGCCCGGCGGCGGGCAAGGGCCCGGCGCAGGGGAACGGCGCGGCGCAGCAGCAGGGCCCGCCGCAGGGGAAGCGCCCGGCGCAGGGGAAGGGCCCCGCGCCCGACCGCAGGGCCGCGCGCCCGTACCGCCCGCCGGCCGACGACAAGCCGCGCCGCGCCGCGTACGACGTGCTGCACGCCGTCCGCACGCAGGACGCGTACGCCAACCTGGTCCTGCCGACCCTGCTGCGCGAGCGCGGCCTGGCCGGGCGCGACGCGGCCCTCGCCACCGAGCTGGCCTACGGCGCGCTGCGCGGCCAGGGCCTGTACGACGCGGTCATCGCCGCATGCGTCGACCGCCCGCTCGCCAAGGTCGACCCGCCGGTGCTCGACGTGCTGCGGCTCGGGGCGCACCAGCTGCTGCGCACCCGCATCCCGCCGCACGCGGCCGTCTCGGCGACCGTCGACCTCGCCCGGCGGGTGGTCAGCGCCGGTCCGGTCGCGTTCGTGAACGCCGTGCTGCGCAAGATCGCGGCGCAGGACCTGCCGGCCTGGGTGGCCCGGCTCGCCCCCGCCGACGACCGGCTGGCCGCGCCCCCGCTGGATCAGAGCCACCCCCGCTGGATCGCCAGCGCCTTCCGCGACGCCCTCGGCGGTGACCTCTGGCAGACCGGCGCGGCGCTCGCTGCCGACGACGCCCGCCCCGAGGTGCACCTGGTCGCCCGCCGCATGCCGCGCGACGAGCTGGCCGCCCAGAGCGGGGGCACGCCCGGGCCGTGGTCGCCGTACGCCGTGCGCCTGTCCGAGGGCGACCCCGGGCTGCTCCCGGCGGTCCGGCACGGCCAGGCCGGCGTGCAGGACGAGGGCAGCCAGCTCATGGCCGTCGCCCTGGCCGGCGCGCCCCTGGACGGGCCGGACGCGCTGTGGGTCGACCTGTGCGCCGGTCCCGGCGGCAAGGCGGCCCTGCTCGACGTGCTCGCGCGCGACCGCGGCGCCCGTCTGCTCGCCTTCGAGGCGCAGCACCACCGGGCCCGCCTCGTGCGCCGCAGCGGGCTGTCGAGCGTCGTGACCACCGACTCCCGCACGCCGCCGCTGCGCCCCGGCAGCGCCGACCGGGTGCTGCTCGACGCCCCATGCAGCGGCCTCGGTGCGCTGCGCCGCCGTCCCGAGGCGCGCTGGCGCCGCCAGCCGTCCGACCTGCCCGGGCTGACCCGGCTGCAGGGCGAGCTGCTCGACAGCGCGGTGGCGCTGCTGCGCCCGGGCGGGGTGCTCGCCTACGTCACCTGCTCGCCGCACCTGGCCGAGACCGTCGTCCCGCTGGCGGACGTGCTGCACCGGCACCCCGGGCTCGAGCAGCTGGACGCGCGGCCGCTGCTGTCCGGGGTGCCCGACCTCGGCGACGGCCCGACCGTGCAGCTGTGGCCGCACCTGCACGGCACCGACGCGATGTTCCTGGCGCTGCTGCGCCGCGCCTGAGCGCCCCTGTCAGATGCCGAAGTCGGGGCGCAGCGGCACGTCGGCCGACCCGTCGACGGTCCTGGTGACCAGCACCTGGTGCAGCTGCAGGTCGTTGCGCTCGAACCCGAGCCGGCTGCCGGCGAGGTACAGCGCCCACACCCGCGCGGTGCCGAGCCCGACCTCGGCGACCGACTCGTCCCAGTGGTCGTCGAGGTTGCGGGACCACTGCGCGCACGTCCGGGCGTAGTGCTGGCGCAGGTTCTCCTCGTGCTGCACCTCGAGCCCGGCGCGCTGCAGCGACCCGATGACGCGTCCGACCCCGGGGATCTCACCGTCCGGGAAGACGTAGCGGGTGATGAAGCCGCGCTTGCTGATCGACGGGCTGTCGTCGTCGGCCCGGGTGATGCAGTGGTTGAGCAGCCGTCCCTGCGGGCGCAGCATCCCGGTCAGCTTCACGGCGTAGGCGTCGAGCTGGGCCAGGCCGATGTGCTCGGTCAGCCCGATCGAGCTGATGGCGTCGAAGCCGGTCTCGTGCACGTCGCGGTAGTCGCTGTGCCGGATCTCGACCTGGCTCTCGAGGCCGGCGTCGGCGACGGCCTTCGCCGCCCACTCGGCCTGCTGGCGCGACAGGGTGACGGCCAGCACCTGCACGCCGTAGTGCCGCGCGGCGTGGATCGCCATGCCGCCCCAGCCGCAGCCGACGTCGAGCAGCCGCATGCCGGGCCGCAGCCCCAGCTTGCGGCAGACCAGGTCGAACTTGTGCTCCTGGGCCTGCTCGAGCGTGGCGTCCGCACTCGGGTAGACCGCGCAGGTGTAGGCCATCGAGGGGCCCAGCACGCGGCGGTAGAAGGCGTTGCTGACGTCGTAGTGGTGGACGATCGCCGCGGCGTCGCGCCCCTTGCTGTGCCGGCGCAGGCCGGACAGGTAGCGGCGGGCGCCGACCTCCTGCGGCGGCGGCTCGACGAGGTGCAGCGCCTCCGCGCCGAGCGTGCGCAGCACCTGCAGCCGCTCGGACCAGCTGAGGTCGCCGATGTGCGCCGTCTTCACCAGCTCGCGCAGCGCGGTGTGGTGGTCGGGCATGTCGACCTCGATGAGCCCCGACACGTAGCCCCGGGCCAGGCCCAGCTCGCCGGGCGCCACCACGAGGTGCGTCACCGCGCGCGGGTCCTTGAGGTGCAGCACGACCTGGGCGTCGTCCGGCCCCTCGGCCGAGCCGTCGTAGGCGGTGACGGCGACGCCCGAGGGGAGCACCGCACGCACGGCGGCGGCGACGCCTCCGGGCACGCCGCGCCCGCTCGTGCGGGGACGGGGGACCGCGCCGGCGACCTGCGCGCCGGACGGCAGGCCGACGAGCGTGCGGCTCGCACGGCGCTCACCGGTCCCGCGGTCGACGGACCTCCGGTCAGCCGCTCTCCTGTCGCCGACCGGGCCGTCGGTGGCCGGGCTGTCTGTGGTGACCGCACTGGCCGCCTGAGACGTCATGGACTCCTCCTCACCTGCTGCGCACGCACTTGTCGTACAGGTCCAGCAGCCTGGCCTGCGGGTCGTAGGTCTTCTTGAGCACGGCGTAGGCGTCGCCGCCGTAGCGCCGGTCGAACTCGTCGCGCTCGTAGAACGACGTGCTGTAGAGCGACTTGTGGCCGCCCAGGTCGGCGACGAGCCGCTCGACGAGCCGGTTGTGCGACCCGTCGGGCTGCCCGGGGGCCAGCGGCACCGTCGACCAGAAGCCGACGTTGACGTACAGCTCGTCGGGCGCGAGGTCGTAGAGCGGCCAGTGCGCCTCGCTGCGCGGCTGCAGCGGGCAGAACCAGACCGGCTCGATCGGCACCTCGCGGGCGAAGACGTCCATGAACTCGGCCAGGCGCCCGACGGGCACCTCGACGTCCTGGACGACGTCCTCGCGCGGCGGGCGTCCCTGCCGCAGGTCCCAGCGGGTCTTCCAGCGGTGCCGCTTCTCGAAGGTGACGAGCTTCCAGTACACGTCGCTGCGCAGCCAGCGCTTGGGCCAGAGCCGGCGGACCGTCGGGTGCTGCGCGCCGAACACCCGCGAGCACCAGAACCAGTCGGTGTCCCAGCGCCACAGGTAGTCGTGCACGGTCAGCCAGTCCTCGTCGCGCGACTGGACCGACCGGTAGTAGACGGCGTCGCCGGTGTAGGACGAGGTGCGGGGCGCCGTGTCGGCCCAGGACGCCAGCGTCACGCGCACCTCGTCCGGGCCGAACCAGGTGCCGTCGACGAAGTCGACCGCCTCGCCGCCCCAGGACCGGTCGGCGCAGACGCGGGCGAACAGGTCGGCCGCCTGCGCGACCGAGCTGCAGCGCACGTGGCGCAGGTGCACGAACGGGCGGACGGGCTCGAGCTCGATGCGCAGCCGCAGGGCGTAGCCGAGCGTGCCGTAGGAGTTCGGGAAGCCGGCGAACAGGTCGCCGTGCGGCCCGTCCGGCGTCACGTGCAGCACCTCGCCCGTGCCGGTCAGCACGTCCATGTCGAGCACCGACTCGTGCGGCGTGCCGTTGCGGAAGCTGCTGCTCTCGATGCCGAGGCCCGTCACCGCCCCGCCGAGGGTGATCGTCTTGAGCTGCGGCACGACGAGCGGCATGAGGCCGAGGGGGAGCGTCGCCGCGACCAGCTGCTCGTAGGTCGTCATCCCCAGGACGTCGGCGGTCCGGCCCTCGACGTCGACCTCGAGCACGCCGGAGAACGCCGCGACGTCCAGGCGCGGGCCGGGAGCGGCCTCGCGGGTGCGGAACAGGTTGCTCGTGCGCTTGCCGAGGCGCACCGGGGCGCCCGGTGGCAGGGCGGCGAGCTGGCGTCGCAGGTCGGCGACGGCAGCGTCGTAGCCGGACCGGTCGAGGGCGGGAGGTCGGGGCATCGGACTCACCCTAGCCCCCTTCCGTGACGCATCCGTCTCGCAATGTTTCGCTGTGCGGGCTCGCCTGCCCGTTGTCCCTTCGACCACACCCGCCCCACGTTCTCATCGCACCCCCAGCGTCGGAGGAGCACCCCGTGCCGCGCCGCCCCCAGATCTCGCCGTCGATCCTGTCGGCCGACTTCGCCCGCCTCGCGGACGAGCTCGCCCGCATCGAGGGCAGCGCCGACTGGGCGCACGTCGACGTCATGGACAACCACTTCGTGCCGAACCTGACCCTCGGCCTCCCGGTCGTCGAGTCGGTGCTGCGGGCCACCTCGCTGCCGGTCGACTGCCACCTGATGATCGAGGACCCGGACCGCTGGGCGCCGGCCTACGCCGAGGCGGGCGCCGGCAGCGTCACCTTCCACGTCGAGGCCGCGAGCGCCCCGGTCCGGCTCGCCCGGTCGCTGCGGGCGGCGGGCGCGCGGGCCGGCATGGCGCTGCGTCCGGCCACGCCCGTCGAGCCCTACCTCGACCTGCTGCCCGAGCTCGACATGCTGCTGCTCATGACCGTCGAGCCCGGCTTCGGCGGGCAGCGCTTCCTCGACCTCGTGCTGCCCAAGCTGCGCCGGAGCGCCGAGGCGATCCGCGGCCGGGACGTCGACGTGTGGCTGCAGGTCGACGGCGGCGTGTCGGCCGAGACGATCGAGCGGTGCGCCGAAGCGGGGGCGGACGTGTTCGTCGCCGGCTCGGCGGTCTACGGCGCGGCCGACCCGGCGGCGGCGATCGCGGCCCTGCGCGCGTCCGCGGAGGCCGCCCAGCCGTCCTGATGAGGCCAGCCGTCCTGATGAGGCCAGCCGTCCTGATGAGGCCAGCCGTCCTGATGAGGCCAGCCGTCCTGATGAGGCCAGCCGTCCTGATGAGGCCAGCCGTCCTGATGAGGCCAGCCGTCCTGATGAGGC
>CAXTFU010000268.1:0-6534 GCA_964243385.1 uncultured bacterium | reverse complement strand
GGCGGCCTTGGCCGTCTCCACCTCGACGATGACCTGGTTGAGGGTCACGGTGTCGCCGACCGCGACGGACCAGGACAGGATCTCGCCCTCGGTGAGGCCCTCGCCGAGGTCCGGCAGCGCGAAGTCGCGCAGGCGCGACATCAGTAGGCCAGCGATCGGTCGACGGCGTGCAGGACCCGGTCGAGGTCGGGGAGGTAGTCCTCCTCGAGGCGGGACGGCGGGTAGGGCGTGTCGAAGCCGGTCACGCGCAGCACCGGCGCCTCCATCTCGTAGTAGAGCTCCTCGGACAGCCGGGCCGCGAGCTCGGCGCCGAGGCCGACGAAGGACGGCGCCTCGTGCACGACGACGGCGCGTCCGGTGCGGCGCACCGACTCGACGACGGTCGGCACGTCCAGCGGTGACAGCGAGCGCAGGTCGACGACCTCGAGGCTGCGGCCCTCCTGCTCGGCGGCGGTGGCCGCGTCGAGGCACGTCCGCACCATCGGCCCGTAGGCGACGAGCGTGAGGTCGGTGCCCGGACGCACCACCCGCGCCTGCCACAGCGGCGGCGGTGCGGCGCTGGGATTGACCTCGGCCTTCTCCCAGTAGCGGCGCTTGGGCTCGAAGAACACGACGGGGTCGTCGCTCTGGACGGCCTGTCGGAGCATCGCGTACGCGTCGCCTGGGTTCGAGCACGCGACGACCTTCAGCCCGGCGGTGTGCGCGAAGTACGCCTCGGGGCTCTCGCTGTGGTGCTCGACCGCGCCGATGCCGCCGCCGAACGGGATGCGGATCGTCACCGGCATCTTCACCGTGCCGCGGCTGCGCGCGTGCATCTTGGCGAGCTGGCTGACGATCTGGTCGTACGCCGGGTAGACGAACCCGTCGAACTGGATCTCGCAGACCGGGCGGTAGCCGCGCAGGGCCAGCCCGATCGCCGTGCCGATGATCCCTGACTCGGCGAGCGGCGTGTCCATGACGCGCGCCTCGCCGAAGTCCTTCCACAGCCCGTCGGTGACCCGGAAGACGCCGCCGAGCCGGCCGACGTCCTCGCCCATGACCAGCACCTTGGGGTCGGCCTCCATCGTGGCGCGCAGCGCCTCGTTGAGCGCCTTGGCCATCGTGAGCACCGCCATCAGCGCGCCCCTCCCGCGAACCCGCTGAGGTAGCTCGCGTAGCCGTCCCGCTGCTCCTGCAGCAGGGGCGTCATCTCGTCGTAGACGTGCTCGAACACCGACAGCGGGTCGGGGTCGGGCAGGTCCAGGCACCCCTGCCGCACGCGGGCGGCGAGCGCGTCCGCGTCGGCGTCGAGCTGCTCGAAGAAGTCGCGGTCGGCGAGCTGCTGCTTGTACAGGAACGACTTCATGCGCTCGAGCGGGTCCTTGAGCTTCCACGCCTCGAGCTCGCTGGCGAGGCGGTAGCGCGTCGGGTCGTCGGACGTCGTGTGCGCGCCCATCCGGTAGGTGAAGGCCTCGACGAGCGTCGGGCCGCCGCCGGACCGGGCGAGGTCGAGCGCCGCACGGGTCACCGCGTAGGAGGCGAGCACGTCGTTGCCGTCGACGCGCACGCCCGGGAAGCCGAAGCCGCGGGCGCGCTGGTACAGCGGGATGCGGGTCTGCGTGGCGGTCGGCGTCGAGATGCCCCACTGGTTGTTCTGGCAGAAGAAGACGACCGGAGCGTGGTAGGCGCCGGCCCAGACGAAGGCCTCGTTGACGTCGCCCTGGCTGCTGGCGCCGTCACCGAAGTAGGCGATGACGGCCTCGCCGTCGCTGCCGTCGGCGCGCGGCCCGACGGCGCCGTCCTTCTGCACGCCCATCGCGTAGCCGGTGGCGTGCAGCGTCTGCGAGCCGATGACGATCGTGTAGAGGGCGAAGCGCTTCTCCTGCGGGTCCCAGCCCCCGTTGCTCACGCCCCGGAACAGCCCGAGCAGCGTGAGCGGGTCGACGCCGCGGCACCAGGCGACGCCGTGCTCGCGGTAGGTCGGGAAGGCGAAGTCCTCCGGGCGCATCGCGCGGCCGCTGCCGACCTGCGCCGCCTCCTGGCCGAGCAGCGCGGCCCAGATGCCGAGCTCGCCCTGGCGCTGCAGGGCGGTGGCCTCGACGTCGATGCGGCGGACGAGGACCAGGTCGCGGTAGAGCTCGCGGTACTGGGCGTCGGTGAGGTCGACGTCGTAGTCGGGGTGGAAGACCCGCTCACCCTCGGGGGTGAGGAGCTGGACCGGGTCGTCGGGGCTGCCCGCCACCGGCGGCGGACCGACGGGCTCGGGCAGCACGCCCGCGGACGTCGTGCTGGCGGGTGGCACGTTCGCAGGGGGCACGGACGGATCTCCTCGGGCGTCGGCACCGGCACCGGGGTCACCGGGACGCGGCGGGAACGGACGGTCCGGACCGGCCGCGAGGGTGTGCGGACGACGGACCGCCGCCATCGTCGCAGATCGTGTGAGCAAGGTCTCCCTGCGGCGTGCGTCGCGTGCTCAGGTCGCCCGGACGGGTGAGGCGGCAGGGTCGGGGGCCGGCCCTGGTGCGGCCGGGTGGAGCTGGATGCCGGTCCGGTGCAGGCCGGTGCGGCCCGGAGCGAGGTGGAGCCATGCCGGCCCAGTGCAGCCCAGCGGCCCGGTGCAGCCCAGCGGCCCGGTGCAGCCAGGTGGCCCGGTGCGGCCCGGTGCGGCCCGGTGCGGCCCCTTGCGTCCGGGGCGGCCCAGTGCGACCTGCTGTGGCTGTGGTCAGCCGCGCGGGCCAGCGCCGCAGGCGGTGAGTGGCGCGGTCAGGACGTGGCAGGCGCTGGCGTCGCTCGGCGAGCGTCGGGTCGGGTGCTGCGGCCGGCCCTGCGCTGCTCCCGGGACTCACGGCGGGTCTCGCGCACCGTGCCGCGGTCGGCTGGTGCGGTGACCGCAGGCGGCTCACCGACGGCGGGCGTCGTCGGCGCGGGTACGGGTGCCGGCTCGACCGCAGGCGGCGGTGCGGCTGGGGCCGCCGTCGTGCCGTCGGGGGCGGGTGCCGGGGCCGCAGGGGCCGGGGCGATCGGAGCAGGCGCCGCAGGAACAGGGGCTCCGGGGGCCGGGACGACCGGTGTGGGCTGGACCACCGGAGCCGCGGTCACCGGAGCCGCGGTCACCGGAGCCGTCGGCGCCGGTGCCGCTGGCGTCGGTGCCTCGACCGGCGTGGCGGGGACCTGCACGACCGGTGGGACGGCCGCCGTGTCCGGAGCGACCGGCGTCGGCGTCAGCGGTGCAGCGCTCGGGACGGTGCCCGGGTCGACCGGAGCCGGGACGACCGGGCTGACGGGCGCCGCACTGCGCGCGACCGGGCTGGTCGGCACCGGGCTGGCCGGCAGCTCACCGGGCACCGGGCTGGCCGGCACCTCGCCGGGTGCGATCGGGCTTGCCGGCAGCTCACCGGACACCGGGCTGGCCGGCACCTCGCCAGGCACCGGGCTGGCCGGCACCCCACCGGGCGCGACCGGGCTCGGCGAGACAGGGCGGGTGGGCGCCGGGCGGGACGGTCGCGCCGGGCGGGCGCTGGCGGTGCTCGACGGTGAGGGCGAGCCGGGCTCTGCGGCGCCGGCGCTCGGCGAAGCGTCCGGCCGGTTCGGCCGGGCCGGCCGCTCGCCCTCGGGCCGGTCGCGCCGCGGCGTCCGAGGCGTCGCGGTCGCGGACGGGCTGGGCCCGTCCGCCTCCGGCCTCGCCGTCGGGCGGTCGCCATGCGCGCCACGCGTGCGGCTGGGCGACGGGGTCGGCGTGGCCGACTCGCCGGGGGTGGACGGCTCGGCGGACGGGAGGGCGACCGGCGGGCCGGCAGGCGCGGCGGTGACCGACGGTGCCGGCTCGACGGACGGAGCGGACGAGGTCGGCTCGGGGGACGCGGCAGGCGTCTCGGCCGGGACCGGAGCTGCGCCGCCGGGCACGACGGCAGCCCGGGGCCCGTCACCCAGCCCGGAGGCGGCGCCGTCTGAGCCGGAGCCGGAGCCGGTCGCCGCGGCGCCGGTGGAGCCGTGGACCGAGCTGCCGCTCGGGCCGCTGCGGGCAGGGCTGGAAGGGCCCGCGGGGCCGCTGCCGGACGGCCGGGCGCCGACCGTCGGCACCCGCCCGTCCTGCGTGCCGTGGCGCACGGTGTCGTCCGAGCCGTCGGGGCCCTCCGCGCCAGTGCCCGACCCGGGGAACGAGCGCTCGGCGCGGCCGGGCACGTCGTCCGGCCGGTCGCCGGGCTCGGTGGACAGCGTCGGGCCCTGCGCGGGGAGCTCGACGGCTCCGCTGGCGGCGCCCAGGGCACCAGGCACCGGCAGCGCGAGGTCCTCACCGGAGGAGGTGCCGAGCACGACGACCGCTGCCGTGGTGACGGACGCGAGCGCGACGAGCGCGGCCGTGCGCACGACGAGGGCACCTCGCCGCACGGCCGAGCGCCGGGCCTTCGTCACGTCGTCCTCCGTCCTCGTGCCGTTCCGCTGATCTGGACCCCCGGAGGAGTGAACCCTCCCGGTACGACACCGTGAGGCCTCCCTCGGCTTCCCGTGCGCGTGACTTGAGTCGCACGACACGATTGCAGAGCGTGTTCGTGGTACCCGCCTGCAGCTCATCGAGCCGACCGGGACAGGACGGGCACACTCCTGCGGTGAGCACCCCGTCGGACCTGCCGAGCGCCGGCCACCGGCACACCGACCCGGGCATCGCCTCGTCGGTGTTCCGGCTGGCCGACAGCCGCGTCCTGCTAATCGTGGCGAGCACGCCCACCGGACCGGCGCCGGCCTTCACCCAGGTCGCCGGTGAGCGTGCCGTCGTCGCCTTCACCGACGTCGGGGCCGCGCGGGCCGACCAGCCCGAGGGACATGCCCTGGTGACGATGCAGGTGGCGGAGCTGCTGACGAGGGTCCCGCCGGACACCGGGCTGCTCGTCGACCCGCGGTCCCCGACGCCCGTGCACGTGCCCGCCGCCCGGGTCCGGGAGGTCGTCGAGGCCGGCAGGCCGTTCCCGGTCGGGGCGGTCACGGCCACCGGCGAGCCGGCGCAGGAGCCGGTCGAGCTGGTGCAGCGCCTGCGCGACGCCGCGACGCCGGCGCCGTGGCTGCGCCGCCTGTGGCGCCTGCAGTACCAGGTGGCGGACGCCGAGCCGAAGCTGCTGGTCGTCCACGAGGTCGACGACCCCGCGCGCGACCGGGAGGCAGCCGAGCTCCTCGCCGAGGCGGGTGCCGCATCGCCGATCCCGCTGCTGGTGATGGCGCTTGACGACCTGCCGCCCGACCACCGCCAGCACCTGCTGCACGCCGCCCCGCTGTACGAGCGCGCCTGACCGGCCGCGGGCACGTCCAGGCCGGCCGGCTCAGGCGGGGTTCATGTCGACGAACCGGCTGTAGTGGCCCTGGAACGCCACCGTGATCGTCGCGGTCGGGCCGTTGCGGTGCTTGGCGACGATGAAGTCGGCCTCCCCCGCGCGAGGGCTCTCCTTCTCGTAGGCGTCCTCGCGGTGCAGCAGGATCACCATGTCGGCGTCCTGCTCGATGCTCCCGGACTCACGCAGGTCGCTGATCTGCGGCTTCTTGTCGGTGCGCTGCTCGGCGCCACGGTTGAGCTGGCTCATCGCGATCACGGGGATCTCGAGCTCCTTGGCGAGCAGCTTCAGCGACCGGGACAGCTCCGAGACCTCCTGCTGGCGGCTCTCGGCCTTCTTGTTGCCGCTCATCAGCTGCAGGTAGTCGATGACGATGAGGCGCAGGTCGTTGCGCTGGCGCAGCCGGCGGGCCTTGGCGCGGATCTCCATCATCGTCAGGTTCGGCGAGTCGTCGATGTAGAGCGGCGCCTCGGCCACCTCGCCCATCCGCCGGGCGAGGCGGTTCCAGTCGTCGTCGGTCATCGTGCCGGAGCGCATGTGGTGCAGCGGCACCCGCGCCTCGGCGGACAGCAGACGCATGGTGATCTCGGTCTTGCTCATCTCGAGCGAGAAGATCGCGCTCGGCAGCCCGGTCTTCACCGACGCGGCACGGGCGATGTCAAGACCCAGCGTCGAGTTGTGGGTCGGGATCATGGCTCGGCTGGCGAGGTAGAGGTGCTCGGCGTTGTCCACCTCGACGCACCGCACGGGGACGGGCGGCACCGGCGTCACCGCGGTGATCCAGCGCTGACCGAGCTGGGCCGGGGTCGTCCGGCTGCGCTCCTTGTGCGCGAGGTGCTTGCGGTGCACGCGGAAAGTCCGCTCGTCGGTCGTCCAGCTGACCGTGAAGCAGGTGGAGGAGTCCTCCGACCGGTCCCGCCCGCGCTCGGAGGTGGTCGTGCACCGGTGCCCCAGGCTGACGACGAGCTCCTGGACCTCGCGCGCCAGCCGCTCCGAGGTGACCGCCAGCTGCAGGTCTCCGGTCGTGGTGACGGTGCCGGCCGTGTCCATCAGACCGGCGAGCAGCGCCTGCCGCTGCTGCGGCGAGGCGCGCAGGTAGGCGGCCGGGATGTGCTTGTCACCCAGGACGCCGAGGGCGCGCAGCCCGTCCTGCACCGTGCCGTGGGCGAGGTGGCACTCCTGGCAGGTCGACGGCCCGGACGAGGCGGCGCGGCAGTCGGGACAGGTCGGCGCC
>CAXTFU010000267.1:280-6545 GCA_964243385.1 uncultured bacterium | reverse complement strand
TCGGGGCGGGGGGCGGCCGGCGCGGTCGGGCGGCCGTTCGGTGGGTCGGGCGGGCGAGCCGTTCGGTGTCACCGGGCCGGGAGGGGCGGGGCCCGGGGCGGGGGGCCGGATGCGGCGGGCGGTCGGGGCGGTCGGAGCGGTCGGGCGGCCGTTCGGTGGATCGGTCGGGCCGCACGGGCGGCGGAGACGGAGCAGCGGCCGGTCCGCCCCGGCGTCGGCGGCCGTCGGCATGATCCCGTCGCGACACGCTGCACGGGCGCGGGGGGCTGCGGGGGATCGGCATGATCCCGTCGCGACACGCTGCCCGGGCACGGGGGCTGCAGTCGATCGGCATGATCCCGTCGCGACGCGCTGCCTGGGCACAGGGGCTGTGGGCGATCGGCATGATCCCGTCAGAATCGCGCGGCGATCCGGGCGTGATCATGCCGATCCTCTGCGGCGGTTCTGTCCGGCGGCCCCACGGCGGCGTGGATCATCTGGCCGAGGCATCCGCACCGGACACGCCGGCGTGTCCCGTGCTGATCCCTCGGGGAGAAGATCGACGTTGCTCGCGCGGCCGTTCGCCCGAGCTCGCGCAGCCGTCGGCACGACCCGTGTCCAGAGCGCCCGGCTTGCTTGCTTACCGGCCCATTCCCGGTCGGATGCGCCCGACCCGCCCGCTCGCGCTTGCCGACCGGCATGATCCCGCCGGACGCGCCCGGCCAGCCGGGCGTGATCATGCCGATCCTCGGCGGCGGCGTCGTCCGGGGACCTCACGGCCCTGATCATCCGGCCGAGCGGTCCGCACCCGACACGCCGGCGTGTCCGGTGCGGATCCCTCAGGCGGAAGATCAAGGTCGCTCGCCAGCCCGTCGGCATGAACCCTGCTGACGCGCCGGCCAAGCCTGGCTCGCCCGCTGACCGGCATGAGCCGTCGGACGCGCCACGCCCGGCTCGCCTGCCGACCGGCATGTCCCCGTCGGACGCGCCCGGTGAACCAGGCGTGACCATGCCCATCCGCTGCGGCACCCGGTCCTCTGCGGCGCGCCGTCCGGCAGCAGCCCCGCCACCGACCACTCGCCCGAGCGTCCCGCACCGGACACCCCGGCGTGTCCGATGCCCACCCCTCAGGCAGAGCGCCGTCGCGCGGCCGACCCCGGACCGCCGTCAGGCCCGCAGCCGCAGCCCCCGCGGCGTCGGACGGAAGCCGGCGGCCTCGAGCGCCAGGCCGAGCGGCGAGGTGAGCGCGGCCTCGCCGTCGGCCTTGGTCACCGTCATCTTGCCCAGCGCGCCGTCGCGCACGGCGAGGGCGAGCGCGTCGACCGCCGGGGGCAGGCACGACTCGTCGTCGCGGAACGACAGCAGCGTCTTGCCGCCCCGCTCGACGTAGAGCACGAGCGCGCCGTCGACGAGCACGACGAGCGCCCCTGCCTTGCGGGCGGGCTTGTGGCCGCCCTTGTCGTCCTCGCCGCCGGTCCGGTCGGGCCAGGGCAGCGCCGCGCCGTAGGGGTTGGCCGGGTCGGTCGCGGCGAGCACCACGGCGCGGGCCTCGTCGCGGCGCTGCCGCTGGCGGCTGGTCGAGACGTCCCAGCCGCCCGGGACGGCGGTCTCCCACAGCGGCTCGTCCGACGCGGGCTTGGCGGCGGCGAGCGCGCGCATCCGGTCGACGGCGCCGGGGGCGGCGAACTGCGCGGCGCCGAGCCCCTCGACGAAGTAGCCGCGGCGCACCCGGCCGGCCTCCTCGAAGGCCTTCAGCACGGTGTAGACGGCGGCGAACCCGCCCGGCGCGCGCTCGGCCATGACCGCGCCGCGGGTGACGACGCCGTGCCGGTCGAGCAGCGCCTCCGCGAGGGCGTGCGTGCGCCGGGTGGTGTCCGTGTCGCGGTCGGGCAGGCGCGACCAGCGGCCCGCGACGGTCGGCGGACCCGACCGGGTCGGCATCACCGGTCGCCCGTAGCGCGAGCGCTGCCGCACGGGTGCGCGCTTGGACGTGTGCGTCGTCCGGCCGGTGCCGAGCAGCGCGCGCAGCGGCCCGAGCGTGTCGTTGGTGAGGTGGCCGGACCAGACCAGCTCCCACACGACCGTCGACAGGGCGCTGTCGTCGACGATGCCCGAGCCGTCGGGCAGCAGCTTGCCCACCCGGTCGGACAGCTGCCGGAAGAACAACGCCTGGCCGCCCTCGAGCGCCGACAGCACCGCCTCGTGCAGCGGCGTGGGCGACAGCTCGCCCTCCGGCGCCAGCAGGAGGTCGGCGCTGTCGGCGAGCTGCAGCGACACCCAGCCGTCGTTGCCGGGCAGCGACCCGGCGCCGGCCCACAGCAGCTCACCGGTCGTCGTCAGCTCGTCGAGCAGCACCGGCGAGTAGCCGGCGACCCGCGACGGCAGGACGAGCGTCTCGAGCGCCGACGCGGGGACGGCGGCGCCCTGCAGCTGCTCGATCGCCCGGACGAGGGCGTCCGTCCCGCGGCCGGACGACGTCGAGATGCCCTGCCACTGCGGCAGGAAGCGCGCGAGCGCGTCGGGCGGGACCGGCTCGACCTCCTTGCGCAGCTTGGCGAGCGAGCGGCGCCGCAGCGAGCGCAGCACCTCGGCGTCGCACCACTCGAGCCCCGTGCCGCCGGGGCGGAACTCGCCGTGCACGACGCGTCCGGACGCCGACAGCCTGGCGAGCGCGCCGTCCACGACGGCCGTCCCGAGGCCGAAGCGGGCTGCGACGTCGGACGGGGAGAACGGCCCGTGCGTGCGGGCGTAGCGCGACACGAGGTCGCCGACCGGGTCCTTGACCGGCTCGAGGAAGGCCTCGGCGACCCCGACGGGCAGGGCCGCGCCGAGCGCGTCGCGCAGCCGGCCGGCGTCCTCGACGGCGACCCAGCGCTCCTGGCCGGCGATGCGGACGCGCAGCGCCCGACGGGCGCTCTCCAGCTCGACCAGCCAGGCCGGCTCGCCGCCGCGGGCGATGACCTCGTCGGTCGACAGGTCGCCCAGCATGCGCAGCAGGTCGGCGACGCCCTCGAGGTCCTTGGCGCGGCGCTCGGGGGTCAGGCGCTGCACCTCCGCCTCGACCTCGTCCATCGCGTCCGCGTCGATGAGCTCGCGCAGCTCGGCCTGCCCGAGCAGCTCGGCGAGCAGCGCGGAGTCGAGCGACAGCGCCTGCGCCCGCCGCTCGGCCAGCGGGGCGTCGCCCTCGTACATGAACGCGCCGATGTACCCGAACAGCAGCGAGCGGGCGAACGGCGACGGCGACGGCGTCTCGACCTCGACGAGGCGCACCCGCCGGGCCTCGACGTCCTTCATGATCCCGACCAGGCCGGGCACGTCGAAGACGTCCTGCAGCACCTCGCGCATCGTCTCGAGCACGACCGGGAAGCTGCCGTACTGCGACGCGACGCTCAGCAGCTGCGCCGACCGCTGGCGCTGCTGCCACAGCGGCGTGCGGCGGGTGGGGTTGCGCCGGGGGAGCAGCAGCGCGCGGGCCGCGCACTCGCGGAACCGGCTGGCGAACAGCGCGCTGCCGCCGACCTCGGCCTGCACGGCGGGCTCGACGTCGTCGGGCGCGAACACGGCGACCGAGCCGTCCGGCGCCTCCTCGGTCTCGGGCAGCCGCACGACGATGCCGTCGTCGGAGTGCATCGACTGCACGTCGACGCCGTAGGTCTCGCGCAGCCGGGCCGACAGGGCCAGCGCCCAGGGCTGGTTCACCTGCGCGCCGAACGGCGAGTGGATGGCGAGCCGCCAGTCGCCGAGCTCGTCGCGGAACCGCTCGACGAGGATCGTCCGGTCGTCGGGCAGTGTCCCGGTCGCCTCCCGCTGCTCGGCGAGGTAGGCGAGCAGGTTCGTCGAGGCGCTCGCGTCGAGCCCCGCCGAGGTGAGCCGGGCCTGCGCGTCCTCGGGGCTGAGCGCCGAGACCTCCCGCAGGAACGCGCCGAGCGCGCGGCCGAGCTCGACCGGACGCCCGGCGGCGTCGCCGTGCCAGTACGGCATCCGTCCGGGCTGGCCGGGGGCGGGCGTGACGAGCACGCGGTCGTGGGTGATGTCCTCGATGCGCCAGGCGCTCGAACCGAGCAGGAAGACGTCGCCGACGCGCGACTCGTAGACCATCTCCTCGTCGAGCTCACCGACGCGCGAGCCCTTCTCGCCGACGAGGAACACCCCGAACATGCCGCGGTCCGGGATGGTGCCGCCGCTCGTGACGGCGAGCCGTTGCGCGCCGGGGCGGCCGGCCAGCGTGCCGGTGACGCGGTCCCAGGTGATGCGCGGGCGCAGCTCGGCGAAGTCGTCGCTCGGGTAGCGGCCGGACAGCATGTCGAGCACCGCCTCGAGCGCCGACTGCGGCAGCCCGGCGAAGGGCGCCGCCCGGCGGACGACGGCGGCCAGGTCGTCGACCTGCCACGACTCGAGCGCGCACATCGCGACGATCTGCTGGGCGAGGACGTCCAGCGGGTTGCGCGGGTAGGTCGTCGCCTCGATGCCGCCGTCGACCATCCGCTCGGCGACGACGGCGCACTGCACGAGGTCGCCGCGGTACTTCGGCAGGATGATCCCGCGGCTGATCGCGCCGACCTGGTGGCCGGCGCGGCCGACCCGTTGCAGCCCGGAGGCCACCGACGGCGGCGACTCGACCTGCACGACCAGGTCGACGGCGCCCATGTCGATGCCGAGCTCGAGGCTGGACGTCGCGACGACGGCGGGCAGGCGTCCGGACTTCAGCGCCTCCTCGATCTGCGAGCGCTGCTCGCGCGAGACCGAGCCGTGGTGGGCGCGGGCGATCTCGACGACGCCGGGCGCGTCGGCCGCCGTCCCGTTGCCCCAGCCGGCCTTGGGCGGGGCGCCCGACCCCGTGCCGACGCCGCCCTGCCCGGGGTGCGCGGCCGGCCCGCGGACGAACGACAGCCCGTCCGGCTTCACCCCGCTCGACCCGGTCGGCCGGTCGACGTCGAGCACCTGCGGCTCGAGGTCGGGAGTCCCGTACAGCCGCTCGGTCGCGATCTCGTTGAGCCGGCTGGTCAGCCGCTCGGCGAGGCGGCGGCTGTTGCTGAACACGATCGTCGCGCGGTGCTGCTCGACGAGGTCGACGATGCGCTCCTCGACCGCCGGCCAGATCGACGCCTTGGGCTCGGCGCCCGCCGCGGACCCGCCGCGCACCGGACCGGCCGACTCGCCGAGCGCGGCCATGTCGTCGACGGGCACGACGACCTGCACCTCGATCGTCTTGGTGCTCGGCGGCTGCACGACCACGACCTCGCGGGCGCCGCCGAGGAACCGCGCGACCTCGTCGATCGGCCGCACCGTGGCCGACAGCCCGATGCGCTGCGCGGGCTGCTCGAGCAGCTCGTCGAGCCGCTCGAGCGACAGCGCGAGGTGGGCGCCGCGCTTGGTGCCCGACACCGCGTGCACCTCGTCGACGATGACGGTCTGGACGCCGCGCAGCGACTCGCGGGCCGCCGAGGTGAGCACGAGGAACAGCGACTCCGGCGTCGTGATGAACACGTCCGGCGGCACCTTGTTGAAGCGCCGGCGCTCGTCGGCGGGCGTGTCGCCGGAGCGGATCCCGACCGCGATGTCGGGCACCGGCAGCCCGAGACGCTGCGACGCCTGCCGGATCCCGGTGAGCGGCGCGCGCAGGTTGCGCTCGACGTCGACCGCGAGCGCCTTGAGCGGGCTGACGTACAGGACGCGGCAGCGGTGCCGCGGCTCCTCCGGCACCGGCGTCGAGGCCAGCCGGTCGAGCGACCACAGGAACGCCGACAGCGTCTTGCCGCTGCCGGTCGGGGCGACGACGAGCGTGTCGCGGCCGGACGAGATGGCGTCCCACGCGCCGTCCTGCGCCGGCGTCGGCGCCTCGAAGGCGCCGCGGAACCACGCCTGCGTCGCGGGCGAGAAGCGGTCGAGCGCGGTCATCCGCTCATCCTCGCGCGCCGACGGGTCGGCCGCCCGTCAGGTGCGCCCGCTCAGCCGTTGCGCTGCAGCCACGAGCGGACGTACGAGCACTGCGGGTCGATCTCGAGGCCCGCACCGCGTGCCCAGTCGACGGCGGTGCGGGTGAGCTGGCCGGCGATGCCCCGTCCCTCGAGCTCGCGCGGCACGAGGGTGTGGGTCATCGCGACCGTGCTCCCCTCGACCTCGTAGGTGAGGACGGCGGTCTGGCCCTCCACCTGCGCCTCGAAGCGGCTGCGGTCGGGTGCGTGCACGACGTCGACGTCCATGCGAGCAGCCTCCCCGCTGGCGGCGGCTCCACTCCGGTCGCTGCCGCACCCGTTCGGGGGTCGGCGTCGGACGGGTCCACCGC
>CAXTFU010000267.1:0-270 GCA_964243385.1 uncultured bacterium | reverse complement strand
GAGCGCAGCAGCGCGGGCGACCGGCTGGCGGCGCTCGCCGGGCTGTCGATCGTGCCGCTGTGGCTGCTGCCGCCGGCGCCGCACCGGGTGCCTGTCGTGCGGGTGCCTATCGTGGGAGCCGTGCGGCTGACCGAGTTCTGGCGACGCATGGACGCGCGGTTCGGCGCCGCCTACGCCCGCTCGTACGCCGCCGACCAGGTCCTGTCGACGCTCGGCAGCCGCACGGTGCAGCAGGCGCTCGCCGAGGGCGAGGACGCGAAGGACGTCTGG
>CAXTFU010000266.1:0-6578 GCA_964243385.1 uncultured bacterium | reverse complement strand
GGCGCCGGCTGCGGCCCGGGCACCGGGTCGCCCGCGCCCGGGGCACCGGCTGCGGCCCTGGCGTCGGATCACCCGCTCGGGGCACCGGCTGCGGCCGTGGCGCCGGTCGCCCGTCGGTGCGGGTGCGGTCAGCTCGCGCCGGTCGAGCCGCCGTACCCGAACGCCCGCCGGCCGTTCGCGGCGAGCACGGCGCAGAGCTCGTCCAGCGCGGCGCCCCGCGTCTCGGCGAGCGACCGGACGGTCAGCGGGACGAGGTACGGCGCGTTCGGGCGCCCGCGGTACGGCATCGGCGTGAGGAACGGCGCGTCGGTCTCGACGAGCAGCAGCTCGGCCGGGGCTCCGGCCGCCGCCTCGCGCAGCCCGCCGTTGGGCGTGAAGGTGACCGGGCCGGCGAAGCTCATCCAGAAGCCGTGCTCGGCGCAGGTGCGCGCCATCGCGGCGTCGCCCGAGAAGCAGTGGAACACCACCCGGTCCGGCGGGCCCTCGTCGAGCAGCACCCGCAGGACGTCGTCGTGCGCGTCGCGGTCGTGGATGACCAGCGTCGCGCCCGTCCGCTTCGCGATGGCGATGTGCGCGCGGAACGACTCCTCCTGCAGGCGGTGCCCGTCCGCCGTCTCGGTGCGGAAGTGGTCGAGGCCGGTCTCCCCCACGCCGAGCACCTGCGGCAGCGCGGCCAGCGCCTCGATCTCGCGCAGCGCCTCGTCGGTCGCGACGCCGCGTCCGGCCTCGTTCGGGTGCAGGGCGACGGCCGCGTGCACGTCGTCGTAGCGCGCCGCCAGCTCGGCCGACCAGCGGCTCGACGCGACGTCGACCCCGACCTGCACGACGACGTCGATGCCGACCGCGCGGCCCGCGTCGAGGGCCGCGTCGACGTCGACGCCCATGATGTCCAGGTGGGCGTGGCTGTCCAGGACCGGGACGGGCAGCGGCTCCGGCAGCGGCGGGGGGTCGCCACGCCGGCCCGTGTCGCGCGTCCGGCGCGAGCCGGCTGCGGGCTCGGGCGCTGGTGCGGTCACTCGCCGTCCTCGAGCCGGCGCCGCTCGTCGTCCGCGACGGAGGGGTCGAGCTTGGTGAACAGCGGCGTCGGCGGACCGATCGGCTGCCCCACCCGGATCGGCCGGGACGCCCAGACCGCAGCGGTCTCGTAGTCGCCCATGAGCACCGGGTAGCCCGGACCGCCGTCGAGGTCCTCGACCTCGCGCAGCTCGGGCTGGCCGGCCCACGGCCGGTCGCCGCCGAGCATCCGGTCGACCGCGTCGGACGACGCCGGCAGGAACGGCGTCAGCAGCGCCTTGGCGTCGTCGACGAGCTGCAGCGCGACGTGCAGGACCGTGTCGCGCCGGGCCTCGGACGAGGGACTGCCGTCCTTGAGCTTCCACGGCGCCTGGTCGGACAGGTACTTGTTCGCCTCGCCGACGACGCGCATCGCCTCCGTGACGGCCGCCTTCTGCTGGGAGCGGCCGAGCAGCGCGCCGACCGAGCCGAAGGCCGCCTGCGACGCCTCCAGGACCGCGTGATCGACGCCGGTCAGCTCGCCGGGCGGCGGGATGGCCCCGAGGTTGCGGTGCACCAGCGACAGCGAGCGGTTGACCAGGTTGCCCCAGCCGGCGACGAGCTCGCTGTTGTTGCGGGTGACGAACTGGTCCCAGGTGAAGTCGGTGTCGCTCGTCTCCGGCCCGGCGACCGACAGGTAGTAGCGCAGCGGGTCGGCGCCGTACCGCTCGAGCACGTCGCGGACGTAGATGACGACGCTGCGTGAGCTGGAGAACTTGCGGCTCTCCATCGTGAGGAACTCGCTGCTGACGACCTCGCTGGGCAGCGCGAGCTCGCCGTACGCACCGGGGGTCCCGGCCGGCTGACCGCTCGCGCCGAGCAGGATCGCCGGCCAGATCACCGAGTGGAAGACGACGTTGTCCTTGCCCATGAAGTAGCGGCCGTCGGCGTCACCGGACCAGAACGGCCGCCAGGCATCCGGGTCGCCGGTGCGCCGGGCCCACTCGACGCTCGCCGACAGGTAGCCGATGACCGCGTCGAACCAGACGTAGATGCGCTTGTCGGTGCGGTCGTCCCAGCCCGGCAGCGGGATCGGCACGCCCCAGTCGAGGTCACGGGTGATGGCGCGCGGCTTGAGGTCGTCCAGCAGGTTCTGGCTGAACTTCAGGACGTTGGGCCGCCAGCCGCTGCGGGTCTGCAGCCAGGAGCCCAGCGCGTCGGCGAAGGCCGGCAGCTCGAGGAAGAACTGCGCGCTCTCGACGAAGCGCGGCGGCGTGCCGTCGATCTTCGAGCGCGGGTCCACGAGGTCCTGCGGGTCGAGCTGGTTGCCGCAGTTGTCGCACTGGTCGCCGCGCGCGCCGTCGAAGCCGCAGATCGGGCAGGTGCCCTCGACGTAGCGGTCCGGCAGCCCCCGCCCCGTCGTCGGGTCGATCGCCGACAGCTGCGAGCGCTCGACGATGTAGCCGTTCGCGTGCAGCGTCCGGAACAGCTCCTGCACGACGGCGTAGTGGTTGCGCGTCGTGGTGCGGGTGAACAGGTCGTACGACAGCCCCAGGCCCTGCAGGTCCTCGGCGATGACCCGGTTGTAGCGGTCGGCGAGCTCGCGCGCCGTGACGCCCTCGCGGTCGGCCTGCACCTGGATCGGCGTCCCGTGCTCGTCCGTGCCGCTGACCATGAGGACCCGGTTGCCCGCCATCCGCTGGTACCGGCTGAAGACGTCGCTGGGCACGCCGAACCCGGCGACGTGGCCGATGTGGCGCGGGCCGTTGGCGTAGGGCCAGGCGACCGCGGTGAGCACGTTGCGGGACATGCCGCCAGCGTAGTGAGCGGCGTGGTGGGAGTTCTGGGCCGCGGCTCGGGGGTCGGCGGTGGGTGGGCGGCCGTAGTCGACGGTCGCGGCGGGGCGGTCGCGGGCGGTCGGTCGCGGCGGGGGGGTCGCCGCTGGGCGGTCGCCGCTGGAGGGTCGCGAGTCGGGGGGTCGCGAGTCGGGCGGTCGCGGCTGGACGGTCGCGAGTCGGGCGGTCGCGGCGGGCGGTCGTGGCCGCGGGTCGGCGGTCGGCGGTCGGCGGTCGGCGGTCGGCGGTCGGCGGTCGTGACCGAGCAGTATCGGCGGGCAGTCGTGGCGGGGCGTTCGCGGCGGGTGGTCGTGGCTGGGTCCGCCTGTTGCGACCGGTGCTGGGCCGGGCCCGCCTCCGAGGACCGGTGACCCTTCGGACCTGGCGCTCGTCCCTCGCGCCTCGACGGTCCTGCCGGGTCTCCGGTCCCCTCCGGCTCGTGCTCGGGCTGCGGTCGGGCGTCCGCCTGCGGCGGGCCGGTCGAGCAGGTCTCGGACGGAGGTCGTCGGTGACCGAGCTGCCCCGTGATCACCTGGCTGAGCGATCAGCACCGGACACGCCGGCGAGTCCGGTGCGGATCGCTCTGGCAGGTGATCGTCCCGTGCAAGCCGGCCGCAGGTCGGCCCTCCTCTCGCGGACTCGCCGACGACGACGTCCCGTCGGCGAAGGCACCCGCTGGGCACACCTCTCGTCGGCCCACGTCTCCTGGGCACACGTCGTGATCCCCTTGCAGTCACCCTGATGCGCGCAGCCGGGTGCGTCGAGGGCCTGCGCGATCACGACGTGTGCAGGAGGACGGGCGCCGCGTCGAGGCCGTGCGTCGAGGCGCGACCTGGGCCTCCCAGCAGGCACAGTCGCGCAGCGTCGGCGGCTCGGCCCTTGCTCCCCGTGTGCGACTGGGCTCCTCCCACCGGGCTACCAGCGGGCACACGTCGTGATCCGTTCCGGACCGAGCCGCACGGGGCGCCCGCGTGCGGCCCCGAGCTCGCGATCGCGATGTGTGCGGGCCAGCGCAGCTGCCGGCGGACACCCGACCGCAGCCCGGGGCCAAGGCCAAGGCCCAGGCCCAGGGGCAGGGGCAGGGCCAGGCCCGGGGCAGGGGCAGGGGCAGGGGCAGGGGCACGGCACGGGCAGGGGCACGGGCACGGCACGGGCAGGGGCACGGGCACGGGCACGGGCACGGCCATGGCCATGGCCATGGCCAGGGTCAGCGGGGCTTGGCGGCGACGACGGCGTCGTAGACGTCGCGCTTGGGCAGGCCGGTCTCGGCGGCGACGGCGGCGAGGGCCTCCTTGCGGGTCAGGCCGGCCTGCTCGCGGACGCCGACGAGGCGGACCAGCTCGGCGGCGGTGAGCTCGACGTCGGGCTCGGGGGCGCCGGCGAGCACGAGGGTGACCTCGCCGCGGACGCCCGCTGCCGCCCACTCGACGAGCTCGGGGAGGGTGCCGCGCACGACCTCCTCGTAGGTCTTGGTGAGCTCGCGGCAGACGACGGCGCGGCGGTCCGGGCCGAGGACGGCGGCCATGTCGGCGAGCGCGTCGGCGAGGCGGTGCGGGGCCTCGAACAGCACGCAGGTGCGCCGCTCGGCCTGCAGCTCGGCCAGGCGGGCGTGCCGCTCGCCGGCCTTGCGGGGCAGGAAGCCCTCGAAGCAGAAGCGGTCGGTGGGCAGGCCGCTGACCGCCAGCGCCGTCGTCACGGCCGACGGCCCGGGGATGCACGTCACCGGCAGGTCGTGCTCGACGGCGGCGACGACGAGCCGGTAGCCCGGGTCGGAGACGGTGGGCATCCCGGCGTCGGTCACGAGCAGCACCCGCTGCCCGGCCTGCAGCGCCTCGAGCAGCTGCGGCGTCCGCTGGGCCTCGTTGCCCTCGAAGTAGCTGACGACCCGTCCGCTCAGCGCGACGCCGAGGTCGGCGCACAGCCGGTGCAGCCGCCGGGTGTCCTCCGCGGCGACGAGCTCGGCGCCGGCGAGGGCGGCGACGAGGCGGGGGCTGGCGTCGTCGGCGCGGCCGATCGGCGCACCGGCGAGGACCAGGGGCACCCGTCCATCCTCAGGCATCACGCCCTGCAGCGGTCAGGTCACGCTCCTACGCTGGCCCCCATGACCGCGACGCTGGACGCCGCCGCCTCCGCACGCCGCGTCGCCGCCCCGGCGTCCTGGCGCACGCGGATCCTCCCGCCGACGGACGGCCGGGGCGGCTGGACCGCGACGCTGCTCGTCGGCCTGCTGGCCGGGGTGCTGCGAATCGTCCGGCTCGACATCCCGGCCGGGCGCATCTTCGACGAGGTCTACTACGCCTGCGACGCCCAGAACCTGCTGCGCGCCGGCGTCGAGCTCGAGACCGAGGGCGGGTCCGCCGCGGTCCAGTGGCGGTGCACGCCGACGGGTGAGCCCGGCTTCATCGTGCACCCGCCGCTCGGCAAGTGGCTCATCGCGATCGGCCTGCGCCTGTTCGGCGTCGACGAGTTCGGCTGGCGCATCGCGGCCGCCGTCGCCGGGACGCTGACGGTCGTCGTGCTCGTGCGGGTCACCCGGCGGATGACCGGCTCGACGGTGCTCGGGTGCCTGGCCGGGCTGCTGCTGACGCTGGACGGGCTGCACTTCGTGCTGAGCCGCGTCGCGCTGCTCGACGTCTTCCTGACGATGTGGGTGCTCGCGGCGTTCGCCTGCCTGGTCGCCGACCGGGACGCCGTGCGGCGCGGCCTCGCAGCCACCGACGACGCCGCGCTGCGGGCGGACCGGGTGCGGCTCGGCGTCCGGCCGTGGCGGCTCGCCGCGGGCGCCTGCCTCGGGGCGGCCGTCGCGACGAAGTGGAGCGGGCTGTACGCCGTCGCGGCGCTGGTCCTGCTCGCGTTCGCCTGGGAGGTCGGCGCCCGGCGGACGGCGGGCGTCCCGGCGCCGCTGCGCTCGGTGCTGCGCCGGGCGACGCCGGCGAGCCTGGCGGCCCTCGTCGT
Organism: uncultured bacterium; assembly: GCA_964243385.1. Classification (GTDB taxonomy): domain Bacteria; phylum Actinomycetota; class Actinomycetes; order Mycobacteriales; family SCTD01; genus SCTD01. The sequence goes on along the minus strand of CAXTFU010000266.1, from coordinate 795 downwards.
GCTGCCGGCCGCGCTGTACGTGCTGTCGTGGGCGGGCTGGTTCGCCAGCGACGAGGGCTGGGCCCGCGACTGGGCGCAGGACCACCCGGCGGGCGGGCCGGCCGGTCTGCTGCCCGGCAGCCTGCGCTCGTGGTGGCACTACCACGCCGAGATCTTCTCGTTCCACGACGAGCTGCGGCAGTCGCACTCGTACGCCTCGCACCCCGCCGGGTGGCTGCTGCTGGCCCGGCCGGTGTCGTTCTACTACCCGGCCGGCATCGGCCCCGGCCGCTACGGCTGCGAGACGGCGTCCTGCTCGCGCGAGGTGCTCGCCATCGGGACGCCCGCGATCTGGTGGGGCTTCGTCGTCGCCGCCGTGCTGCTGCTGTGGCTGTGGGTCGCCCGGCGCGACTGGCGCCCGGCGGCGGTCCTGGCCATGGTCGTCCTGCTCATCGGCCCGTGGGTGCGCGACGACCTCGACGGCCGGACGATGTTCCTGTTCTACGCGCTGCCCGCGGTGCCGTTCTTCTGCCTGGGCCTGGCCCTCGTCGCGGGCTGGGCGCTCGGCGGGCCCGGCGCCGCACCGGGGCGGCGACGCGCCGCGGCGCTGGGGATCGGCGCGTACCTCGCCGTCGTGGTGCTGAACTTCGCCTGGCTCTACCCGGTGCTCGCCGCGCAGACGCTGCCCTACGACGCCTGGCGCGAGCGTGACCGGGCTCCGCAGAACCTGCGCGTCAACGGGTCGCTGGCGCTGGGGATCGCCCGTCGCTGCGCGGTCCTCCTCGGCGACGACGACCTGCGCGCGCGGCTCGACGC
>CAXTFU010000265.1:0-6600 GCA_964243385.1 uncultured bacterium | reverse complement strand
CGCTCGCGCCGGTCGCCCAGAAGGCCGTGGGGGCCAGGCCCGCGGGGGCGGCCGTCGCCATGCCGGTCGACTCGTCGATGGTCAGCTGCGCGGCAGCCAGCCGCCGCGGCCCGCGGGTCGGCACGAGCGAGGACAGGCGCACGGCGTAGAGCGTGTTGCGCGTGCCGAGCAGCAGCGCCCCGGCGACGGCCGGGAGCAGACCGCCTCCGGCACCGAGCACGCCGACCAGCGCGAACTGCGACGCGCCGGTGAACAGCAGCAGCGAGAGCGCGCACGCCTGCAGCGTCGACAGGCCGGCGGCGACGCACGCGGCCCCGAAGGACAGCCCGTAGGCGCCGACCGCGACGCCGATGCCCACGGCGTCGCGCAGGACCGCGCGGCGCTCGGGCGTCGCACCGCTCAGCGCGGGGACCCGTCCGGCACGAGCTTGCCGAGCAGGTCCGACAGCTGCCCGATCTCGTCCTGGCTGAGCCGGCTCGTGACGTGCTGCTGCACCCCGCGCAGGTGCGTCGGCCAGGCCGCCCGCAACCGCTGCATGCCGGCGTCGGTGAGCACCGCGAGCGTCCCGCGCGCATCGCTCGGGCACGCCTCGCGGCGCAGGAGCCCGTCCTTCTCCAGGCGGTCGGCGAGCCGGGTGAGCCCCGAGCGCGAGAGCAGCACCCGGTCGGCCAGCTCGGTCATGCGCAGCCGGCGCTCGGGCGCCTCGGACAGCTGCACCAGCACGTCGTAGGAGGCCAGCGGCAGGCCCTGCTCGGCCTGCAGCTCCTGCTCCAGCGCGCGGACCACGGTCGCATGCGCGCGCAGGAACGTGCGCCACGCCGTGTGCTCGGCGGTCGTGAGTCCCTGCAGTGCGGACATGAGCTCGCTCTCTGGCCGGGGATCCTCCGTGCAGCGTAGTTGTGCGCACACAGGGTGTCGCCTGCCTTCCGGCCGCCCCGCACTAGCCTGCCGCCGTGCGCAGCCCCGAGGACGTCGTCCGACCGCTCGCCGGGCAGACGCGGTGACCGGCGCGGCCGTGCAGGTGCTGCGCTCGGCGCTGTTCCTGCCGTCGTCGAACGCCCGCGCGCTCGAGAAGGCCCGGACCCTGCCCGCCGACGCGCTCATCCTCGACCTCGAGGACGCGGTCGCCCCCGACGCCAAGCCGGCCGCCCGCGAGGCCGCCTGCGCGGCCGTCCGGTCCGGCGGGTACGGGCGGCGCACGCTCACCATCCGCTGCAACGGCCTGGACACCCCCTGGGGCGAGGACGACCTGCGCGCCGTGGCCGCCGCCGGTCCGCACGCCGTGGTGCTCCCCAAGACGAGCGGGGCGGAGCACGTCGCCCGCGTCGCCGCCGTCGTCGGCGCCGGCACCCGCATCTGGGCGATGGTCGAGACGCCGGCCGGCGTCTTCGCCGCCCGCCAGATCGCCGCCGCGCCGCAGGTCGAGGCCCTCGTGGTCGGCACGAACGACCTCGCGCAGGCGCTGCGCGCGCGCTCGGTCCCCGGACGCGCACCGCTGCTGCCGCACCTCGCGCAGGTGCTGCTCGCCGCCCGCGAGGCGGGCGTGCGGGCCCTCGACGGCGTCTTCAACGACGTCTCCGACGCCGCCGGCTTCGAGCGCGAGTGCCGGCAGGGCGACGAGCTCGGCTTCGACGGCAAGACCCTCGTCCACCCCTCGCAGGTCGAGGTGGCGAACCGCGTCTGGGCGCCGGACGAGGCCGACGTCGAGCTGGCCCGGCGCACGGTGGCCGCGTACGAGCAGGCCGAGCGCGACGGCAAGGGGGTCGTCACCGTCGACGGCCGGATGGTGGAGCACCTGCACGTCGAGGACGCGCGCCGCGTGCTCGCCACGGCGGCGGCCGTCGCCGCGCTGTCCTGACCCGGCAGGCCGCTGAACCGGCAGGCCACTGACCCGCAGGCACAGGGGCCGGGTGCAGCGCCGGGCCCGCTCCCCCGCCCGGACGTAGGATCGAGGTGCGCCCGGATGTCGCTCGACCCCTGCCACCGGGCCCCTCTCTGAAGGACTGCGTTGACCACTGCCCTGCCCACGTCCGAGCAGCTCACGGCCGCCCTGTCGACCGTCATCGACCCCGAGATCCGCCGGCCCGTGACCGAGCTGGGCATGGTGAAGAGCGCCTCCGTCGACGCGGACGGGCTTGCGCGCGTCGGCATCTACCTGACCGTCAGCGGCTGCCCGATGAAGGACACCATCACCGAGCGCGTGACGACCGCGGTCGGCGCGCTGCCCGGCGTGCAGCGGGTGGCGGTCGAGCTCGACGTCATGAGCACCGAGCAGCGCCAGGCGCTGCAGACGCTGCTGCGCGGCGACGACCCGGTGCGCGACATCCCGTTCGCCCAGCCCGGCTCGCTGACGAAGGTCTTCGCGGTCGCGTCCGGCAAGGGCGGCGTCGGCAAGTCCAGCGTCACCGTCAACCTCGCCGCCGCGATGGCGCAGCGCGGGCTGAACGTCGGCGTCCTGGACGCCGACATCTACGGCTTCTCGGTGCCCCGCATGCTCGGCGTCCAGCACCGGCCGACGCAGGTCGAGTCGATGATCATGCCGCCGTCGGCGTACGGGGTGAAGGTCATCTCGATCGGCATGTTCACCAAGGACAACACCCCCGTCGTCTGGCGCGGGCCGATGCTGCACCGCGCGCTGCAGCAGTTCCTCTCCGACGTCTACTGGGGCGACCTCGACGTCCTGCTCATGGACCTGCCGCCCGGCACCGGCGACGTCGCGATCTCGGTCGCGCAGCTCGTCCCGAGCGCGGAGATCCTCGTGGTGACCACCCCGCAGCTGGCGGCGCAGGAGGTCGCCGAGCGCGCCGGCTCGATCGCGCTGCAGACCCACCAGCGCATCGCGGGCGTCGTGGAGAACATGAGCTACCTCGAGTGCCCGCACTGCGACGAGCGCATCGACGTGTTCGGCTCCGGCGGCGGCCAGGCCGTGGCCACCTCGCTCAGCACCCGGCTCGGCGCGCCCGTGCCGCTGCTGGGGCAGGTCCCGATCGACGTGCGCCTGCGCGAGGGCGGCGACAGCGGGCAGCCGCTCGTGCTGTCCGACCCGACGGCGGCCGCCTCGCGGGCGCTGCTCGGGATCACCGGCGCGCTCACCGGCAAGCCCCGCGGGCTGGCCGGCATGTCGCTCGGCCTCAGCCCCGCCCGCCGCTAGCCGTCCTGGGCGGGCCCGGCCCGCCGTCCGGGCGGCCAGGTCCTGCCTCGGCTCGGCGGGGCCTCAGGTCGTGTCGGGGTCCCACGGCGCGGCCTCGCCGGTCGCGAGCGGCGTGCTCGTCGTCCGCGCCCGAGGACGCGGCCGGCGCACGGGCTCGTCGTCGTCGTCGTCGTCCTCGAGCAGGTGCTTCGTGACGAACGTCCGCGGGTTCAGCGAGGTCAGGTCGACGTCGCCCAGCTCGGGACCGAGCTCGCTCTTGAGGTCCTCGGACATGCCCTTGACGTAGCGCCGCACCTTGCGCAGCGTCCGCCCGGCGTCGGCGGCGAGGGACGGCAGCCGCTCGGGCCCGAAGACGAACAGGGCGAGCACCAGCAGGACGGCGATCTCGCCCCAGCCCAGGTTCTCGAACACGGCACCTCCGTCGCGACCGGACCACAGCGTACGGCCGCCGCGTCGGGGACGGGGCGCCCGCGGCGGACCGCTCCTGCCCGTCACACGGCCGTCGCCCGCCGTCCACTCGACGGCCAAGAGCCCAGCCAGACAGCCACAGCGGACGGGCCCGCCGAGTCCCCCGGGAGCGGACGGGTGCAGGAGGGCCGGCTACCGCTGCAGGTCCTGCAGCACCACCTGCGTGGTCCGGGTGTCGCCGTTGCGCACGTAGGTCACCGTCACCTCGTCGCCGATGCGGTTCGACCGCACGGCCAGGATGAGCTCGTCGACGCTCGTGATCTCGTCCTCGTCGACCTTCACGATGAGGTCGTTCGGCTGCAGGCCCGCCTTGGCGGCGGCGCCGTCGTCGGTGAGCTCGCGCACGAGCGCCCCCTGGCGGGCGTTGTCGTCGGTGACGGTGGTGGCCGAGACGCCGATGCTCGGGTGGGTGGCCTCGCCGGTGCGCATGATCTCCTCGGCGACCGAGCGGGCCTCGTCGACCGGGATCGCGAAGCCGACGCCGATGCTGCCGCTGCCCTGCCCCCCGCCGAAGCCGCCCCCGCCGAGGGTGGCGATGGCGGAGTTGATGCCGATCACCTCGCCACGGGCGTTCACCAGCGCGCCGCCGGAGTTGCCCGGGTTGATCGCGGCGTCGGTCTGGATCGCGTTGAACAGCGGGTTGCGGCTGCCGCCGTCCTCGGACGGGACGTCGACGGTGCGGTTCAGCGCCGACACGATGCCGGTCGTCACCGTGCCGGACAGGCCGAGCGGGGAGCCGATCGCGATGACCGGGTCGCCGACGACGAGCGCCCGGGACTGGCCGAGCGTCGCGGCGGGCAGCGGGTCACCGCCCTGCACGCGCAGCACCGCGAGGTCGGTGACCGGGTCGCGCCCGACGATCTCGGCGGGCAGCTCCTGCTCGCCGTTGTCGAGGGTCACGGTGATCGAGCCGCCGCTCGCGGCCGACGCCACGACGTGGTTGTTGGTGAGGATGTAGCCGTCGCTGCGGATGACCACGCCGGATCCCGTGCCGTTGCCGCCGGCGCCCTGCACGGCGATGCTGACCGTGCTGCGCATGACCCGCGCCGCGATGCCGGCGACCGAGTCGGGGGCGCGGTCGACGGTCTCGGACGAGCTCGAGCCGCTGCCCAGGCTCGCGCCCGGGTCGAGCAGGTCGTCGTCGTCCAGGCGCGACCCGACGAGCCCGCCCGCCGAGCCGGCGAGCAGCGCGGTGGCGAGGACCGCCGCAGCCACGCCGAGCCCGCGCTTGGCGCCGCCGCTGCGGCGCGACACCGGGCCGCCGATCGTGTCGGTGGGCGGCGGCGTGCCCCACTGCTGCGCGCCGGTCGGGAAGGTGGCCCGGGTCGTCGGCGAGCTCCACGGGTCGTGCGGGGCCTGCGTCTGCACGGAGGACGGCGCGGCGTACTCGCCGTACGGGGGCTGCCCGCCGCCACCTGCCGCGGACCCGCCCGACGGTGCGCCCCACTGGTCGTCGGCGCGCGCGTCGCCCGGGCGGGTGTCGTCCGCGCGCGACTCGTCGGAGCGCGACCACCACGGGCGCGCGGGCGGCTCGCTGGAGGCGGGGTCGTGCGGGGCGTTCGCAGGGCCCTGCGCACGGGGGTCGGTCATGGTTCCTCCGAGGTGACAGCGAGGCGGGACAGGACAGCCTGCCTCGCCCTCCAGTCTTCCCCGTCGGGTGTGAAGTCCTCGTCAGCTCGTCAGTCGAACGGGTTGAGGGCCGCGGCGAGCCGGTGCACCCCGCGCCGCAGCCGGTGCCGGACGCCGTCGCGCGGCGCCGGGTCGCGCGGGAGCGCCCGCACCGCGGCGCGCACCGTGCCCTCCGGCGCGTCGGAGACGAGGGTCCAGACGTGGCCGCCGCCGCTCCACACGACGCGCTCCGGCGCCTCGTCGCTGCGCCACACCGGCCGGCCGCCGACGGTGCCGGCCCGGAACCCCTGCGGCGGCGTCGAGCCGAGCCGTCCCGGCTGCGCGAACAGCGACGTCGTCGAGAGCCCGTCGGAGTACGCCAGGTGCAGCACCTGACGGGTCGAGCGCGTCGTCGACAGCCGCGTCTCGTAGAGCCGGAACGACTGCGGCAGGCCGTCCGGCACGTGCCAGCCGGCGTCGCGCAGGTCGACGGCGGCCGCCGCGACGGCGTCCCCCGACGGCGCGACGACGAGGGCGGCGCTGCGCGCCCGGCCCGGCGGCGGCAGCTCGAGGTCGACGAACGCGCTGCTGCGCAGGCGCCGGCCGTCCCCGTCGTAGACCTCGCGCCGCAGCAGCAGCCCGGTGGACTGGTCGAGCCAGAAGCGGCCGGCCACCTGGCCGTCGTCGCGCCGCGCCTCGACGACGTCGGTCGTGCGGCCGGTGCAGTGTCCGGTGCCGGCCAGGCCGAGGTCGTAGGACGCGGCGAGCAGCTGCACGTGCCGCGGGTCGAGCGTCGCGGTCGGCACGGTGCGCAGGTCGCTGCGCCCGGCGTGCGGCGCCTCGCGGACCACGGCGGTGCGGCCCGGGGCGTGGGTGACCTCGACGAGGGCGGCCTCGCTGGAGGCCTGCTGCCAGCTCGCGACGTACTGCGTGCCGCGGTAGTCCAGCATGCGCCCGGCGCGGACGGCGCGGTCGAGCACGGCGAGCGCGTCGTCCTCGGCGTGCAGGGGCGCCTCGGTGCGGGCGGCCGTCGGCGCGGCGAGGGCCGGCAGGCCGACGAGGACCAGACCGGCCCCGACGGCAAGCACGACGAGCCGCCTCACCGGGTGCTCCTCTCGCCCCCGATGCTGAGCGAGGCGGGGCCCAGGACCGGGGCGAACGTCGTCACGGACGCGGTGCCCGTCAGGGAGCCCTCGAGCGGCGAGCTCCCGCTGCCGAGCGTGCCGCCGCCGGTGGTCGTGGCGAACTCGGCGACGAAGGCGTCGGAGGCCGGGTCGAGCGGCGTCGAGCCGGGCTGCTGCTGCGGCGCGCCGAGCGCGAGCGCCGCCGCGACGCCGAGCACGGCGAAGGCCGACCCGGCCGCGGCGCCGCGC